>NZ_JAIVFN010000009.1 GCF_030015065.1 Xanthobacter autotrophicus | reverse complement strand
GGCGGGCAGAGGGGGCGGGCAGAGCCGGTCCTCGCGAGGAGGCCGGCGAGGAATGGCTGGAGAACGCGTTGCCCGATCAGCTTGCGACGCAAGTTGATCGGGCAACGCGTTCTCTTTCTCGAATCGCCATCTAGTGGTTCGACCGCGACAGATGGAACCCATCTGTCGCGAGCAGGTCGAACCACAACTCTTTGATCTGGGGGGTCAACTTTTCGAAACGGATGGGTACCATCCGTTTCGGTTGATCCATTAGTCCAGGTTCCGGCAGGGGCTGGAGGAGCGGCGCTGGCTGTCGCGCACCGAGAATCCGGATGACCGCTGCGAGGAGTTCCTGAGCCTCACCGCATCAGGCCGCACCGCCTGCCGCGCCATCGTGCCGGACATGAGCGCCTTCGAGGCCCGCCTGTGCACGGCGTTGGGAGCCCGGGACACCGAGGCGGTGCTCCATGCCCTCGACCGGCTGGAGGAGGTGCTGGGACTGGGCGCGGCCTCGGCGCCGCGCGAAGGCGGCGGCGGTGGGGCCGGCTCCTGAGACGCGATCCGATCAGCTTGCGACGCAAGCTGATCGGATCGCGCGTTCTCTTTCTTGGATTTAGGGGCGATTCACCGGGCAAATTGGTTCAGTTTGCTCGGATCGCGCTCTAGCCTTCGATGATCACCTTCAGGGCCTTGGTGTCGGAGGCTTTCTCGAAGGTGGCGTAGGCGTCGAGGATGTTGGCCAGCGGGAAGCGGTGGGTGATCAGCTTGCGCGGATCCAGCCGCTTGGCCTGCACCGTCTTGATCAGCATCGGCGTGGTCACGGTGTCCACCAGCCGCGTGGTGAGGGTGATGTTGTGGGCCCACAGGCGCTCCAGGTGCAGGTCCGCCTTGGTGCCGTGAACGCCCACATTGGCGATGGTGCCGCCGGCGCCGACGATATCCTGGCACAGCACGAACGTGGCCGGGATGCCCACCGCCTCGATGGCGGTATCCACCCCGAGGCCGCCGGTCATGGCCTTCACCCGCTCCACCGCATTCTCGCGGCCGCTGTTGATGGTCTGCGTGGCGCCGAAGGTCCGGGCCACCTCCAGCCGGTTGTCGTCGAGGTCGATCATGATGATCTCGGCCGGCGAATAGAATTGCGCGGTCAGCAGCGCCGCCAAGCCCACGGGCCCGGCGCCGACGATGGCCACGGTGCAGCCGGGCTGGACCTTGCCGTTCATCACGCCGCATTCGAACCCGGTCGGCAGGATGTCGCTGAGCATCACCAGCGCTTCCTCGTCCATGCCCTCGGGAATGCGGTGGAGGCTGGTGTCGGCATAGGGGGTGCGGACGTATTCGGCCTGGGTCCCGTGAATGGTGTGGCCCAGCATCCACCCGGCGACCGAACAGTGCGAATACATGCCGCGCCGGCAGTAATCGCATTTCCCGCAGGATGAAATGCACGAGATCAGGACATGATCGCCCTTGCGGAAGTTGGCGACGGCCGAGCCCACCGCTTCCACCACGCCGACGCCCTCGTGACCCAGCACGGTTCCGGGCAGGACGGTCGGCACATCGCCCTTGAGAATGTGCAGGTCGCTGCCGCAGATGGTGGTGCGCAGGATCTTCACCACGGCGTCCGTGGGCTGCTCGATCCGCGGATCCGGCACCTCTTCGAGCGACTTCTGTCCGGGACCACGATAGACGAGGCCTTTCATTCACTTCCTCCCATGCATGTCTTGTGCGTTGCCGCAAATAACCAGCGCTTTATTGCGCCGCCCCATCCGCAAGATGGATGCCACCCCGCGCTGGAGGGGAAAGACCCGTCCCATGGGCTTTCGCAGCTTTCGCGCGACCGGGCGGGCGGCTGGATTTCGGCCGATCGCGGCGCGACGCCCGGAAATCGGACGCGGGCGAGGAGGCGGCGCGCCGGCCGGCGGCGACGCGGCCCTGTTCGGGGGACAGCCGAGCATCCGCGGCTTGCTGCTGGTGGTCTGCGCAGATCTTGCGATGGCACGGGCCATGCAGATGCCGCCCCGCAAAGTTCAATGCGCGATGGCAGGAAGCATCATGAGAAGCAATATCGGCGTATCCATCGTCGGCTGGGCCCATTCACCATTCGGCCGGCTGGCCGACATGGATCTGGAAGCCCTGATCGCCACCGTCTGCCATGAGGCCATCGATCATTCCGGGTTCGAGGCCGAGCGGGTGGACGGCGTATGGCTGGGCAATCTCAATGGCGGCTTCGTGCCGGAGATCTTCTGCTCCTCGCTTCCCATCAACGCCGAGCCCGGCCTGCGCTGGAAGCCGGCCACGCGGCTGGAGAATGCCTGCGCCTCCGGTGCCGCCGCGATCTATGCGGCCTGCGATGCCATCGAGGCCGGGCGGGCCCGGATCGCCCTGGTGGTGGGTGCGGAGAAGATGACCGCGGTGTCCGGCGACGAGGTGACGCGCATTCTCGGTTCCGCCTCCTATGTCAAGGAAGAGGCGGCGCTGGGCAAGACTTTCCCCTCCATCTTCGGGGAAATCGCGAGCGGGTATTTCGAGCGCTACGGCGACCATTCGGCGACGCTCGCGCAGATCGCGGCCAAGAACCACGCCAACGGCGTCAGCAACCCCTGGGCCCAGATGCGCAAGGCGCTCGACTTCGAGTTCTGCAACACGGTCTCGGAGAAGAACCCCCTCATCGCCGGTCCCCTGCGCAAGACCGATTGCTCCCTCGTGTCGGACGGCGCGGCCGCCCTGATCCTCGCCGCCGCCGACGTGTTGCCGGATGCGCGCCAGGCGGTGCGGATCCGAGCCCGCGCGCAGGTCAACGATTTCCTGCCCCTGTCGCGGCGCGATGCGGTGACGTTCGAGGGGCCGCGCCGGGCCTGGCAGGGCGCACTGCGTGACGCAGGGTGCCGGATCGGCGACCTCTCCTTCGCCGAGATCCACGATTGCTTCACCATCGCCGAATTGCTGACCTACGAGGCCATGGGCCTCGCGCCCGAGGGCAAGGGCGCGGACGCGCTGGCGGAAGGCACGGTGCGGCGCGGGGGACGGCTGCCGGTCAACGTGTCGGGCGGCCTGAAGGCGAAGGGGCACCCCATCGGCGCCACCGGGGTTTCCATGCACGCAATCTGCGCCATGCAGCTGACCGGCATCGCCGGGGACATGCAGGTTCCCGGCGCCGAGCTTGCCGGCGTCTTCAACATGGGAGGAGCGGCGGTGGCCAACTACGTCAGCATTCTCGAGCGCGTGAAGTAGCATCCCGGGTCCGTGGCGGGGGAACCGGCCCCCGCCACGGACCATCGTGCGCTTTGCTTCAGGCGTGCGCCGCCGGCGCCGTGCGACGGGCAGCATGGTGGACGGGCCGGACGAACCAGCCCTCGGTCTCGAAGCCATCGCGTCCCAGGCTGGGCAGGCGTTCGCCCAGCCAGCAGCGCGTCGGCAGGAGGGGCGTCGTGGCCGCGGCCCGGGTCGCCGCCGCATCGTCCGCAAGCGCCGCCAGCCGCGCCCTTATATCCGCCATCTGCTCCGCCGACAGCCCGTCGGCGATGAAGACGAGGCGCCCGCGCATGTCGAAGCGCCGCCCCTGGCGCGGCCATCGCGGCAGGCGAACGGGAGGGTAGGCGATGCCCCCCACGCATTGCACCACGAGCGGCGTCGCCAGCCCGGCGACGTTCATCAGCCCCTTGATGCGCAGCAGGCGGCTCGCGTGGTCGGTCAGGATGCGCCCCATGGCGACCGCAAAGCCGCGCCACGGCACCGGGCGGTCGAAATGGATGGCGAAGCTGCCCACCCCGTCCTCATGGCGGCTGGCGTCGCCGTCGCCGGCCGGCGGCCGGGCGTGCCCGCCCCGGCGGGCCTCCTCGCCCAGCCAGGCGGCGATGTCGGGGTGCTTGCCGGCGGCCGAATAGATCCCGGCGCCGAACAGGAGCGCGGGGTCGATCTCGCCATGGGAGACGGCGAGCCGGACCGCGCCCGGATTGAGGGCCTGAAGGCGTGCGTCCAGCCGCTCGCTGCCGGTGCGGTCGGCCAGATCGCGCTTGGTGATCAGCAGGCGGTCCGCTGCAGCCACCTGCCGCACCGCTTCGCGATGCCGGTCCAATTGGCCGGCGCCGAGGCTTGCATCCACCACGGTCAGCACGCTGTCGCAGCGATAGCGGGCGCGGACGAAGCGCTCCTCCATCAGCGTCGAGATGACCGGAAGCGGGTCGGCAAGGCCCGTGGTCTCGATCACCACCCGGCGGATCTGCGGGATCTCCCTGCGGGCGAGGCGCTCGTGGAGCAGAGCCAGGGCTTTGACCAGATCGCCCTGCACGGTGCAGCAGACGCAGCCGGAGTCGAGCACCAGCATGGTCTCGTCCACGCTCTCCACCAGATGGTGGTCGATGGCCACCGCGCCGAATTCGTTGATGAGCACCGCTGTTCCAGCCATGGCGGGCTGCTTGATCAGGCGGTTGAGCAGCGTGGTCTTGCCCGCGCCCAGGAAGCCGGTGAGCAGGGTGACGGGAATGCGGTCGTCGCCGTCATCCACCGGGCTGGGGTCGCGGGGGCCGGCCGCGCCGGGAACCTCGATCATGGGCCTTCCTCCTTGGGGCCTGCGCGACGCCGTTCTCCGGGACGCGGGCGTGTGGCCGGGTGCAGCAACGGCCATGCCAGCCGCTCGGGAGCGGATCGCAGGCCGAAGCGCCTGAAGGCGAAGGGGTGTCCCACGGGAATGCGTATGCCGGCGTTCGATTTCAAAACGGCGCGCAGGCCGAAAATCGAACGCATCGCCGCGTCTTTGAGCGGCTGCATATGCGATCGGGCGCGGTGGGGCACGGGCAAGCACCGACCGTGTATCGTGGCACAATCAATGCTAGGCTTGCCAATCCAGAAAGCCATCGCCGGTCCGGGCAGGGGCGTCCCGGGCCGTGCGCCAGACATGGGTCAAGGGGTTCGGTTCAAGAGGTTCGGTTCAAGGCCCGCTCAAGGTGAAGCAGACACAGATCTGTCTTGGGAACGGCGCGTACGCAGGTCCTGCCCCGGCTGACCTGCGGCAGGGAGGAACAAACAGATGCCTTTCAAGAGGCCGGGACAGAAGTTTTCGGTCCCCGAGAATGACCGCACGGTCATGACGTCCTGGGAGCGCTTCCTCAATGGCGGCGATTTCGGGTCCGATGCGTTGCGGCGGCTGGTGGACGATTCCTGGCGGCGGTGCCTCTCCGGCAGCGTCGATCCGCGTCGCGACCAGGCGCCGCCCCCCATGCGGGAGGATACCCTTTATTCCCTGCGGGACGATTGCGGCGAGCTGATCGAGGCGAGCGCGCCGGTCATGGCGTCGGCCCGGGAATTCCTGTCCGAGACCGGGACGGTGATGGTGCTCACCAACGAGACCGGCGTCATCCTGAACCTGGAGGGTGACTCCCGCCTGCGCGACGCGGCGGAGAATATCCACCTGCTCTCCGGCGCCACCTGGAGCGAGATGGCCTGCGGCACCAATGCCATCGGCACCGCGCTGGAAGTGGGCCAGCCGGTTCAGATCCACTCGGCGGAGCATTATTGCTCCGGCATCAAGCGCTGGTCGTGCTCGGCCAACGTGATCCGCGATCCGTTCGACGGCACGATCCTCGGCGTCGTCGATGTCTCCGGGCTCAGCGAAACCTATAACCGGCACAGCCTCGCTCTGGTGGTGGCGACGGCGGGCCGGATCGAGAACCGGCTGGCGCAGCTGGAGATGGACGTGCGCTTCCGCCTGCTGGAACGCTGCATGAGCCGGCTCTCCGCCCCCACCAGCGACGGGGTGATCGTGTTCGACCGCCGGGGACGGGCGGTCAAGGCCAACGGCGCGGCATCGGATGCGCTGGCGGATCTCCAGCGCCAGCGCAACGACCTGCCGGGCACCGACCTGTCCTCGCTCAAGCTCGACTGGAAGAAGAGCCGCGAGTTGCCGGAGCACCTGCCGTCCTGGGTGCGGCGCGAGTGGCTGGAGCCGGTGGTGGTGGAGGGAGAACGCCTCGGCCTGGTTCTCGTCCTTCCGGGCCGCGGCAGCACGCCCGCGCCGCGCGCCGGCGCGCAGGATGCGAGCGGCGATGCGCGGCCCAAGGGCGGCTTCGCCCGGCTCATCGGGGAGGCTCCGCTGCTGCGCCAGGCCATCGCCCGCGCGCAGCAGCTGGCGAAGAGCCGGGCGCCGGCCTTGCTGCTCGGCGAGACCGGCGTGGGCAAGGACGTGTTCGCCCAGTGCCTGCACGCGGAGAGCGCGGGGCGGGATGGCCCCTTCGTGGCCCTCAATTGCGGCGGCTTCTCCCGCGAGCTCTTGTCGAGCGAGCTGTTCGGCTATGCGGAAGGCGCGTTCACCGGCGCGCGGCGCGGCGGCATGATCGGGAAGATCGAGGCGGCGGACGGCGGCACCCTCTTCCTCGACGAGATCGGGGAGATGCCGAAGGACCTGCAGCCCCATTTCCTGCGCGTCCTGGAATCCGGCGAGGTCTACCGCATCGGCGAGACCAGGCCCCGCAAGGTGAATTTCCGCCTCATCTCCGCCACCAACCGCGACCTGCGGCAGGAGATCCAGGCCGGGCGCTTCCGCATGGACCTGTTCTACCGGGTGGCGGTGACGAGCATCACCATTCCGGCGCTGCGGGAGCGGGCATCCGACATTCCCCAGCTCGCCGCGCATCTGATGCAGGACCTCGCGCGGCGGCAGGGCATCGAGCCCCGGCGGCTGTCGCCGCGCGTGGTGGACCTGTTCATGGGCTATGCCTGGCCGGGCAACATCCGCGAATTGCGCAACGTGATCGAGAGCATGCTGCTGATCGCGGAGGGCCCCGAGCTCACCGAGGCCGACGTACCCGCAGAGATCTGGGCGGGGGCCGATCCTTTGGCCGCATCCGCCGCCGCGCCGGAGCCGTTCCCGGCGGCGTGGGGCCTGTCCGGCATGGAGGCCATGGGCAGCGGCCCGGCGCGGGGGCTCACCGGCATGGAAAGCGCGGAGCGGGTTGCGCTGCTGCGGGCGATGCAGGGGCACAAGGGCAACGTGACCGCGGTGGCGCGGGACCTCGGCCTCGCCAAGAGCACGGTCTACGCCAAGCTCCGGCGGTTCGGCCTTGAAGGCGTCGTCGAGGAGGCGCGCAAGATCCAGATGTAGGCGGACACTGAAGGCAAGCGGCACGCCGCTTGCCTTGCCTCACGTGCTTTCGTCTCCCGAAAGACCTCCCTCCACGCCGCCGATGAAGATCGGCGGCGTTTTTTTGTGCCGCCGCCGGACGGCGGGCTCGGTTGCGTCGCACAATAAAGACCGATTTTCGAACGGGTATTCGCAAAGAAGTCGCGGAGCCGGATTCCAGAAACGCTCTGCGGCCTGAAATATAAGGCGCTCCAACGAAAAGAGATGATCTGCGGGCTTCCTTCCGGACTGGCACGCCCCTTGCCAATCCTGGTCGGCGCAGGGTCGTAACGCGCCAGGGGTTCCGGCGCGCGATCCGGCAGACGGCACATGCCTTCGGGCATCCGTTCGCACAAATCGCACACGCCGGTCGTGGTCCGCGAAAGAACAGGGAGGACGCTGGTCATATGGGCTTGCAGATCAATATTGATAATGGCGGTACGCTGACCGACATTTGCATCATGGCGGACGACACGGTCAAAAAGACCAAGGTCCTGACCACTCCCTACGACTTGAGCAAATGCTTCTTCGAGGGCCTGACCAAGGCCTCCGGCGTGCTCTACGGCGCGCCGGACGTGAAGCGCCTGCTGGAGGAGGTGGACCTTATCCGCTATTCCACCACGCAGGGCACGAACGCCATCTGCGAGCGCAAGGGCCCGCGCCTCGGCCTCATCCTCGACGGCGCCGCCCACGATCTGCCGAGCCGCCTTGCCGCCCACGACGCCGACGTGTTCGAGGCGCTGGTGGGCGATCGCATCGTCTTCCTCGATGCCGCGACCGTCACCGGCGAGGCGGCGGACGTAGAGGTGGTGAAGGCCATCAACCGGCTGACCGCCATGGGCGCCAACCGCCTGGTGGTGAGCTTCGACGGCGCCGACTTCCGCGCCGTCGAGGACCGCTTCCGCCTCATCGCGCTGCGCAAGTATCCGCGCCATCTGCTGGGCGCGGTGCCGATCCTCTACGGCTCCGACATCACCAGCGACGTGGACGGCGAGCGGCGCACCTGGACCGCCCTCATCAATTCCTTCCTCCACCCGTCCATGGAGGCGTTCCTCTACAATGCGGAGAACCGGCTGCGCGCCTACCGCACCAAGAATCCGCTGCTGATCTTCCGCAATGACGGCGACGCCTCCCGCGTGGCCAAGACCATCGCCATCAAGACCTATTCCTCGGGGCCGCGCGGCGGCATGGAGGGGGTCAAGACGTTCTCGCGGCGCTACGGCTTCACCGACACCGTCTCCATCGACGTGGGCGGCACCACCACCGACATCGGCCAGTATAGCAACGGCACGGTGGCCGAGGTGCGCCGCGGCCATGTGGAGGGCATCTCGGTGTCCTTCCCCCTGTGCGAGGTCCTGAGCGCCGGCGCGGGCGGCAGCTCCATCTTCAAGGTGGTGGACGGGCGCGTCGTCATCGGGCCGGAGAGCGTCGGCGCGGTGCCGGGTCCGGCCTGCTTCGGGCGCGGCGGGCGCGAGGCGACCATCACCGATGCGAGCCTGCTTTGCGGCCTGTTCGATCCCACCTCCTATTTCGGCGGCGGCATGGGGCTCGACGCCGACCGGGCCGCCGCTGCGGTGACCGCCAATGTGGCCACGCCCCTCGGCGTGGGCCTCGACGATGCGCTGCTGCGGATGGAATTCGCCTATGAGGAGAAGATCGCGGCGGAGCTGCACCGCTTCACGAAGATCTCCGACGAGACGGTGATGCTCGCCTTCGGCGGCGCCGGCCCGCTGAATGCGTGCGGCGTGGCGGAGAAGGCGGGCATCCGCCGCGTGGCGATCCCGCAGATGGCGGCGGTGTTCTCCGCCTACGGCATCGGCTCCTGCGACATCTCCCAGCGCTATGCGGTGACGCTGGACGATGCCGCGGCCGTCGGCGCCACCCTCGACGCCCTGAAGGTGAAGGCGGCGCGCGACATGTTCGCCGAGGGCTGCACGGAAGGCACCTACACGCTGGAAGCCCGGCTCGTGGCCGATTTCGGCGACGGCAGGACCGAGACCGTCATGCTCGGCGACCAGCCCGAACTGCCGCCCGCCTTCAAGGGCGCCAGGTCGGTCGAGCTGGAGCTGAAGGCGGTCAGAAGCCTCAGGGAGGGTGCGGAAAAGGCCGCAGCCTTCGCGCCGAAGAGCTCCGCCACCCCCCATGCCCGGCGCAACGTGCTGATCCGCGACCGCGGCCGGATCGACGTGCCGGTCTACCGCCTCGCCGACCTCGCCGAAGGCGCGTTCGCGAGCGGCCCCGCCATTCTCGAGGAAGACTACTTCACCTGCCGGGTGCCCCAGGGCTGGCAGTTCGTCATCAGCAATGCAGGCGACATCCTGCTGAGCCGGGAGGATTGAACAACATGAAAGTCGCCATGACTGAATATCTCCGCATCGACCTGAAGAGCGAGAAGTGGGAATGCCGCGTGTGTGATCACGAGATCGGCGCGGCGACCCAGAGCTACAAGGAAGGCCTGCTCGTCCACGATCGCGATCCGCGCGAGATCCATCCGCCGATCATTGATCCGGACAAGTACCGCTTCACCTTCAGCCCGGACCCGGAGTGGGTGCGCATCCTGGAATATTGCTGCCCCAGCTGCGGCACCCAGGTGGAGACGGAATATGCGGTGCCGGGCCATCCCCCGCTCTACGACATGGAAGTGGACCTGCCGGCCCTGAAGGCCCAGTGGGCCGCGCGCGGCGAGGCGGCCGAGCCCTATGCCGGCCCGGCGGTGGCCCGCGACGAGGGCCACGGGCACTGAGGGAAAGGCGAGAGGCTCTCCCCGCCGGGGGAGGCCAGAAACTTCGGCGCTGCCTCGAAGCGCGCCGCATCATTTTCCGGGAGGACCCATGAAACGCGTTTCCGTCGATATCGGTGGCACCTTCACCGACTGCTTCGTGGTCTGGGACAAGCAATATATCGAGGCCAAGGCCCTCACCACCCACCACAACCTCGCCATGGGCTTCAACGAGGCCCTCGGCAAGGCCTGCACCGTGCTCGGCCTGGAGCTGGAGGAGATCCTCGGCACGGTGGATTCCGTGCGCTATGCCACCACCCTTGGCACCAATGCGCTCATCGAGCACAAGGGGCCGAAGATTGGCATGCTGGTGACCGCCGGCTATGAGGCGACCGTGCCGCTCAGCCGCGCCCGCGGCTATGGCGAGGGGCTGGACAATCTCGGCCAGCAGGACATGCCCAACGCCAGGCGCCCCGACCCGCTGGTGGAAGCCCACATGATCCGCGGCATCCGCGAGCGCGTGGACTTCCAGGGCAAGCTCGTCATGCCGCTGGACGAGGAGGACGTGCGCACCCAGATCCGCGAGCTGGTGGACCGCGGCGCGCAGATCATCGTCGTCGCTCTGGTCAATTCGGTGGTGAGCCCGGCCCACGAGCAGCGCATCGAGGAGATCCTGCTGGAGGAATATCCCTCCCACCTCCTGGGGGCGATCCCGGTCATCCTGTCCCACCAGGTGGCGGGGCGCAAAGGCGAATATGTGCGCGCCACCTCGGCCATCGTGGACGGCTACCTGCACTCCACCATGTACCACGCTTTGTCGGCGCTGGAGCAGAACCTGCGCGCCCACCGCTACGACAAGCCCATGCTGGTGATCCACAATTCCGGCGGCATGGCGCAGCTCAATTCCACCGACGCGCTGCAGACCATCCATTCCGGCCCGGTCTCCGGCATCGGCGCCTCCGAGCACCTCGCCATGCTCACCGGCCTCGGCAACGTGGTGGCCACCGACATGGGCGGCACCAGCTACGACATCGGCATCGTGGTGGATGGCGGCGTGAAGCATTACGACTTCAATCCGGTGATCGACCGCTGGCTGGTCTCGGTGCCCATGGTGCATCTGGTGACGCTCGGCGCCGGCGGCGGCTCCATCGCGGCGTACGACCGCATGTACAAGACCGTGAAGTGCGGCCCGGAAAGCGCCGGCTCCGATCCCGGCCCGGCCTGCTACGACCGCGGCGGCATGAAGCCCACCGTGACCGATGCCGACCTGCTGCTCGGCTATCTCGATCCGGCCAACTATGCGGGCGGCTCCATCCCGCTCAATCCGCGCCGGGCGAAGGCGGCCATCGAGGACGCCCTGTGCGACGAGCTGGACTGCTCGGTGATCGAGGCGGCGCTGCTGATCCGCGAGAAGGTGGACGACAACATGGCCAACGGCCTGTTCACCGAGCTCAGGGCCCGCGGCTACGACCCCAAGGACTTCACCATGCTCGCCTATGGCGGCAACGGTCCGCTGCATTGCTGCGGCATCGCCCAGAACCTCAACATCGACCGCATCCTCGCCCCGCCGCTCTCCTCCGTCTTCTCGGCGGTGGGCGCGGGCAACATGCACCAGCTCCACATCCACGAGCAGTCGCTCTACATGGTGCTGTACGACAGCAATACACGCCACATCTTCGACGACTACGACCGCTTCAACGCCATCGTGGAAGACCTGAAGCAGCGCGGCACCCAGGACCTGCTGCGCCAGGGCGTTCCGCTGGAAGACATCCGCCACAACCTCGAGCTGGACATGCGCTACGGCAACCAGCTGGTGCAGACCACGGCGGTGATCGAGAAGCACGATGTGCACGGCCCGGCGGACGTGCTCGCCATCATCGCCCAGTTCTCGGCGGACTACGGCAAGCGCTTCGGCGAGGGCTCGCAGGCGCCGGAGGCGGGCATCCGCATCAACACCATCCGGGTCGCCGCCTACGTGCATCACGAGACGGTGCAGTTCGAGGACATCAAGCCGGTGCCCGAGCAGGAGCGCAAGGCGCCGCCGCCGCCCGCCTCCACCCGCATCTGCCACTTCGTGGGCCAGGACGGGCCGCTGGAAACCCCGGTGTGGAGCCGGGCCGCCATCGCGCCGGGCGTGCAGATCGAGGGGCCGGCCATCGTCGCCTCGGAGGTCACCACCTTCCTGGTCAATCCGGGCTGGACCTTCGTCGCGGCGAAGCAGGGCGCGTCCTGGTTCCTGCGCGCCAAGACGCCGGGCCGGACCCACTGAGGACGGGGCGCGCCCGTCTCCCGTGCCGGGGAGGGGCGCGCCGCCGTCGTGCGGACCCAGACAGTCGAGAATTCTCCGGGAGGAAACCCCATGAACGACATGAGCATCAGCGGTCGCGGCAAGCTGCCCAGCGCCGAGGAAATCGACCTCATCAAGAAGTTCCTGAACGACACCACGCTGTTTCTCGGCCCCGACCCCGAGATCATGCAGAACCACGATCTCATGCCGCGCACGGCGGACGAGGACGAGGCCATCGGCAAGGTGTCCGACGCCCACATCATCGCCAAGATCCGCGATCGCATCCAGTCCGGCTGCGACGAAGGCTACGAGATGGTGGAGCAGATGGGCGCCGCCCCCGGCGCCAAATGGGGCGACGTGATCACCGGCGTCTATTCCGCGTCCGGCGACCTTGCCATCGCCTCCGCCGGCGGCGTGCTGATCTTCTCGGCGCTGGTGCACCATCCCATCAAGTTCATCATCAAGAACTGGATCAACGACCCCACCGTGGGGGTGCGCGAGGGCGACGGCTTCATCCACAACGACTCGCGCTACGGCAACGTTCACAACACCGACCAGTCGATGATCCTGCCCATCTTCCACAAGGGCAAGCTCGTGTGCTGGGTCGCCTCCACCGTCCACGAGGGCGAGAACGGCGCCATCGAGCCGGGCGGCATGCCCTCCATGGCGGAGAGCCCCTCCGACGAGGGGCTGAAGATGTCGCCATTCCGCGTGGTGGAAAACTACCAGATCAAGCGCGATATCCTCACCTTCCTGCAGAATTCGGTGCGCGAACCCAAGCTGCAGTATGAAGACATGAAGGTGAAGTTGTTCGCCTGCCTGCGCATCAAGCAGCGCATCGAGGAGACGCTGAACACCGACGGCCCGGAGGCTCTCATCTCCACGCTCCGCCTCACCATGGAGAACGTGCGCGCCGAGGTGAAGCGTCGCATCTCCGAGTGGCCGGACATGACGGTGCGCACCTACATCATCCAGGACTCGACCCTGCGTGAGAACTGTGTGGTGAAGATCAACTGCAAGCTCACCAAGACCGGCGACCGGCTGATCTTCGATTTCCGCGGCTCCGCGCCCGAATTCACCAACCGCGCCACCAACACCATCGTGGCGGGCCTCAAGGGCATGCTGGCGCAGGTGTTCCTGTGCTATGTGTGGCCGGATCTGCCGCGCGGCCAGGCGGCCTTCGCCCCCATCGAGGTGATCACCGACCCCCATTCCATCGTCAACTGCTCCTACGACGCGCCCAATTCCCAGAGCCTGATGTCCATCTTCACGGGATTCACGGCGGGCCAGCACGCGGTTGCGAAGTTCCTCTATTCCTGCCCGGAGAAATACACCAAGGTCCACGCGCCGACCTTCAATATGATCAACACCTTCATCTGGGGCGGCGTGTCCCAGCACGGCGAGACGCTGGGCAACCTCTGCGCCGACCTCAACGGCATGGGCGCGGGTGCAACTGCGGACCGCGATGGCGAGCACGCCCTCGCCCCCATCTTCGCCACCATGGCGGATATCGGCGAGCAGGAGCTGAACGAGGAGGAGGTGCCTTTCCTCCAGCTCGTCTCCAAGAAGATGACGCGGGATGCCATCGCCCCCGGCAAGTATCGGGGCGGCCAGGGCTACACCATGATGGTGGCCACCAAGGACAGCGAGCAGTGGGGCTTCATGACCGTCTGCCAGGGGGCGAAGATCCCGCCGCTCCAGGGCCTGTTCGGCGGCTATGCCTGCGGGGCCTATCCGCTCTCCAAGGTCAAGGGCGTGGATGTCTATGACGTGCTCATGAATACGCCGGAGAAGTTCAAGCACTCCATCGAGGAGATCATGAACGAGCAGCCCTTCGAGGGCGCGAGCTACACCACCCATCATATGGGCATGGGCTTCGAGATCTCGAAGCGCGGCGAGCTGTTCATGATCTCGCAGGGCGCGGGAGCGGGCTATGGCGACCTGCTGGAGCGCGATCCCCGCGGCGTCATCAAGGACATCGAGGAAGGGCTGATCTCGCCGGAGGTGGCGGCACGGCTCTACAAGGTGGTGTTCGATCCCGAGACCCTCGCCGTCAACGAGGAGGCGACCGAGGCCGCCCGCGCGGCGGAACGCAAGGCCCGGATCGCCCGCTCGCGTCCCTATTCCGAGTTCGTGAAGGACTGGAGCCGCCCCAACCCGCCGTCGTATCTCCAGTATTTCGGCGCCTGGGGCGATGACGTGTCCAGGCTCTACATGGGCAGCCCCGAGAAGATGCGGGACGCCGCCACGCCGCGCCCCAACTACATGACCCACCCCAAGGACGTGCGCATCGCCGAGCTCGAGGCGCGTCTTGCCGCCTTGGGTGGCCTGGAGCACGAGAAGCAATGAGCCCGCGCCTCATCGACGACCTGCCCCGCCCCTCCGGGGCGCGGGGCATCCGCGTCTGGCTGAAGGCGTCGGGCTATGCCCGGCGGCTTCTTCTCGGCGATGGGGGCGATCCCTGGGTGAGCGCGGCGAGCTATCTCGCCTTCTTCAACCAGGCCCAGGGCCTGCTGCGTCCCGATGTGGGAGTGGTGGACGTGGGCGAGCTCTACCGTTCCTGGATCGGGCGGCATCCGGCGTTGGCGGCCGAGATGGCGGCGAAGAAGCGCGCCGCCTTTCCGCTCCGGCGCATGCTGGAGGATGCCGCCCCGCGCCGCCTCCTGGCCGAGGTGGTGGAGGCGGTGGCGGCGAGCCTGCGCGGCCAGACGCCTCTGGTGCTGGCGATGCCGGCCCCGCGCCACTGGCTGGCCGAGGCGGCGGCTCTCGCCGGGCGGGATGGCGTGGAGATCGAGCCCGACGCCATCGAGGATGCGGCCATGTACATGGCCGACCTGATGCGCGCCGTCTCGACCCTGCCCATCGGCGGCCTGCTGCTGGAGGAGGCGCCGGGCGCCATCCCGGTGCCGGATGCGGACATGGAAGGCTATCGCCCGCTGGTGAATGTTGCCCGGCACTATCGCTGGGGCCTGGCCTTGCGCGCGCGTCCCGGCCGCGCGGCGGCGGAATTCGACTCCGTCATTTCCGCCGATCCGCCACGGGGCGGCGACCTTGCCCTGGGGCTCGACGTGGGCGGCGACTTCTGGTCCGGCGCGCCCCTCGCCGATCTGGATGCGGGGCAGTTCTACTTCGCCGAGATTCCGGTGGGCGCCGAGCCGGAAGCGGTGCTGAAGCATCTGGCCCGGCTTCGGGCCTAGAGCGCGATCCGAGCAAATTGAATCAATTTGCTCGGTGAATCGCCCTCTAAACGCAAGAAAGAGAACGCGTTGTCCGATCAGCTTGTGATGCAGGCAGATCGGCGCGTGCTCTAGTGGTTCGACCGCGACAGATGGAACCCATCTGTCGCAAGCTGGTCGGATCGCGCTCCAGAGCATTTTCGAGCGAGGTGGAGCCCGGCTCGCGCGGAGAAAATGCGATAATTCAAGAGCCTGGAGCGTTTCATCGTTGCCATGAAACGCTCCAACGGCGCCAAGACCGGGGCCGGGTAGGCCCCGGTCTTCTCCCTGCACCAACCTTTGAACGAAGCCCTGCCGGCTCGCGCCGCACGGGCGCGAGCCAACGCGCCCGTGGCCAGGAAAGCTCGAGGAGGAACCATGACGCCAAACCTGACGCCCATGCAGACGATCCGATCCGCCATCCTGTCCGCCGGAGGCGGCACACCGCATGACGACGGCCGCAAGACCCGCCTTTGCGCCGGCCTGCTGCTCGCCCTCGTGCTGCTGCCGCTGCTGTCCGCGCGGGCCGGGGCGGTGGATGTCAACGCCTCGGACTATGTGCCCGCGCCGGGCGGGACGAACCTTTTGCTGTTCTACAGCCAGTATGCGACGCGCAGCAGCTATGAAGGCACGTCGGGCCCGGCCATCTCCCAGGACACGGGGCTCGATTCGTACGTCAACATCCTGCGCTATGTGCATTATTTCGAGATCGCGGGGATCACGGTGGCGCCCCAGGTGCTCATTCCCGCCGGCACGCTCTATGACGGGCGCATCGCCGGGGTGCCGCTCGATGCCGCCGCCGGCCTCGGCGATCCCATCATCGCGACCACCTTCTGGGTGGTGAACAACAAGGCGACGCAAACCTATATCGGCGTGATGCCCTATCTCTTCGTTCCGCTCGGCCAGTACAAGGCGGCGGACGCGCTCAACATGGGCGAGAACCGGTGGAAGCTGGATCTCCAGGTCGGCTGGTACCAGGGCCTCGGCAGCGGCTTCGCGCTCCAGCTCACCGGCGATGCCATGTGGTACGGCGACAATACGGATGCCGGGGGCGGCGGACTCGTCCTGACACAGGACAATACCTATCAGCTGCAGGCCTGGCTGTCCTACAGCTTCGCCGAGACCTGGCAGGCCGCCATCGGCTATTCGAAATACTGGGGCGGCACCGAATATCTCGACGGTCTCGCCACCGGGAACGCCACGCAGCGGGACCAGGTGCGCCTCGAGCTTTCCAAGTTCATCACCCCGACCTTCCAGGTGCTGGGCCTGATCCAGCGCGATTTCAACACGTCGGGCGGCTTCCCGGAGGATTTCCGGGGAACCGTGCGCCTGATGCAGGTTTTCTGAAGATAAAGGGGAAGGCGCCGGGGAGGGGCTCTCCACCCCTCCCCGGCGCGATGCTGCGGGAAGCTTGCCGCGTTCAGGCCGGTTTGAACGCCTGCCCGGCGAAGGGCAGGCGGTGGACCGGCCGGCCGGTGGCGGCAAGCACGGCGTTCGCGACCGCCGGGGCAAGCGGCGGCACGCCCGGCTCGCCGACCCCGGTGGGGGCTGCGTCCGACGCGACGAGGTGTACCTCCACCTTCGGCATCTGCGACATGCGCAGGGGCTCGTAGGTGTCGAAGTTGGCCTGCTGCACGGCGCCCTTGTCGAGGGTGATGGCATCGTGCAGCGCGGCCCCGAGGCCGAAGCCGACGCCGCCCTCGATCTGGGCCCGCACCACGTCCGGATTGACCACGACGCCGCAATCCACCGCCGCTACGACACGCTCCACCTTCACGCCGGCATCGGCGAGGGAGATCTCCACCACCTCCGCCACATAGGTGTTGAAGCTCTTGTGGGCGGCGATGCCGCGGCTGCGGCCCGCCGGCAGCGGCGTGCCCCAGCCGGCCTTGTCGGCGGCGAGGCGGATCACCGCCTTCATCCGCTCGTCCGTGGCATAAGCGAGGCGGAAGGCGACGGGGTCCTGTCCCGCCGCGCGGGCGAGCTGGTCCATCACCACCTCCACCGCGTAGGCGGTGTGGGTATGGCCCACCGAGCGCCACCACAGCACCGGCACGCCCGCCTTCATGGTGGAGAGCTCCACCTTCATGTTGGGAATGTCGTAGGTGCCGTGGGTGCCCTCGATGGAGGTCTCGTCCACGCCGTTCTTCACCATGACCTGCTCGAAGAAGGTCCCGGCGAGGATCGACTGGCCGACCACATGGTGATGCCACGCCACCGGCTTGCCCGAGGCGTCCACCGCCGCGCGGACCTTGTGGACGTAGGCCGGCCGGTAATAGCCGGCCTTCATGTCGTCCTCGCGGGTCCACACCAGCTTCACCGGCACGCCCTTGCCGTGGGCTTTGGCGATGGCCACCGCCTCCACCACGAAGTCGGAGCTGGCGAGCGCACGGCGGCCGAAGCTGCCGCCCGCCCAGAGGGTGTGGATCTCCACCTTGTCCGGCGCCACGCCGGCGGTGCGGGCGGCGTTCGGCAGGTCGGCCGAGGGGAACTGGCAGCCGGTCCAGATGGTGACCGCCCCGTCCTTGATCTGCGCCGCCGCGTTCATGGGCTCCATGGCGGCGTGGGCGAGGTAGGGGAACTCGAACTCGGCCTCCACCAGCTTCACGCCGGGCGCCTTCAGCGCCTTCTCCACGTCCCCATGGGCCTCCACCGGCAGGCCGGGCTTGCCCAGCGCGCCGCGATAGTCGGCGAGGATGTCCGAGGAGCTGCGCGTTTCGGCCCCGCTCTCGTCCCACACCACCTTCAGGGCGTCGCGGCCTTTGATGGCGGCGTGGGTGGTGGTGGCGAGCACGGCGACGCCCTGCGGCACCATCACCACGTCCTTCACGCCCTTCACCGCCTTGGCGGCGGTGGCGTCGAAGCTCTTCGGCGTGGCGCCGAAGCGCGGCGGATGGGCGACCACGGCCACCAGCATATCCGGCAGCTTCAGGTCCTGGGTGTAGATGCGGGCGCCGGTGGTCTTGGCCAGATTGTCCACCCGGTGCACGCCCTCCTTGCCGATGAGGGTGAAGGCGGAGGCCGCCTTCAGCTTCGGCTCGGCTGGCACCTGCTCCTTCGCGGCGGCCTCGGCCAGGGCGCCGAAGCCGGCGCTGCGGCTGCCGGCGCTCACCACGCCGTTGGAGACCGTGACGGTCGCGGGATCGACGCCCCACTGCCGCGCGGCGGCGGCCACCAGCATGGCGCGGGCCGCGGCCCCCGCGGTGCGGTAGATGGTGTAGCTCGCGGCGATGGAGGTGGAGCCGCCCGTGCCCTGCGCGCCGCCGAACGCGGCGTTGCCGTAGATCTTGGGATCGGCCGGCGCGAACGCGGTGGTCACCTTGGACCAGTTCGCATCCATCTCGTCGGCGGCGAGGGTGGCAAGGCCCGTGGCGATGCCCTGGCCCTTGTCGAGATGCTTGACGATGACCGTGACCGTTCCGTCGGGCGCGATACGCACGAAGGGGTTGAAGGCCGGTCCGGTGGCGCCCGTGCCGGCCGGGGCGGCGTGGGCCACCTCAGGTCTGAGCCCGAGCACGAGGCCGATGCCCGCCCCGCCCATGGCGGCGAGGACGAAGCGGCGGGAGAGCGGCGTCTGCGCGGCGCCGGAGAGCGTGGCGGCAAGGCCGGATACGGCGCCGGGCTCGAGCTTCTGGAGCATGTGCATGGGTCAGGCCTCCAGCCGGCGTGCCGCGTCGTGGATCGCGGCGCGGATGCGGTGGTAGGTGGCGCAGCGGCAGACATTGCCGTCCATCGCCGCGTCGATGTCGGAATCGGCGGGCTTCTTGTTCTCGGTCAGCAGCGCCACGGCGGACATGATCTGCCCGGACTGGCAGTAGCCGCACTGGACCACGTCGAGGCTGACCCAGGCGGCGCGGACCGCCTCGGCCTCGCGGCCCTGGACACCCTCGATGGTCACGATCTTGGCGTCGCCGACATCGCCGAGCGTGGTCTGGCAGGAGCGCGTCGGCGTGCCGTCGAGATGCACGGTGCAGGCGCCGCACAGGGCCTGGCCGCAGCCGAACTTGGTGCCGACGAGATCGAGCTCGTCGCGCAGGACCCAGAGCAACGGCGTATCGGGATCGGCGTCGACGGTGCGCGCCTGTCCGTTCACGGTGAGTGTGACGGCCATGGGTACCTCGTTGTTGCGAGAGGCACAGCCGCATCTGTGCTTGATATGGGAAGGGGGACGCGCGTGCTGCACGTCCTGCGGAATCACGGCGCCGCCCCGACGCAGGTGATCCCGTTGCTCAGGCTAGCGCCTTTTTTTGACGGTTTCCAGACTGCGGCCGCTTCACGATCCGGGGAGCGGCGCGCGGGCCGGCCGTGCTCAGATCGGCTCGCTCGCGCCATGCGCGACGACGATGTCCACGAACTGCTGCAGCGCCGCCGGCAGGAGCCCCGGCACGAACGCGATGGAATGGACGAGGTCGTCGTCCATCTCGAAGGTGAGGTGGGAGGCGTGCGGTCCGTCCCGCAACGCGAATTTTGGCAAGGCGTCGCCGGTCTCGAGCGCGCGCGTGTCGGCGATCAGGCGGTCGATCTCCTCCTCCTTGTCCGTCGGAAGGACGCCGCGCCACAGCGTGAAGCGCTCCATGACCGGAGCGCCGATGCCGGGACCTGACGCGACGATCACCACAATCTGACTGAAGCTGCTCATGATACCGCCCCCGACACGGCACTGCCGCCAATATAATTCTAGAGCATTTTCGAGCGAAGCGGGCACCGGTTCGCGTGAAGAAAATGCGATAGCTCAAGAACCTGGTGCGCTTCATTGGTTCCATGAAACGATGACATGCGCCAGCCCCTGCACGCGCGCCGCGGAATGTGCGCCGGACGACGCGGCCCGGCTGTTGCCTGCCGGCCCCGCTGGTGGGATTCTGCCCGCCGCAACCCGTGTGGACACAGGCGCGGCGGGCGCCGGCATGGCCTGCGGGGCGAGGCTGGGAGGTGGCGATGGACCCGCCAAGGCTTCCACTGGAGCAGGCGAGCCGGGGGGCGCTGCTGGCCTTCGTCGAGCTGTTCGCGGACCATTATCACGACATCATCTCCGTCCGCGTCGCCCGGCAGACCGGCGTGTGCGCCGTGGTGGAGGCGGTGGACGCAGGGCCGGCCAGCCGGCAGCTCGTGGTCTTCAATTCCGGCTTCCGCATCGAGAAGGCGCATGCGCCGGGCTCGCGGCTGTTCGAGGCGGGGCCGTTCCGGCAAATGCGCGGCGGTCGCCCCGTCACCTACATGCGCACCCGGAACGGCATCCGCGTGGAATATGACCGGGGCGTCATCACCGCGGTGGAGACGCCCGACGGACGGCGCCTCGCCTTCGACCGGGCCACCGGCCTGCGCACGTTTGCGGAAGTGGCCATCGAAGGCAATGACCACCATGCCGAAATGCGCCTGCTGAGCTGGGCGAAGCAGAACGGGCGCACCATCCTCGCTTTGGCTCCCACCCGCGGCTGCTGCGCCACCTGTAACCTGCGCCTGCGCGCGGAATTCGGCGCCGATTTTCACCAGATTGTGCCGGCAAGCCGGCAGACGCGGGAGGCTTGCTCCGCCCACCGCGCCGAGCTGCGCCGGCTCGGGGTCGGCTCAAGGCCCATCGGACGGACGCTCGACCCCCATGCGCCCGCGGCCGGTGGCTCGTTCGTTGCCCGCCCGCCGCAGACCAATGCCGCCACCCGCGCGGTGGCGCGCCGTGCCGTCGGCGGGCTGCGGCCGGGGGATCCGCGCCTGCTGCGCCTCTCCCGCACGCTCCGCGTCGCCGGCCCGGTCATGGCCGCCTTCGACGCCGCCACCACCTATGCGACGGCGGCCGAGCAGTGGCGGACCGGCGAAAAGGCCGGCGCGGCCCAGACGCTGGCGGCTTTCAGCGGGCGGATGACGGGCGCGCTGATCGGGGCCGAGGGGTTCGGCCTGGCGCTGGGCGGTTTCGGCAGTGTCGTTCCCGGCTTCGGCACCACGGTCGGGGCGCTCACGGGGGCGGTGATCGGCGGCGTGGTCGGGGCCTATGTGGGTGAGCAGAACGCGAAGGCGCTGTGCGCCGAGATCATGGACTGGGCCGGCGGCCACCCCCATGCCGGCGGCGCAGCGCGGGCCGCGCCGGACGCTCATCCGCCCGCCGAGCCTTCGGCGACCTTTCCGCCGGAGGTGGAGGCGCTGGGGCGGCATCTGGCCGAGAGCGGCTATGGTCCGGCCGAGCGTGATTTCGTGTGCCGGCTTGTGGAGGCCCAGCCTGCCGCCGCCGGGGAGGCGGGGGCGGCCGCGCCCCTCGCCGTCCTCGGCGCGCTCGCCGAGCGCATTCCGGCTCCGGCTGCGGCGC
This sequence comes from Xanthobacter autotrophicus, assembly GCF_030015065.1. Classification (GTDB taxonomy): domain Bacteria; phylum Pseudomonadota; class Alphaproteobacteria; order Rhizobiales; family Xanthobacteraceae; genus Xanthobacter; species Xanthobacter autotrophicus_D. The sequence continues at coordinate 46,047 of NZ_JAIVFN010000009.1, read as the reverse complement.
TGGAGCCCGATCCGTTCGCCGCGCCGCTGGCGGACTACCCCTGGCCTCCGGTGACGGGGGAGGGCTATGGCGCGGACCCCATGGCGGCGCCCGCCATGGCGCAGGCCGGAGCCGACGCGGGCGAGACGGCGTCCCGGCCCTGGCCGGCGCTCGACGACGAGGGGTGGGAGGCTCCCGAAGCGGATCTCGATGACTGGGACGATCCTGCCGGCGCTGCCGAGGATCTCGCCGATACCGACTGGAGCGAAGGCGAGCCGGCGGATGAGCGGGCGGAGGGTACCGTATCCGGTGAGGGGGTGGCGGTAGATGGCGGATCGGTCGAGGGGCCGCCGCCGGCGGGAGAGCGGGAGCCCGACCCGGTTGAGGTGCCCGCTGCGGAGGTTCCGGCTCTCGTGCCGGACCATGAGGAGGTGGTGACGGGCCGGCTCCTGCCCGGCGACGATGCCGGCACCGGCGCGCCGGATGGCGGATCGGTCGAGGGGCCGCCGCCGGCGGGAGAGCGGGAGCCGGACCCGGTTGAGGTGCCCGCTGCGGAGGTTCCCGCGCCCGCGCCGGACCAAGAGGAGGTGGTGACGGGCCGGCTCCTGCCCGGCGACGATACCGGTGCCGACGCACCGGATGGCGGATCGGTCGAGGGGCCGCCGCCAGCGGGAGAGCGGGAGCCGGACCCGGTTGAGGTGCCCGCTGCGGAGGTTCCCGCGCCCGCGCCGGACCATGAGGAGGTGGTGACGGGCCGGCTCCTGCCCGGCGACGATACCGGCACCGGCGCGCCGGATGGCGGATCGGTCGAGGGGCCGCCGCCGGCGGGAGAGCGGGAGCCGGACCCGGTTGAGGTGCCCGCTGCGGAGGTTCCGGCTCTCGCGCCGGACCATGAGGAGGTGGTGACGGGCCGGCTCCTGCCCGGCGACGATGCCGGCACCGGCGCGCCGGATGGCGGATCGGACGAGGGGCCGCCGCCAGCGGGAGAGCGGGAGCCCGACCCGGTTGAGGTGCCCGCTGCGGAGGTTCCCGCGCCCGCGCCGGACCATGAGGAGGTGGTGACGGGCCGGCTCCTGCCCGGCGACGATACCGGTGCCGGCGCGCCGGATGGCGGTATTCCCGACGCTGCCCCGGACCAGCCGTCGCCCGACGATATCCCGCCGCTCGCTCCGGTTTCGGCAGGTCCCCCCGATCCAGCATCCGAGGACGCCGAGGGAACCCCGTTCCCGCCGGAGGGCGGGGGAGGGGCCGCGCTTCCGGTGGATGCCGGCGGCGGGTCTGCGGGGGAGGATACGGAGCCGCGCATCGTCCTCGACGTCACGGCGCAATTGCGGTTGCCGCCCGCCGTTGACGAACCCGGCGCGCCGAAGCCGGACGCCCCCGAAGGCCCCGACGTCGCCGGTCCTGAAGACGACGAGGACGACAGGCCGGACGATCCCGACCCCGATGAAGTTGAAGTCGTCGATCCTGACGAAGTTCCAGAAGAGGACGACGACCCCGACGACCCCGACGACCCCGACGAGGACGACGACCCCGACGAGGGCGACGACCCCGACGAGGACGACGATCCCGACGATTACGACGATTACGACCCGGACGATCCCTATGGCGATGACCCCGGCGATCCCGACGAGGACGACGACTACGACCCGGACGATCCTTATGGCGACGACCGGGACGATCCCGAGGACGAGGGCTGGCCGGATCAGGGCCGCGGCGGCTCCGGCCATGATGATGAGGATGATGATGACGGCGGTGGCGGTGGCGGCGGAGCCGGCTCCGGCGGGGGGTGGGACGATGACGATGAGTGAGGGATGAAACACCGCCCCCTCGGGCCTCAGCGCGGCAGCGCGCTCAGGTCCCGCTTGACGATGGCGAGGATGGCGGCCGCAAGCCGGGCCTCCTCCTCGTCCACGCTGAGCCCGGCCTTCAGCTCGGCCTGGGCATGGACGAGGTTGCGGTACTCGCGTAGGGTATGGGAGATCTTCTTCACCCCCTCGCTCACCAGCTTCAGCTCGAACGCGGCTTCGATCCAGCCATACAGGTTCTTGGGCTTTTGCGGCTTGCCTCCCGCCTCCGCGGCCTGCGCCATGGCGCGGCCTGTCGCGTCGATCAGCATCGCCTCCATGATGCCGCCGCTCAGGACAACCACGGACTTCCAGTTGCCCGCGGAAAAGCTGCGCGCAAGCTCGGCGGAATCCCGCTCCAGGATGCGCCGCAGGGCGGCATCGCTGAGGAAGGAAAAGTCGAGGGCCAGGACCTCGCGCGGAACGCTCCTCTCGTCCCGGGGCTCCAGGGCGGCGGACAGGGTGGCGAGGGCGACATCGAGCCAGCGCCGCACCCGCCCGGCCTCGTAAAGATTGAACTGGGGCGGCACCCGGCCGCGGAAATAGTCCGGATCGAACAGCGGCAGCGCGCCCGGGCTTGCCTGCTCGATGCGCGCCACATGCTCCGACAGCAGCCGGAAATCGCCGGCGGTGATCTCGTTGCGGGGGCTTCGGGCAAATTCCGCACGCAGGGCTTCCAGGGCCGCGACGGCGCCGCGCAGCGTCTTTCGTTGGTCCTCACGCATCGCCGAACCTGCTATGGTGTTTCCGGCATCGTTGCGGCGTCCAAACGGGAGTTTGGCGATGGCCCAGGACGAGTCAAGGCAATCCCCCGCCGCGCCGGCCGCCGGCGCGAGCGTGCCGGACGGCGAAGCCCGGATTGTCCTCGATCCGTCCGGCGCCGGTCGCCGTACCTGGAACGAGCCGGATCTTGCCGCAATCCTCGCCGCAGCCGGAATGATGGCGCCCGAGGTGGGCGTGGATTTCATCGCCCGCGCGCTCGATGCGGCCGGCACCGATGCCATGGGCCCCATGACCTGCCGGCTCCTCCTTTGTCTCGGCACCTTCCATCTGCGGCTCGGCGCCGTCGCCCCGGCCGAAGCTGCGTTCGCGCGGGGCCTCGCCATGGCGCTGGAGATGCCGGACCGGCTGCTGGCCGGGCGTTTCCTCCACCAGAATTCGGTTATCGCCTGGCAGGCGGGGGACCACGGCCGCGCGGTGGAGCGCGCCATCGAGGGACTGGTATCCAGCCTCGATGCGCTTCACGCCGACGCCATCGCGCGCAAAGGCGGTGGCTTCGCCCATCGTCCCGACGAGCCGATCCAGCAGATGCAGTGGCTTGCCCAGATGTTCGCCGCGCTCCGGCACTGGGACGCGGCGGAGAGCCTCCAGGTGCTCCTGCGCGAGAGCTGCGAGGCGCGGAACGACCTGCCGCTGCTCGTGGAGGTGCTGGCGACCCATGCCGCGATCGCGCTCGCCGCCGGCCGGCGGGCGGCGGCGGACGCCAGCGTCGCCCGTGCCGTCTGGTCCGGCCGCATCGCCGGCATGGATGTGGCCAGGCTGTTGGCCGCGCGCGGGCTGCGGGTGACGCTCGCCGCGCCGAAGGATTGCGCCATCGAGAGCAATTGCGAGGGCCGCGCGGCGCTGGAGGAGAGCCTCATCGCGCAATATCGCCAGATCGCCCTTGGCCTCCTCGCCGACCGGCTCCTGCTCGGCGACGAGCCGTCCGAGGGAGCATGGCGGCAGGCCTTCACCAGCCTGCGCGGGCCGGAGCGCCCCGGCCCTGCGAACGACGCGGAGAAGGATTTCCTGGCGTCCCAGGACGAGTTCCAGGACGAGTTTCAGGACGAGTTTCAGGACGAGATCTTCCAACAGGTCGCGTCCGGCGCCATCACGCGGGTGCGCCCGGCGGATCTGCTCACCCGCGCCATCCGGATCGACGGGGTTGAAATTCCCTGCTGGCAGGAAGGCACCATCAACCGGCATCTGGCGGAGATCGGCTCCTCGCTGCGCCTGTTCATCGTCGGGAGCGACGTGGTGCGGGCGGTGCACCTGCTCTCCATGCTGGGCCATGCCCCGGAGGAACCGGCGACGCCCGCCCTCTTCATTCTGGGGCGGATCGCCCCCATGACGACCCTGGGCAAGGCGTGCCTGTTCGATTTCGTCACCGAGTACGCCGTCTCGCCGCACCTGAACCCGGATTCGCCGGGCCTGCACGATCGCGGGCGCGTGGTCCTGCGCCGGCCTTTGGTCGCCAGGCTGCTGGCGCGGGAGGAGAGCTGCCGGAAACAGCCGGAGGCGGGCGGCGGGCCGCCGTCGCAGGCCGCCGAGGCCCGGCGCATCCTCGACGACCTCATGGCCGGCACCAATCCCGGCATCAGTCGGGAGGACATCATCGGCAACGGGCTGCTCGGCCATGAGCTCGGCCATGTGGAGCAGGTGTTCCCGGCCGGCAGTGGCGGGCTGTTCTCGTCCTGGCATGCGGTGACGCGCGACGACATCTGCCGCTTCGCCCAGATGCCGCGCAGGCTGGACGAAATTGCCGCCGCGTTCCGGCGCAATTTCCACGGGCTGGACGGCCCTGAGCGCTATCCGGCCTTTCTGCGCAGCTTTCCGCCCGGGGATTCGCCCGCCGAATATCCCTTGGATCTGATCCTTGAGAGGATGTGCGCGGACCGTCTGCTGCGGGTGCTGCCGGATGGGCGGTACCATTTCGCCGGCTTCATCGGGCACTGAGACCACTGACGGGGAGGAGAAGATGAACGTCAAGCTGCCTTTCCGACGCCTCGTGTGTCCCCACTGCGCCGCCGAGGCCGAGCACAGGCCGCGCGGCATGTCGCCGGACGGCATGTTCGCCGAGGTCCGGTTTCAGGCCGAAGGGGGGCGGCCGGCGCGGTCGGTCGCCATCGACGTGCTGCGTCTGAAGGTGGAGGACAGGGGCGAGGGGCTGACGCATGGCCATGTCACCGCGCGCGTGCCCTGCATTGGCGGCGATCACACCCACGACATCGACATCAGCGACGTCTACCGCGCGCCCCAGCTCCACCTTGAAGGCTCTGTCCGTTGCAGCCGCGGCCACCCGATGACGCTGGATAAGGTGACGTCCTGGGAATATCTCGACGATGGGGAGTATGGCGGCACCATCCTCGTCTCAGGCCTCCTGAGCTGCGTGGCGTGCGGCGGGCCCGCGATTGCCGAAACCGTGCGTCTGGCCGCTCCCGACATGGCGTCGGCCGCGGCTGGCGGGGACATGAGGCTGAACCTGGAAGCGGCATTGCCCGGCCGGCGCCCGGACCAGCCGTAACAGCGCCGCAGCGGCGCTGACGGCGTTTGCACAAGCCGGTCGGCCGGTGCCCGCGAGCCGGGGCGGCCGGCCCCTTCGGGGCTGCGACCAGATGCGTCTTGCGCGGTCTCTGGTTGCGGGCAATAATTTTTTTCATTCATTGTATATATTGTGGCCATTTGCGACATGCGAAAACCGGTCGGCCCTACGTGGCATTTTGTCGGCAAGTTAATTGTCCTTCTGGTTACGCTCCCTTTGGCCGGCGTCCTGGCAAACTGGGCGGCAGGAGCCTTCGAGTTGCTGGCGGCTCTTCCGTTTCTTCTGGGAAGTTTTCTGTTCGGCTATTTCCGCGGGCAGCCCGGCAGCCTCAATCGGGATTGATCCCGGCTTTCGCGAGAAAGAGGCGCATCGCGGCATCCATCCAGGGCGCCCCCCTGTCTGTTGCGTCTGTGAGAGAGTGATGGAGCGGATGTAGCGGACGAGCCCGCCGAGGGCTTCCACCGCGGCTGCCGTCGCGGTCCCTCAGAGCCGCCAGCATGCGCTCGTGGTGGGCCACGATCTCCCTGCGGTCCCGCACCCGGAAGATGATCATGTTGCTCACCGGCATGAGGGCTTCCACCACCGCGTTCATCCGGAAGCGCTGCGGGGCGTCACCTGCCGCATCCGCGCCAGCGGGAGCGACAGGCGTCCGGCGAGGGCGGGGGATATGCCGTCGCCCGCATCCGGAGGATGTTGGGGCGACTGAACGGGGTCAGGCTTGCCGGTGGATCTGCCGGCGCGCCTCGTGCGCCAGCGGGTGGAGCGTCTCGGGGGCGGCCTGCCCCACGAGGCTGTAGCCCAGCCCGTTGTCGGACCAGCTGAAGCCGTTCACGCCATCCCTGGCATGAGGCGTCATGGGCGCCTTCGGATCGGAGGCGAGCGGGCGGGCGAGCATCACCAGGCGGCTGCCGGCGTCGTCGTCGTACATGAAAAGGGCCGCCGGGCCATGCTCGGTGGCGACCACGCGCCCGCCCATGAAACGATAGCCCGCGTCGGCGAGATCCGGAATGGCCACCGGCCGGCCGAGGCGCCGCGATGTCCAGGCGACGAGCTGCGCGCGGTCCTCGGCACGGATCTCCACCGGCCGGCCCTTGTCGGGCGCAAACACCGCGTAGCTCGCGGCAGCTTCCCGTCCGAGCGCCTGCAGCCCTTCGGCGGGCGCGGAGCCCATGCCGCGCAGCAGCCAGCCTCCCGCGCCGCCCACGCAAACCAGCAGCAGAGCCGCCGCCGCCATGGCCCAGCGCGGCGGCCCCGGGGGCCGGCGCCGCGCCTCGACCATGCGGGCGAGATCGAGCTCCGCCGGCAATGGCTCCTCCACGATCGGGGCCAAAGCGGCACGCAGCATCCCGCGCTCCGCGCCATAGGCGGCGACGCGCGCGGCCACGTCGGGGTGGGCCTCCAGATAGGCGCTTACCTGCTCGCGCCGCTCGGGATCAAGCGCGCCATCCACATAGCCGTGGAGATCGTCTTCGGTGATGGGACGCATGGTCATTTCACTCTCCGCAGATGCGGGTGGGCGCTCTCCGGCCGTGGCACCTCGGACATGGCCTTGCTGAGCCGCTCGCGGGCGCGCGACAGCCGCGACATCACGGTGCCGATGGGGATGCCCAGCACTTTCGCCGTCTGCGCATAGGAGAGGTCCTCCACGCCGACCAGCAGCAGCACCGCCCGCTGCTCGTGCGGCAGCTGCGCGAGCGCGGCGAGCGCATCGCGGTAGCGCAACCGGTCTTCCTGGGTGGCGGGACGGGCGAGATCGCCTTCCTGGGCGTCCTCGATGGGCACCGGACGGGGCCGCGCGGCGGCGCGGCGCAGGCGGGTCATGGCGAGATTGTGCAGGATGGCGAAGATCCAGGCCCGGATGTCGCCCTCCGCATGACGCTGGTGCCAGTGGCCGATGGCCCGCTCCAGGCAGTCCTGCACGAGGTCGTCGGCCGCCGCGCGATCCTTCATGAGCGCGCGCGCATAGCGTCGCAGCGCGGGAATGACGGGTTCGATCAGTCGCACCATCTCGGTGGTCATGAGGGTTCCATGGGCTCGGGACCACGCGATCCGCCCTCGTGCCGTATGGCTGGCGGCAGAATGGGGCAATCTCTCGGATGGACTCCGTTTGCCCCCACTTTATTCCGCAGGCAGCGGAAATAAATTCGCACAGGCACGGCGGAATAAAATCCGGCGCCGCGATGTCTCATCCCTGTCCGACCCCTGACAGGAGGCATCCCATGCTGCGCCGTTCCATTCTTGTTGCTCCGCTCGCGTTCGTTCTGCTCTCGACGGCCGCCATGGCCGGCCCTGCGGAAGATCTGGCCAGGTCGCGCATCCAGAACATCGCCGCCGGCGACCTTGCCAAGGTCGCGGCCGACTACGGGGCCGGCGCGACGCTCCACTGGGTCGGCGGCCCGCTGGACGGCACCTATTCCGACCCCGAGGCCATCAAGGCGGTGTGGTCGAAATTCTTCACCGCCCAGGGCAGCCAGAAGCCGACCGTGGCGGCCGTTTCCGAAGCGGCCAACCCCAAGGGCGCGACCGTGACCGCCGACGTGGCGTTCGCGGGGAAGGCCACGGTGAAGGTCCGCTACGTCCTCGTCTATCGGGACGGCAAGCTGGTGGACGAGGTGTGGCAGGTCAATCCGGCCGCCGCCTACTGAGCCCCCGCGCCCGTTCGATGCAACCCGCCCGGCCGTCCGGCATGACCGTCCGGCCGGCCCGGCTTTCACGGAGATGTCCTGCATGTTCAAACACGCCGTCATCGCGCTTGCGGCGCTTGCCGCGGTCGGCTCGGGCGCCGTCGCGGCCGATCTCAACGTCTATGGCCCCGGCGGTCCGCTGCCGGCCATGAAGGAGGCGGCCGCCGCCTTCGGCAAGCTCAACGGCATCGAGGTCAACGTTACGGCCGGTCCGACCTCCGCCTGGATCGACAAGGCGCGCGAGGATGCCGATCTGATTTTCAGCGGCTCCGAGACCATGATGACGGATTTCGTCGCTGCCATGAACGGCCAGGTCCGCAGCGAGGAGGTGGAGCCGCTGTATCTGCGCGCCGCTTCCATCCTGGTGCGGCCGGGAAACCCCAGGCAGATCCGCGGCCTTTCCGACCTGATGAAGCCGGGCATGAAGGTCCTGGTGGTTCAGGGGGCCGGGCAGAACGGCCTGTGGGAGGACGTGGCCGGGCGCACCGGCAGGATCGAGGAGGTTCGCCGCCTGCGCGCCAATATCGCGTTCTTCTCCCCCAACAGCGCCGCCGCCAAGCAGAAATGGACCGAGGACCAGACCTTCGACGCCTGGATCATCTGGAACATCTGGCAGGTGGCCAACCCGACGCTGGCCGATACCGTCGATATCGACGCCGACCACCGGGTCTATCGCGACGTGGGCGTCGTCCCCTCCGCACGCGGGCGCGAGAAGCCGAATGCCGCGGCCTTCGTCGCGTTCCTGAAGAGCCCGGAGGGCGCGAGGATTTTCCAGAAATGGGGGTGGATCACCCCCGCGTCTTAGAGCACGCGCCGATCAGCCTGCATCGCAAGCTGATCGGACAACGCTTTCTCTTTCTTGAGTTTAGAGCGTGTTTTCAAACGCCATGGGATGGGCGCGGGCTGACCACCAGCACGTTCTCGCCGTCATGGCCGGGTTTGTCCCGGAAGTCGGCTGTTGCCGACTTCCGCCCCTGAGAACGGAACCCGCAAACATGCGGGTTCCGGCCATCCACGCGCGGCGGCCGGGAGGCGCTTTCGCACGCAAGCGCAGGCGGTTGGGCGTGGATGCCCGGCACGAGGCCGGGCATGACGTGGTGATGTCGGCAATGCCTGTTTTAAGCCTTCAGACACGCCCTCCAAACTTGAAAAAGGGTACACGTGCTCTGGCGGCTCCGGTCCGGCCGCATCCTCAGAACCGGAACACGGCGGCGCCGCCGGTGAGGCCGGCACCGGCGGCCGTCAGGAGAAGCACGTCGCCTTCCCCATAGGCGCGGGTCGCGCGCAGCGCCGAAAGGGTGAACGGAAGCGTCGCGGCCGACGAATTGCCGAAGTCCGCCACGGACGACAAGGTCCGCTCCGGCCCGATGCCAAGCCGCTCGGCCACCGCGGTGATGATGCGGGCATTGGCCTGGTGCGGTAGGAAATGGATGACATCCTCCGGGGCGAGGCCGGCATCCTCCAGCGCGGTGCGGCAGGAGGATGCCATCATGGCGACCGCCCTGGAGAACACCGTGCGGCCGTCGCGCATGACCATCCGCGCGTCGCCGCTCGTCAGGCCGCTCGCCGACAGCCGGCTGCCACTGTCGGGAATCTGGATGAGGTCGTAGGCCGAGCCGTCGGACGCGAGCGATGATGCGATGACGCCGGCATCGGCCCGCGGCGACGGGGCGAGGACGATGGCGCCGGCCGCATCGGCGAACAGCGCCGCCGTCGCGGCGTCCCGGGGATCGGTGCGGCGCGACAGGATGTTGGCCGCCGCCACCAGGGCGACGCGTCCCGTCGTCCGGACGAAGCCGTCGGCCAGGACCAGGGCGTAGAGAAAGCCGGCGCAGGCCCCGGTGAGGTCAACGGCGCCGCTGGACGTCAGGCCGAGGCGGTGGGCGAGAAGGGGGGCTGTGGGCGGCAGGAGATGGTCGGGGGTGCTGGTTGCGAGCAGGGTGAGGCCGACCGCGCCTTTCGGCAGCGCCGCGTCGGCCAGGGCCATGTCGGCGGCCGCGACGGCGAGGTCGCTGACCGCCTCGTGCGGGGCGGCGACACGGCGCGCGTGGATCCCGGTGCGTCCCGCGATCCACCCCTCGGCGAGGCCCAGCCGGCGCTCGATCTCGGCGCTCGTCACCACCTGGTCCGGAGCATGGTGGCCGAAGCCGGCGATGCGCGTGCCCATCCGGTTCATGTCCGTCCTGCTCATGCCGGCCCGAACCGGTCGGCGGCGGTGGCGATGGCACCATAGACCCGGTCGAGGTCCTCGCCGGTGGTGCAATAAGGCGGCATCACATAGAGCGTGTTGCCGAGGGGGCGGACCAGCAGGCCTTCCGCGCGGAAGAAAGCCGCGAGCCGTGGCCCGACCCCGGCGAGGTAGCCGGGATCGTCGGCGACAAGGTCCAGCGCGGCGATGGTGCCGAGGCGTCGCACGTTCGAGAACCGCCTGTCGTCGCGGAACGGCGCGAGCCGCGCCTCCTGGAGCGTCCCGAGGGCGGCGATGCGCCCGGCCACGGGCTCACCCGCCCAGATCTCCAGATTGGCGAGGGCTGCGGCGCAGGCGATGGGGTTCGCCGTGAACGAGCTGGAATGGAAGAAGGTGCGCGCGCGGTCGGTGGAATAATGCGCCGCGAAGATCTCGCCTCGGCACAAGGTGACGGCCAGGGGCAGCGCGCCTCCGGTGAGCCCCTTGGCGTAGCAGGCGATATCGGGGGTGATCGCGGCCTGCTCGCAGGCGAAGAGCGTCCCGGTGCGTCCGAAGCCGGTCATCACCTCGTCGGCGATGAGGAGCACGCGGTGGCGGGCGCAGATCGCCGCCATCTCGGCGAGCACATCCGGCGCGTAGATGAGCATTCCGCCCGCGCCGAGGATCAGCGGCTCCACCAGCAGCGCCGCCGGAGCCTCCCGGCAGGCGGCCTCCAGGGCATCGAGGGTGGCCTGCTCGCGGCCCGCCTCGGGGAAGGGCAGGCGCGTCACCTCGAACAGGAAGGGCTCGTAGGCCGCATTGTAGACGCCGCGCGCGCCCACCGACATGGTGCCGATGGTGTCGCCGTGATAGCCGTGCTCCAGCGCGAGGATGCGGGTGCGCGGCTCCCCCGTGTTGCGCCAGTAGCCTGCCGCCATCTTCAGCGCGACCTCGACGGCGGTGGAGCCGCTGTCGGAGAAGAACACATGGTCGAGCCCCGGCGGCGTCATGGCGACGAGCCGGCGCGCCAGCGCTTCGGCGGCCGGATGGGTGTGGCCGGCGAAGATCACCTGGTCGAGCTGTCCGGCCTGTCCGGCGATGGCCGCGACGATCCGCGGGTGGCAATGGCCGTGGGTGATGACCCACCAGGAGGAGATGGCATCGAGGATGCGGGCGCCGGTCGCGGTTTCGAGCCAGGCGCCGTCGCCGCGCACCACCATCGCAGGCTCGGGCGCGAGCGCGTGCTGGGTGAAGGGATGCCAGACGGGGGAGGGGCTTGAGGTCATGGCCGGATCTCCCCGGAGGCGAAGGCGTCGCGCCGGAAGGCTTCAGCGAATGCGGTGGCGAGGGCGGCGGGCGTGAGGGCGGCAAGGTGCGGCAGGCGTCCCAGCCGGCGCACCGCGCCGAACTCGGCGATGATGTGCTCGCTGTCCTCGTTCGCCGCGCCGATGAAGGCGACGCCATGGACGAAAATGCCGCGCCGCTTCAGGGCCTCGATGGCGAGCAGCGTGTGGTTGATGGTGCCGAGGCTGGTGCGGGCGCACAGGATCACCGGCAGCCCCCACGTGGCGAACATATCGGCGAACAGCAGGCGGCGGGTGAGGGGTACGAGCGGGCCGCCCGCCCCCTCGACCACCAGCGGATGCGGGGTCGCGGGGAGCGCGAGCGCATCCGGATCTATGGTGACGCCCTCGGCCTCGGCGGCACGGTGGGGAGAGGCCGGCAAGGCGAGGCGGTAGGCTTCCGGCAGGATGCGGTCGGCGGCGAGGCCGGACAGGCGGCGGGCCGCCTGCGCGTCGGTCTCGCCTTCGAGGCCGGCCTGGACCGGCTTCCAGTAGGCGCCGTCGAGCGCCCCGGCGAGCGCCGCCGAGAACACGGTCTTGCCGATGCCCGTATCGGTGCCGGTGACGATGAAGCCGGTCATGCGGGCGATTGTTCCAGTTCTGCGCCGAGGGCGGCCATGAGCGCGTCGAGGTCGCCTAAGGAGGCGTTGAGGGTCAGCGCGAGGCGCAGGCGCGCGGTGCCCTCCGGCACGGTGGGGGGGCGGATGGCGCGCACATCGAAGCCCTGCTCCTGCAGGCCGGCGGCGATGGCCGTCGCCCGCCGGTCCGGGCCCAGCACCACTTTCTGGATCTGCGAGGAGGTCGCCGGCAGGCCGATCGCCGCGAGCGCCCTCTGGGCGTGGGCGATGCGGGCCATGAGCCGGTCCCGCCGCTCCTGCGCCTGCTCCGCGAGGACCAGGGCCGCCCGCACCGTGGCGGCGAGGAGCGGCGAGGGTGCGGTGGCATAGATGAAGGGCCGGGCGCGGTTCACCATGTAGTCCTTCAGCCCGCGCGGCAGGCACACCAGCGCGCCCATGACGCCGAGCGCCTTGCCGCAGGTGTGCAGGGTCACCACGTTCGCCCGCCCTTCGAGATGGGCGGCGAGGCCGCGGCCTCCGGGGCCGTAGACGCCGGTGGCATGGGCCTCGTCGAGGAGCAGCATGGCGTCGTGCCGCTCGGCCACGGCGCACAGATCGTCGAGCGGTGCGAAGTCGCCGTCCATGCTGTAGAGCGTTTCCGCCGCGATCCAGGGCTGCCCGCGTCCGCCCTCGGCGCGCCAGCGGCGGATGGCATCGTCGGTGGCCTGCGCGTCGGCATGGGGGGCCGCCACGGCGGCCACCCGCTCGGCCGACGCGGCTCCGGCCAGCCCTTCATGGATGCTGGCATGGATGAGGGCGTCGTAGACGACGAGGTCGCCGCGTCGCGGCAGGGTCGAGACCAGGGCTGCGTTGGCGGCAAATCCCCCGGCGAAGAACAGCGCCGCCTCGGCGCCGAAGAAGGTGGCGGCTTCTGCCTCCAGCGCCTCGTGCTCGGCGTGGTTGCCGCGCAGCAGGCGCGATCCGCTCGCGCCCAGGGGCACGCCGCGTGCCAGCGCGGCGCAGGCGGCCTGCCGCAACTCCTCCGATTGGGCGAGGCCCAGATAGTCGTTGGAGGCGAAGTCGACGCCACAAGCGGGCGCCAGGGTGCGCAACCGCCCCCGCCGCGCCAGCGCCGCCAGCGCGGCGTCATGCGCCTCCACGGGCAGCCTCGCGGATTTCTGCCGGTCGACAGGGCGGCTCGGCCAGCATGGCAATCTCCAGATTATAGATAATTTATGAAGCCTATCTCCAATAGGTTTCACATGATCCGGGAAACGGCAAGGGGCCGTTCGGCGGAGTGGGGCAGGGGAGCCGCAGGTCCTGAGGTCGCGGCAGTGCGCAGTGCCGCGGGATCGGATCGCGCGGTGTCAGCCGATCCGCTTCACGTGCCGGGCGAGGGTGGCCACGGCGGTCTCGGTGTCGCCCTTGCGCAGGGCGGCGAGGATGGCGCGATGCTCGCGGTCCACCCGGGGTACGAATGCAGGAGCCGAGGTGGCGAACAGATAGCGTGCGCTGGCCGCATGCAGATCGTCGATGGTGGCAAGCAGCCGCGGCATGCCGCAGGGGGACAGGATCAGGCGATGAAAATGGCGGTTTGCCTCCTCCCAGGCACGGGTGTCGGTGCACCGGTCGGCCCGGTCGGCCGCTTCATCCGCATCCTTCAGGGCCGCGGCGGTGAGATGGGGCGCGGCATGGCGCAGCGCCAGCGCTTCCAGCGCCCCGCGCATCTCCACCACTTCCCTGATCTCGGCGCGGTCGAACGCGGTGACGCGCACCCCGCGCCGCGGCGTGCTGACGGCCAGTCCCTGGGCTTCCAGCCGGCGAAACGCCTCGCGGACCGGAACATGGCTCGCCCCGAATTCCTCGGCGATATGATCCTGGCGCAGCTTCTCCCCCGCCGCGAGCGCGCCGGTGATGATGCGCTCGGCAAGGATGCGCGCAATGCGTGTGGCGATCGATTCGTCGGGCCCGGACTCCATATTTCATAGATAATTTTGATGCGGGGGCTTGTCGAGATGGCCGGCGGTCGTGTCTCAGCTCGAAACAAGGCGTGGTCTTGCCCCTCTCCCGCTTGCGGGAGAGGGTTCCGCGGTGCGCCCAGTCAGAGCTGCAGGCTTTCAAACTGAGACATCACCTGGCCGGCGCCTGAGGGGCCCGCACGGCGAGCAGGTGGCGCCGGGGCTTCTCGTCCAACTCGCATGCCGAGGGGGCGTCGCGGCCCTCGGCAACGTCTTCCGGGGGACCCGCGCCCTACATCCGCAATTTCACGCCGGACTTGCCGCGGAAGCGGCTGCACGCCCCGCTCATGGAGCGCGTCTTCGCCGGCGCGCTGGTGCGGTCGATGATGTGCGCGGCCCTGGACGCGCGCTCGAACGGCACGTCGGGCTTGTGGTCGAGGCGGTGGGTGTGGACGGCCGCGCTCTTCATGGCGCGCGCTCAGCGTTTGTAGGGGGCAATCAGGGCGGCGAGCAGGCCTTCCTCTTCTGCCGTCAGATCGGCGAGGGGCGCGCGCACCGGGCCGGCATCGAAGCCCTGAAGGCGTACGCCGGCCTTGATGGCGGAAACCGCATAGCCCTTGCGGCGGTTGCGGATGTCCATGAAGGGATAGAAGAAGTCCTTGAGGATGCGCTCGCAGGTGGCGCGCTCGCCGGCACGCAGCGCCTTGTAGAACTCCACCGCCAGCCCCGGCACGAAATTGAACACCGCCGAGGAATAGGTGGTGAAGCCGGCGCCGAGATAGGCCTCGGCGAAGAGTTCCGCCGTGGGCATGCCGCCCAGATAGATCAGGCGGTCGCCCATGGTGGCGGTGATCTGGCGCACGAGGCCGATCTGCCCAGTGCCGTCCTTGAAGCCGATGAGGTTGGGGCAGGCATCGCACAGGCGCGCCAGCGTATCGACCTGCAGCACCGAATTGTCGCGATTGTAGACCATGACGCCGATGCCGACCGCGTCGCAGATCTGCTTCACGAGGGCGAACAGGCCCTCCTGTGGGGCATCAATCAGGTAATGGGGCAGAAGGAGGAGGCCGTCGGCACCGGCCTTCTCGGCAGCGCGGGCGATCTCGACCCCCACTTCCGCGCCGAAGCCGCAGCCGGAGACGATGGCGGTCTTTCCCGCGGCCTGCTTCGCGGCGGCAACGATGCCGGGAACCTCGCCGGGCGCGAGGGAGAAGAACTCCCCGGTGCCGCCGGCGGCGAACAGGACCGGCGCATCATAGCCGGCGAGCCAGGCGATGTGACGCTGGTAGCTCTCCGCATTGAAGCGGCCTGACGCATCGAAATGTGTGACGGGAAACGACAAGAGGCCCGACCCGAGCGCGCTCTTGATGTCCTGCGGATTCATCATGGTTCCTCTGCCAAGCTGACGGCAGAGTTGTCGTACATATTTGCGGGAAAATGGTCAACAACTCATATGATATGTTTACGCCGAGTCTGCAGGAGCGCACGGTAGCGCTGCTGGCTGCCGCGCAGGTGCACGCGCATGGCCTCGCGCGCGGCCTCCTCGTCGCCCTTGGATATGGCGAGGGCGATTCGCTGATGCTCGTCGTCGATCAGCTCGATGTAGGAGGTCGCCCGCTCGACGCTCTGTCCGTCGCGCTCCAGCACCACGCGAGGGATCGCCTCGCGCCCGATCATGGTCAGGAATTCGCGAAAGCGCGGGTTGTTGGTGGCGTCGGCGATGGCGAGGTGCAGGGCGAAGTCGGATTCGACGGTGGACTGGCCGGCTTCCATCGCCGCACGCACCGCGAAATGCCGCTCGAAGATCACCTCTTCCTGCGCAGGAGAGCGCCGCGCCGCCGCGAGGCCGGCCGCTTCCACCTCCACGCCGGTGCGCAGCTCCAAGAGCTCAATGGTGGATGAAACGCGTGTATTATCAATATTTTGGCTGGAAAACAGCGGCGCGCCGGGCGCCTCCAGCACGAACACTCCGGCGCCCTGGCGCGCCTCCACCAGCCCGTCCGCCCGCAGCGCGGCCACGGCCTCGCGCACGACGGTCCGGCTGACGCCATGGGCCTGGGTGAGCTGGGCCTCGCTGGGCAGCTTCGTGCCCGGGGGATAATTGCCCGAGCGGATGGATTGGCGCAGCGCTTCGCTGATCCGCGCCACCAGGGAGCCGCTGGCCCCCCTCGCGCGTGTCACGCCCGCAGATGCCGTGGCCGCAGAGGCCGCACGCGCGGGGGTCCCGCTCGAAAGCGCCAAGTCTGCCGGATTTACGGCCTCGGCCCTGTCGTCTGCGGCTCTCTTGGGCGTGGGGGGCACCGGTTTCTCCCGCATTTCACGACGCTACGTCAACATGGTGCGAAAAACAA
The DNA here is from genome assembly GCF_030015065.1 of Xanthobacter autotrophicus. GTDB lineage: Bacteria > Pseudomonadota > Alphaproteobacteria > Rhizobiales > Xanthobacteraceae > Xanthobacter > Xanthobacter autotrophicus_D. The sequence continues at coordinate 29,860 of NZ_JAIVFN010000009.1, read as the reverse complement.
CTCGTCCGTCAACTGTGTTGCATCCTTCGCCATATTCATTCAACATATACGATGAGTTGGCCAGCAATTGGGCGCTCTTGGGGTTCGCATGCTTCAAAGATTGCTTCTCACAGGCGCCGCCGGCGGGCTCCGCCGCGCCATCCGCCCGCATGTATTTCGACAAGTTCGGGCAGGAGACGGCGCTGGTGCGCATCGGCAGCCGCATGGAGAAGCCGACCAACTGCCGGATGCCCTCCACCTGGATGCGCCGATCGCCGTCTACCAGGGTGGCCAGTTCACCCAGGATCCGATTTTCAAGGACAATTGAGATGACCATGATCCCCACCGGCGGCCACCTGATCTCCGGCGCCCGCGTCGAAGGCGGCGAGGTGTTCGAGAGCAGCCCGGTCAGCGGCGCGCCGCGGCGCTTCTTCTCGGCGACCGCGGCCGAGGTGGATGCCGCCTGCCGCGCCGCCGAAGCCGCCTTCTCTTCCTATGGCTGGACCAGCCGGGAGACCCGCGCGCGCTTTCTCGACGCCATCGCCGCGGCGCTGGAAGCGCGCGGCGCCGAGATCGTCGCCACCGCGGAGGCCGAGACCGGCCTGCCGAACGCCCGCCTCACCGGTGAGCTGGCGCGCACCACAGGCCAGCTGCTGCTGTTCGCCCGGCACATTCGCGACGGGGCCTATCTCGACCGTCGCCATGATGCCGCCCTGCCGGATCGCAAGCCGTTGCCGCGGCCGGATCTGCGGCTGATGCAGCGGCCGCTCGGCCCGGTGGCGGTGTTCGGCGCTTCAAATTTTCCCCTGGCGTTTTCGGTCGCTGGCGGCGACACCGCCTCCGCGCTGGCTGCCGGTTGCCCGGTGGTGGCGAAGGGACACCCGGCCCATCCCGGCACCAGCCAGATCGTTGCGGAAGCCATCGCGGCCGCTGCCGCTGCGGAGGATCTGCACCCCGGCGTGTTCGGGCTGCTGCAATCCTTCACGGTGGAGGGGGGTACCGTCCTCGTGCGCCATCCGCTCATCCGCGCGGTCGGCTTCACCGGCAGCCTCGGCGCCGGCCGCGCCCTGTTCGACCTGTGCGCCGCCCGGCCCGAGCCCATCCCCTTCTTCGGCGAACTCGGGTCGGTGAACCCCATGTTCCTGCTGCCCGCGGCGCTTTCGGCGCGGGCGCGGCAGCTTGGCGAGGGCTGGGCGGGCTCGCTCGCCATGGGGGTCGGCCAGTTCTGCACCAATCCCGGCATCGCCCTCGCCATCGACGGGCCGGATCTGGCCGCCTTCCTCGATGCCGCGAGCGCAGCCCTGGGAGGGGTCGCACCACAGCCCATGCTGACCGAGGGAATCGCGGCCGCCTATCGCAAGGGACGCGACCATCTCGCGGCGGCTTCGGGCGTGTCCTGCCTGGTGCGGACCGAGGCTGGTGGCCGGTTCGGCGCGCCGGCCCTGTTCTGCGTCACGGCGGCGGATTTCCTTGCCGACCGCAGCCTCGGCCACGAGGTGTTCGGCCCCGCCGGCATTCTGGTGCGGGTGCGCGACGCCGATGAGATGGTGGCGCTCGCCGCCACCTTCGAAGGGCAGTTGACCGCGACACTGCAGATGGACGAGGCCGATACCGAACTCGCCCGCCGCCTGCTGCCGATCCTGGAGCGCAAGGCTGGCCGCCTTCTCGCCAACGGTTTCCCCACCGGTGTCGAGGTGTGTGACGCCATGGTGCATGGTGGCCCCTATCCGGCCAGCACCAATTTCGGCGCCACCTCGGTCGGCACCCTCGCCATCCGCCGCTTCCTGCGCCCGGTGTGCTACCAGAACCTGCCGGAGACTCTGTTGCCGGAAGATCTATGCCCTCCGCCCCTCGCGTGAAGGTGCGAGGGCGCGCCGGTTTGCCAGCACCTGCCGCTCGCCCTGCACAGGGTGGGCGGCACTCGGCCCCGCCGACCGTCTTCAGGATGGTGATTTACCTTTCCGTGGCCTCAACTTCCGAGGAAGACACGGTCCCTTGTGCGGCTGAGATGCAGGGCCATGGCGGCGCGGGCCGCGGACGGGTCGCCGCTCTCGATGCTGTCGAGGATGCGCCGGTGCTCGCTTTGCAGCCGCTCGCCGCGGCGCTCGTCGGGCTTGGTCGAGAGCGCGCGGGCGAACTGGATGCACTGGGCGAAGTTGCCGCGCGCCGATTCCATGGACGACACGAGATACTTGTTGTGGGCGGCGGCTGCGATGGCGAGGTGGAACTGCAGATCCGCCTCCACGCCGCCCTCGTCCCGCACCAGCGCATCGCCCACCGCCTGGAACGCGGCGCGGATGCGCGCCAGATCCTCGTGCGTGCGGCGCACGGCGGCGAGCGCCGCGACCTCCGGCTCGATCAGCTGGCGGAACTCGAAGAAGCGCTGCATGTCGGCGATGCTGCCCACCAGCGGGAAGGCGAACATCCCCGCATTGGGACGGCGCAGGACGACGCTGCCCTGTCCCTGCCGCGAGCCCACCACGCCATCAATCTTCAGCCGCGACAGCGCATCGCGCACCACCGTGCGGGACACCTGGAACATCTCGCAGAACTGCGCCTCGGTCGGCAGGCGGCCGCCCTCGGGGATCTGCGAGGTCAAGATCAGCTGGAGGATGTCATCATAAATCCGGTCGCCCAGCGTCTGGCCACGCCCCGCCCGCCGCGTCGGGGCGGCCGGCACAATTTCGGGCGACGAGGGACCAGTCTTGCGCGCCATCAGGCCAGCTCCGCGGGGGTAAGGGGCACTGGGGCCGGAGCCCGTGTGCCCGGCCCCAGTTAGCGTGAGGAGGGCCGCAGGTGAAAGAGGGCGGGCAAGGTGTTCCCTCGGGTCACATCACAGTGCCCGATAATTTGTATTATTTGTATTTATTTTATGTAGACACGCCGGAAATTTGTACTCTATAAAGACAAGTGTCGATGTCCACCCGGCATCGCGTGTCGCCGCCAGCGGTCACGCGAAAACGCCAGCCTGCGCCAGGTGTGAGTCGATCTGCGGATGCGTTCGCCCTGCGCGCCGTTCGCGATTCGAAGAACGAGGACTGAAAGGAAACGCCATGGATTTCGCTACCGCGACGGCGGCGGCGCGGGCGCTTGCGCCCACGCGCGTGCGCTGGGGCATACTTGCCATGCTCTTTGCCGTCACCACCATCAATTACGCGGACCGCGCCACCATCTCCATCGCCGGCCCCGACCTGCGCGCGGCGCTCGGGCTGTCGCCGGTGCAGATGGGCTACATTTTCTCGGCGTTCGCCTGGTCCTACGTGCTGGCGCAGCTGCCCGGCGGCTGGCTGCTCGACCGCTTCGGCTCGAAGACCACCTATTGCGCCGGCCTCGTCCTGTGGTCGCTCTTCACCATGTTCCAAGGCGCCGTGGGCTTCCTCACCGGGGGCCTCGCGGTGGCGGTGCTGTTCCTGCTGCGCTTCCTCGTGGGCGCGGCGGAGGCGCCGTCTTTTCCGGGCAACGGGCGCATCACCTCGGCCTGGTTCCCCGCCAGCGAACGCGGGCTCGCCTCGGCCATCTTCAATTCGGCGCAGTATTTCGCCACCGCTCTCTTCGCGCCGATCATGGGCTGGATCGTGCACAGCCTCGGCTGGCAGGCGTTATTCTATGTCATGGGCGGGCTCGGCCTCCTCATGGCCACCCTCTGGGGCCGGGTGATCTATGGGCCGCTCGCCCATCCTCGCGTCAACCAGGCCGAGATCGACTACATCAAGGCGGGCGGTGCGCTGGTCGAACTCGACGGCAAGGCCGCCACCGAGCAGCCGAAGGAAGTGAACACACTGGCCTGCATCGGCGAGTTGCTGCGCAACCGCATGCTGCTCGGCCTCTACATCTTCCAGTTCTGCGTCAACGTGCTCACCTATTTCTTCCTCACCTGGTTCCCGGTCTATCTGGTGACCGAGCGGCACATGACCATCCTCAAGGCTGGCTTCGTCGCATCGCTGCCGGCGATCTGCGGCTTCCTCGGCGGTGTCCTGGGCGGCTATATCTCTGACCGGCTGCTGAAGGCCGGCTGGTCGCTCACCGCCGCACGCAAGACGCCCATCGTCTTCGGGATGCTCATGGCCATGAGCATGATCGCCTGCAACTACGTCACCTCCGACACGCTCGTCATCTTCTTCATGTCGCTCGCCTTCTTCGGCAAGGGCATTGGCGCGCTGGGCTGGGCGGTGGTCTCCGACACCTCGCCGAAGCAGGCGGGAGGTCTTTCCGGCGGCCTGTTCAACACCTTCGGCAACACCGCCGGCATCGTCACGCCCATTGTCATCGGCTACATCCTCCAGGCGACCGGCTCGTTCGCGTCGGCGCTCACCTTCGTCGGCCTCAGTGCGGCGGTGGCCCTGCTCACCATGCTGCTGATGGTCGGCACCATCCGTCGCGTGGAGCTGAAGACCTCGCTCATCGCGCCCGCAGCCTCCTGAACCTCTCCTGAGCCGGCGTTCGCGCGCCGGACCAGCACAGACCCTTCGGGCGGGGCCCTGCGCTCCGCCCCAAAGAACCGAGCCCAGACCGTCATGAACGCCCTCTCCGCCGCCCCCCTTCGGCCCCTCTCGATCAAGCTCCACCCACGCGACAACGTGGCCATCGTGGTCAATTCCGGCGGCCTTCCCGCCGGCACGACGCTCGACGAGGGGATCGAACTCGTGGAACACGTGCCGCAGGGCCATAAGGTGGCGCTCGCGGACGTTCCGGCCGGCGGCGCCGTGGTGCGCTATGGCGAGGTCATCGGCTATGCGGTGAAGGCCCTGCCGCGCGGCAGCTGGATCACCGAATTTCTGGTGGAGCTGCCGAGCCCGCCGGAACTGGAAAAGCTGCCGCTCGCCACCAATGTTCCTCCGCCGCTGCCGGCGCTGGAGGGTTACACTTTCGAGGGCTACCGCAATCCCGACGGATCGGTGGGCACCCGCAACATCCTCGGGATCTCCACCAGCGTCCATTGCGTTGCCGGGGTGGTGGACCATGTGGTGCGCATCATCAAGGAGCGCCTGCTGCCCAATTATCCCAACGTGGACGGTGTGGTCGGGCTCAACCACCTCTACGGCTGCGGCGTCGCCATCACCGCGCCGGCCGCGGCGGTGCCCATCCGTACCCTCCAGAACCTCGCCCACAACCCCAATTTCGGCGGTGAGATCCTGGTGGTCGGCCTCGGCTGCGAGAAGCTCACGCCGGAACGGCTGATGCCCGAGCTTTCGGCGGATGCGGCCCGCGAGAACATCCTGACCCTGCAGGACGAACGCTTCAGCGGCTTCCAGGCCATGGTGGACGGCATCCTGGAGATGGCCGACGCCCGGCTGAAGGTGCTCAACGCCCGCCGCCGCGAGACCTGTCCCGCCTCCGAGCTGGTGGTGGGGCTGCAATGCGGCGGCTCGGACGCCTTCTCCGGCGTCACCGCCAATCCGGCGGTGGGCTACGCCGCCGACCTCATCGTGCGGGCGGGCGGCACGGTGATGTTCTCCGAGGTGACGGAGGTGCGCGATGCGGTGCATCTCCTCACGCCGCGGGCCGCCACCGAGGAGGTCGGGCGTGCGCTGATCCGGGAGATGGCGTGGTACGACGCCTATCTCGCCTCCGGCCAGACCGACCGCTCGGCCAACCCGTCTCCGGGCAACAAGAAGGGCGGGCTCTCCAACGTGGTGGAGAAGGCGCTCGGCTCCATCGTGAAGTCCGGCACCGCGCCCATCTCGGCGGTGCTGGCACCGGGTGAACGCGCCACGACGCGGGGCCTCGTCTTCGCCGCGACGCCGGCCTCGGACTTCATCTGCGGTACCCAGCAGCTCGCCTCGGGCATGACGCTGCAGGTGTTCACCACCGGCCGCGGCACGCCGTACGGCCTCGCGGCGGCGCCCGTGGTGAAGGTGGCGACGCGCAGCGACCTCGCCAACCGCTGGCACGACCTCATGGACCTCAACGCCGGCCGCGTCGCCACCGGCGAGGCGACATTGGAAGAGGTGGGCTGGGAACTGTTCCGCCTTATCCTGGATGTGGCCAGCGGCCGCAAGAAACCGTGGTCGGACGTCTGGGGCCTGCACAACGCCCTTGCCGTGTTCAATCCTGCGCCCGTGACCTGAGGGGAGGCGAAGACCAAAGAAGGCCAAGGGAGGAGCACATGGAAAAACAACGGGACCGGGACCGGCCGGATCGCCGCATTCACCCTCGCCATCGCGCTGCTCGCGGGCGCGGCGCAGGCTGAGACGCTCGCCTCTGTCGGCAATGTCGGCAGCAATGACATCAGCGTGTTCCGCTTCACTGACCCCGGCCTCGTCCCGGTGGAAGCCTATTAAGCCACGCTCGCGCACGAGCTGACCCACTGGACCAAGCACGAAAGCGCCTTGCGCGGGACTTCGGCCGCAAGTGGGGAGTCTGCCCCGGCCTCCGAGCCGGGGTGACGAAGGCTTCGCCATGGAAGAGCTTGTCGCCGAGCTGGGCACGGCCTTTGTCTGCGCTGGATTCCTGCTGCCTGGGCAGAGTGTGTGGCAGCCCGGGAGGTGCCGACCCCACTTTCTCGATGTTTCATGATGCATCATGAAAAGCTGGGAGGGGACCCGACAAGGACGGGGCACGGTTCACGAGAGCCCGGCCAGCCAATGCAGGTGCGCGCTACGCATAGTCTGTAGACTCAAAGGCATCTGGTAGCTGAACCTCTTTGAAAGGATTCGCTTTTTTGGGCGGGGGGGGTATGCCGCCAGAGAAACTCAGAAGACCTAGCAAGTCACTGATTGGAACGCTCGCCGAGAATATCCGGCGGCTGCGGCATGACCGTGGCCTGTCGCAAGAAGAACTGGCGGATACGTGCGGCCTTCATCGAACCTATGTCGGGTCGGTTGAACGCGGCGAACGCAACGTCACTCTGAGTTCCCTGGAATTGCTCGCTAAGGCGCTGGGCGTCTCCGTTGTTGAACTCCTGACACCGGAAGATGAATGACCGCTGCCCCGCCAACCGATCCACAAAGTTACGTCAAAGCAATCCGCGCCAAGGGCCTGAGTATCTACGATCCGATTACGGTTGGCGATCCGGACTTTTGGATTCCGACACCAGAGTTGCAGGCACTTCTGGACGATGGCTTGCGTGGCCTCTCCTTAGCGGGATTACCGCTACGGACACGCTCGAAAGTCGTCAAAACCCGCGTCTGCGAGGTTTTGGGCTATCCTGTCCCCAATTCGTTTCAGAAGACGCAGCCCCGGTTCCCAGGGCAGATGTTCGACACCTACACCCAGAAATCCAACAATTTGCAGGTCTGGAATGAAGAGCTTTCGGCGGCGCGCCGGTATGTGATCATCCGTGTTTCGGATGCGGATGTGATCGCACGGGTCAAGGTGGTCACGGGCGACACGCTAGCGCTGCTGGACACGACCGGAACGCTCACGCGGAAATATCAGGCGCGTTGTGTTCCAGGCGCTCAGGCTACGGAGTTGATCGCCGCGACAGATACGGATCGGCTCTTGCCATTCGTCGCGCCGAATATTGATCTGGGCCGGATCGCAACCCCCGGTGCTCCACCCTGCTGCGGGCCAGATTCTGCCGATTGAGGCAGTATTCGAGCGCCTGTCTGCGCTTGTCGGCAGACAGTTCGCAGACGCCGGAGCGGATCAGGAACGCAACCGTGGTGCTGCGCTGCATCGACTCGTGTGCCAGGCGCTGGGCTATCGCTCTTATCAGGATGACGGTCAATTCCCGGATGTGCGGCATCAGATTCTCGAAGTGAAGTTGCAAACCTCGCCGACCATCGACCTCGGCCTTGTGACGCCGGAGAGCGTCGAACCACTGGATGTTCCTATGATCGGCGGCCAGCAAATCCGGCATTGCGATGTCCGGTACGGAATATTCTGCGGTGTGGCTGCCAATGGCACCGTGACTCTGACGCATTTCTTCGTGACGACCGGTGCGGCCTTCTTCACGCGCTTCCCGCAGTTTCAGGGCAAGGTTTTGAACGCGAAGCTCCAGATCCCGCTACCTGCAGACTTCTTCGATACCTAGCCCGAGTGCCTGCCACACAAGGCTGTCAAGTTCGCGCTCCAATTCCTCCGCCTGGGGCGCATGGTTGGCTTCATAGATCGCCTTCGCACGGGCGATAATGTCCCGTGAGAGTGGCAAAACGGGATCGGGCAGCGGAAACTGCTCGACATACTGCGTGATGAAGCGCCGTCGTCCAGCATAGAGCTTGTTGTTGAATCGGTGATCGTAAAACGACTCGGCAAACGTCGAGTTCGCGACCGCGCAAGCCAGCCAGAGCAAGTCCGCGTCATCCTCGCGGCTTGCCACAAGCCAGTAGCAATCGCCGTTCACCACGGAACCGTCGAGATCGATCCAGAAGGTCGGACGCTCGGAAATGTCCCGGAACACCAGCTTGGGCGCGCTCCACGCCTGTGGGTCTTGCGGCACCCATATCTCATACCAGCGTCGCCCGGCTTCGATAACATAGGAGCGGCTTTCGAGTGCCAAGCGGTGCGACTCCAGATAGGCGCGGCTCTTTGGGTAATTCTCAAGCGGGATCGCCTGTCTGCTTCCTTGCACGACTTCATGCGGATAGAGAATGGCGCGGACTTTTTTCGGCAGTGTGGCCCGGAACCGTCCGGCTCCGTGATGCGTGGTCAACGGACGCAATAGCTCGGGCTTGTCCGCGCCGAAGGCGCCGTCCCAATCGTGCCGAATGAAGATTTTGTCCGCGCAGGTCTTGACCCCGACGCGGACTTTACCGATCTCACCGAAACGCTTCCATGTGTGGCGATCTACGATGGCTAGCCATTCATCACCGGACTCGGACGCCAGCCGCCACACGTCGCTGCAACTTTCAGAAGAGTCCAAAACGCCGTGGCGTACAAGGAAACGTCGCCCGTCCTCCACGGCCACAATGCCAGTGTGAACCAACGCCTCTACCGGATCGGATGCATGGGCGTCGGGTTCGTCCTTGACTTCATATATCGATGTGAAACGTGGGGCGTCGGCGGAGTTCGAGGCCGTTCCCCGCGCAACGAGCACGGCAGGAAGAACAGCGGCGCTAAAGAGTTTTGTATCGCCAAAGTCCCAGATTTCGCAGAGATCGAACCGCTGGCGCAATGCCGAACGCAGCGCGCCACCTCCCTTGGTCGTCATGAAGCGGTTCGAGACGATTATTCCCGCCGCGCCGTCCGGGGCGAGTACCTGTGCCATGCCCAGAAGGAACGCCTGATACAAATCCACGCGCCCGGTGAGGCCAAAGGTGCTGGCGAGTTGCTGCGCGCGCTCCGATCCCATGATCTGGGTGCGAACGTAGGGCGGATTTGCGATAACTAGATCGAATGTCGGGGTTTCGTTTCCAGAAAACAGGGTCGGCGCTGCCGTATTACTGTCTGCTTCCAGTGCGAAATCTAAAAAATTTCCTAGCGTCAGTTCAAGCCGCGCGTTCGGGTACGCCGCGCGAATGCGCCGCGCTGACTCGTCAAGCGCCGAAACATCGGTGTCGAACCCGCGAACGTGCAGGGCTGCTCGAGTCTTGTCCTTCAAGGCGTCCAGCATTGCCAGCACAAGCGCGCCGTCACCAATGGCCGGATCAAGGATGGTGATCGCTTCCCTGCCTTCAAGCGCGGCGTTCTCAACGATCCGCTCCGCCACGAACCGCGCCAGATTGTCGGGTGTGTAGGTCGCGCCATGCGCCTTTTCGGCGTCAACGCTCTTGTAGCGGCGGGAAGTGTTTTGAACGGCGGGGTGATGCATGCGAACTCCGAATTTCCTTGCTACTCATAGTGTTCTTTTCAATGGGCGGGGTCAAGGCGTAAGTGCCTGTGGTTCCAAACACTCCCCCGAAAACTAAGCGCTAATGGAGAACCGCATCTAGGGACGCGCTCCTTGGCCGAAGTCCAGCCTCGGAAGGCTGGCGGCATCGGACGGTTGGTCAGGATTGCACAAGGGCAGGAATGCCCTTTGCTCGTGGGTTCGACGGACATGGCAGCGAAGCCGAAGGGCGGCGCGAAGAAGGCGTTCGCCATCCCTTTGTCGCGGCCGATGATCCGCTGCATCCTGCGGACGATGCGGGCCGCGCGCATCCTCTATCCGGACCAGGCCGAGTTCTGGCTGTTTCCCGCCGACAGCGACAGCGGGCATTTGGTCGAGCACAAGGAAGATCGGGACGTGCTGTCGAGATGGGGCAACGATCTGCGCCAGAGCTACCGGACGCTTGCGCAGGCGGCCGGCGTATCGGAACTCGACGTCCACCTGCTGATGAACCATTCCCTGCCCGGCGTGAACGCCGGCTACATCACGCGGGACAGCCTGCTGCGGGACCATCTGCGCAAGCGGCAGGAGCGCATCTCCAAGGTCATCATCGACAGCGCCAGGGGCAAGGCGGAAGGAGCGGATCTGGCTTGGCTGTATCACGCGAAGGTGGACATTCTGCCGGTGCTGCCCGAGGAGGGTTTGCACGCAGCGGCCTGACTGACCATTGGCTGCCATAGCTCTCGCTATGGCTCATATTCCGTCGGAACACCCCTTCGCCACCATACTGAATATATGCCATTTTAGCACCAAATGGTGCTAAGTGTGGTGCTAAGCGACGGAGACAAGGCGATGCGATCGACGATCAACATAGACGACACCCTCATCGACAAGGCCCGGTCCTTGACGGGAACGAAGGAAACGGCCGCGCTTGTCCGTCAGGCTTTGGAGACCTTGGTGCGTGTCGAGGCCGGCAAGCGGCTCATTGCGCTCGGCGGGACCATGCCGGATGCCGAGGCCGCCCCACGCCGCAGGAGCGCAGCGCGCAAATGATCCTGGCCGATACCTCGGTCTGGATCGACCATTTCAGGCATTCCAGCGCTTCGCTGCGCGCGGTTATCGAGAACGACGCCTTGCTTTGCCATCCGGCGATCATCGGCGAACTTGCGCTCGGCAGCCTTCGCGACCGGCGCACCGTCCTGTCCTTCCTGAACGCCCAGCGTGAAGTGGCCGTGGCGACCCACGACGAAGTCATGGGCATGATCGACCACCATGGGCTTTTCAGCATGGGGATCGGATACACCGATGCGCACCTCCTGGCCTCCACGCTGATCGACAGCCGTGCGGAACTCTGGACGAATGACAGGCGGCTGCAAGCCGCAGCCCAAAAGGCCGATGCCCGAGTCTATCGCCCAACGACACAGCCGAGCTAACGATCTAAAGCACTGGAGCATCGCCGCGACCAGATGGCCCGGTTCGGGCGGCGTCGCCTCATCAGTGCGCTTGATATGCTCATGAATGTGCATATATTGTGCTCTGATTGGTACGAGGTAGGTGCGATGGCTCACGTTGACAAAGCAGAAGCGGCAATCGTGTCGGGCTTCGTGCAGAGCCTGCAGGAGCCCAGGACGCCCTACATTTCCCCGAAGCGGCTCTCGAAGGTGCTCGGGGTCCAGGTCGCGAATCTGGCCCAGTTGACGGGTGTGCATCGCAATACCCTGCGCAACCCTTCGTCCGAGCGCCTTCAGAGCCGGCTGCGCGAAATGGTCAAAGTCATCACGGCCGCCGCCACGATCACCGGAGACATCGACAAGGCGATCTATTGGTTCCGGAACGAGCCGATTGTTGACTATGATCACAAGACGGCTGCTGAACTCGTCGCGGAGGGCCACAGCGAGGCGGTTTTGAGCTATCTCCGCGATCTGGAGAACGGGGCGCGGGGATGAAGATCATCCGGGTCGGACCGGATGAGGTCTTTCACCGCTACCTGACTCCCAAATGGGCGTTCGCACCCGCCAGCGGCGCAGGTGCTGCCGGCGATGGTGGCCGTTTCAACCGGCCCGGCGTCGAGGCATTGTATCTCTCGCGGGCGCCGCAGACCGCCCTGGAAGAATACCAGCAGGGCGCGTCGATTGTCCCGCCTGGCACGCTGGCGGCCTATATCGTCACGCTCGATCAGGTCGCCGACCTCTCGGCAGGCTTCGATCCTGCGACATGGTCGAAGGAATGGGCCGCATGGGACTGCCCGTGGCGGAAAATCGCTCGGATCGCCCGGAAGATCCCGCCTTCATGGCACCTGTCGGATTCTCTGATTGAGGCGGGATGCCGCGGCCTGCTGTTCCCGTCGCTGCGCCATGCCGGTGGCACCAACCTGGTGGTCTTCAACGCGAATCTGACGCCGGAGGACTCGGTCGTTGTTCATGACCCTGAATGCCGATTGCCGAAGGACCAATCATCATGGCCGGTTTCATAGCGCTCCAGAGTGCGGTCAAAGCTGAGGCTTCTGGTTCCTCATCTTCTTGAATCCCTTGTCCGCCGCCATGAACCGCTGGAGCATGGGCGCGACCAGCTTGCCGGGATCGAGCGGCGTCGCCTCTCCTGAGGCCTGAGCGAGGATCTCGGCATAGGCGACGAGGTCGCGGTGGACGGCGGCGGGCAGTTCGACGGTGATCTTCACCGGCTTGTCGTCGGGGATGGCGGAGAGCCTCAGCTTCGTCATGAACGTTCCTTTGCGGCGCCGTAGGGCTTCATCACCAAATCGCGGTTGACGAGGACCCGCACGGGGAAGCCGGGCCGGATAGTGAGGGTCGGCTGGATGTTGAGCTGGCGGCGGACGAGCTGCTGGCCGACGTCGGAGGCGGTGTCCTGGCTGCTCTCGCGGATCGCCTTGGCGATCTCGTTCTCGTCGTCGCCGGCGCCGATCTCGGTGCCGATGCCGAGCAGGGTCGAAAGTAAGGCGGCGCGGACAAGCTGGCCCCAATGGTAGTCATGACGAGCCGGGTCCATGACAGCCCGACGGGCACCCATCTCCTCATCCCGCAGGGCGCCCGTCGGGCTGTCATGGACGGGGCTCGTCACCTGGGCCGTGACCTGCCCCGGCAGGTCCCGAATGCTCGCTCTTGGTCCTTTCCATTGTCGGGTCACCCTTCGGGATCAAAGCAGGCCTCAGTCGGGGCGTCGGCTCACGCACAGGTTCACTACCCGATGCCTGCCGCGCACCGAGGCGCAAGACTGCTTCGTATATTGAGTCTGCAGAATCGCGAAATGACCATCACATGGGTGGAGGAGATCACCCCTCTCGCGCCGGCCGACACCGATGCCGCATGTTGGCTGAAGCAGGCCCGGCGATCGTCGCGATAAGGACCCGAATGGCAAAGGAGCCGAACCTATAGGGGGCTGTGTTGGTCGTGATCACCAGGGATGTCAGTATTTGGCCCGATCTGGATCGCGACCACAGGCCGGACCGGATTCCGTTGACGAACGGAGACCCTCCGATGAACAGTAATATTAAAATTATATTTGAATTGAACTCTTGAGCAGTTGACCTGTCGCACAAGACGCACGCCCCGCCAACTCGAGGCGGCCGCCAGTGGGATAAAGGTAGCGTTCAAGCTCGGCACACGAGATGATGAGCCTTCACCACGGCAAGAATCTTTCCGCCCCAGACTAAGGCCTGTGGGGATTCATCGAGAATTGATAACTGTGGCGACAAGGTAGATCATTGCTGAGAAGCTTTGGTCGGGTTTGTCGGCTCGCATGGCGATGCGTTTGAACTCTTTGAGATTGCAGAAGAAGTTCTCGATGAGATGGCGCCACTTGTAGAGTTCGCGGTCGAGAGGCAGTGGCGCTTTGCGCCGTGGATGCTGTGAGATGACGATCTTGGCGCTGCGGGCGTTGAGATCGTCGACGATCCAGTTGCTGTCGAAAGCCTTGTCGGCGATCAGACCGCCGAAATCGACACCTTCGATCAGTGGCTCGACGCCCACCGTGTCGAAGCGATGGCCCGGCAGGAGTTCGAAGCGCACGAGGTTGCCGAGCGCATCGGTCAGAGCGAGAATTTTGGTCGTCATGCCGCCTTTGGAGCGGCCTATGGCTTGGCTTTGAGTCCCCCTTTTGCGCCCTGCCCATGGCGGTGGACTTTGACGATCGTGGCATCGACCATGGCGTATTCCATATCCGGCTCTTCCGAGCAGGCTTCGAAAAGCCTCACGAAAACATCGGCTTTGCGCCAGTCGCTGTAGCGCCGGAACGCCGTGCTCCAGTTGCCGAACATAGCCGGCAGATCACGCCACGGACTGCCGGTCCGCGCGATCCAAAGCACCGCTTCGATAAAGCGACGATTGCCGCCGCCACTGCGTCCAGGGTCGGCTCTCACCCGCGTTCATTCTGCTCAAGGCTGAACGCGAAGCCCTGCGGCTTTCCTATGCCGCCGCCGAAGCAGCCATGGCGGCAGAGCCGGGGAACGAAGACAGCGAGACGGTAGCTGACGCCGTTCTTGCCCGGATTTGGGAGAGCGATAATCGCCTCATGGCGACGCCCGCCGCCATCCCGGCCGACCTCGGCTTGAAGGCCGACTATCTCGCCGCCCAGCTCGAGGAATTCGAGCAGTTGGAGCGCCGCCACTGCGTGGCCATCGTGGCGGACCTCTGCCGCCTCTTCCCCACCACAGCACACACCCAGGGCGCCCACGCTATGCCGAAGACGATCCCGAGCCTTTATGCTGAATGGCTTTCCGCTCGCGCCCAGGTCGCGGCCGTCGAAGCCGGCGCCGATGATGACGACGAGGAAGGGGACCGCGATGGCGACCTTGCCCGGGCGATCATGGCAACACCCGCGGCGGACGCGCGGGACGTGTTCCGCATGATCGGCATCCTCGAGCACTACATGACGTTCGACAACGAACCCACCCTGTGGTCGGACAGCCGGGAAGTCCTGCTGCTCGCGAGCATCAAGGCCGACCTGCTGCGCTTGCAGCCCGGCCAGCAGTTCAAGGAATGACCGAGACGGCGCAAACCCCTCCGCTCACGACCAAAGCCCCGCGACAGCATCGCGGGGCTTTTTCGTATGCCGGCCAGCGCCCGAAGGGGCCGCCATCAGGCGCTAGGAGCGTGGGGCCGACAAGAAGGTCTCCACATCATCCAGGCAGTCGCTATAGAGCCGCCCGATGCAGCCGGAAACGACTGTGTTCGTCGATGTGTCAACGATCATGTAGCCGACGCCGTGCTCGGCGCGCCGCCAGGAGCGCGCTGGCGTCTTGAACATGCGGAAGCCACCCTTTGCGAGCGCTCGACGCGCGCGGGCTTCCCGCGCCTCTTCTGAAGGCATGGCAACGGTATCCTTGAAACAGGATGATCCACCGTTGCGGCGATCCCGAACCCCCGTCTGTGGACATTGACAGGGCCGAGGGGCACACGCGGCGCCCATGCGTGACAATTCTGGATGAACAGGGCCATAGCATCAAGTGCTATGGAGCAACCCGCCACGGGGCTTTCATTGCGGGCGCCGCGCTGAACCAGGCCGTACCGTCGCAGTTCCGGCGCTCGACGGTATGATGGCGGCAGGAGGGGCGCGACATGGCCATGGGATCGCGAGGAACAGCGGGCGGAGACAAGCGCGACGTATTCAGCCGCCGTGCCCGCCGTCTGATGCGGTGGCGGCCCGGCGAGATGCGCAGAATCAAGCGGCGGTACATCAAGCGGTGGCGCAAGATCGCCCGCATCGTCGTGAACCGCGACGCCAATTCCATCATCCCGGAGTAAACGAACCGCCGCGCCGCACTTCCCGGCGGATTGATGCTTCAGCATGCCCCGCCGCCGCGCCGAACGCGTCAAATAGGGCAAGGTCCATTGGACGCACCCTCACTCAAGGTGCGTCCAATAGGATGATATTGACATTTCGGACGCCATGACGTTCAATCTTTAGACCCTAACGGACACATTTGGGCTGGGGCGGGACAATGTCGGGCGCGCTCATAGGATACGGGCGGAGTTCCACCACCGAGCAGGAGGCAGGCCTCGAGGCACAGCGCCGCGACCTCACGGCGGCCGGGTGCGCCAAAGTCTATCTAGAACGCGCCTCCGCCGTGAGCGAGCGGGCGGTGCTTCGCCAGGCGCTCGATTACGTGCGTGAGGGCGACACCCTCGTCATCACCAAAATTGACCGGCTCGCCCGATCCACAATTAACCTATGGGACATCGTGCGCGGCCTGGACGCGAAGGGTGTCGGGCTCCGGGTGCTGAACCTTGGCGGGGAGACTGTCGACACCCGCAGCGCCACCGGGCGGCTGATTCTGACGATCTTCGCCGGCTTTGCCCAGTTTGAACGCGAAATGATGTTGGAGAGACAGCGCGAGGGCATCGCCAAGGCCAAGGCGGAAGGAAAGTACACGGGGCGGAAGCCCACCGCGCGCGCGAAGGCCACGGACGCCCTGAAGCTGCACGCCGAGGGCAAGACGCCCACTGAAATCGCCAAGGCCCTCGGCATCGGCCGGGCCTCGGTTTACCGAATCATTCAGGGTGCAGCGGAAACCGCCACCGCATGAGCGCGAGCACCGCCCGGGCATCCCCTTCGCGGTGGCGACACGGTGGCGACAACGACAAATTCCAGATCCACGCGGGAAACCGGAAAAGCCAAAAACGATTTTATTGTCTTTGATTTGATGGCGCGCCGGGGAAGATTCGAACTCCCGACCCCCAGATTCGTAGTCTGGTGCTCTATCCAGCTGAGCTACCGGCGCCTCTTGCCCGAAACCGGTGGGAACCGGTCTGGAAGGGAAGCCCTTCCGGGGCGTCGCGGCGTAGGAGCGCCGCGAGGACCCGTCAGCTACTCCCTTTCTTTGGCCCATGCAAGACCGCGCAAGCGAGAAAAGCGCAACGAGCCGACGACCGTGTGGAAAACTCCGCCACGCGACAATGGCTCAGCCGCAAGCTGGCGCAGGTTGGCCTTCACCGGAACATTCAGACGCTCCGGTCCTGGATGTTCGGCAAGAACCTGATAGGTCCCAGGACGGAGGACGACATCCACGCCATCACCCGGGCCTACCCGACGAGATCCTACGGCGATCGGGACTGGGCAGAATGCTGGAACGCGATCCGTGAGCTGCGTGCGCTGCACATCTCCGCTGGCAACCGGCTCACGGGCCTCGTGGCGAGGCATTGTGGGGCTGCCGTCCACGAAGCATCCAATGTCGAGTTGAGCGTGGACCTCGGGTTTGGCAGGGCCTGGATCGACGAGGTTGCCGCGATCGACGAGGAGCTCCGGCCGTGTCCGGCATCGTTCGCCAACCGTCTCCACTGGATCGACGCTGGCTGGAGGGACCGGGCTGTTCGCTTTTCCATGAAACGGGAGGATGCATGATGGCGGTCATGATCCCTCCCCACGTGGCCCCTCCAGCCGATGGAGGTTCCGGCGAGATCCCGCGCCAGCTTCATGGCCGCGATGACCTTGCTGAAGCGCCCGTCCTCCGATGTCGCATGACTGCCGTTGGTGCCCATGGGATGAGTTCGGCGCTCCTTCCCGCATGCTTTTTACGCTGCGGCACTGCAACTTGGAGACGAGGCGCCAGGCGCGCAATGCGGCACTTTATCTGAAATCTCGATTATCTGAAAATCCGATTAGTTGGTCGGCCGCTGTCTCAATCGGAAGCCCGATGTGCCGCGTGACCTCCGCCAGCCCCGCTATGCCCGTCTGCGCCAATTGGTGACCGAGGCCCGCAAGGCGGCCGGCCTGTCCCAGGCGGCGGTGGCAGAGAAGCTCGGCCGGCCCCAATCCTACATCGCCGACATCGAGCGCAACGAGCGACGCATCGACGTGATCGAGTTCCTGGCCCTGGCCGATGCCATCAGCTTCGATCCCTTGGGCGTGCTCGAAGAGGTGCGCGCGGTTCCGGCCGAGTAACGCCGGCGCCGCTATGAAGCCAGTCCCCGCTCCCGCAACCCGGACCGCAGGCTCTCGGCCGCACCCATGTCCCGCACGACGATGCGCACGTCCAGCGGCCAGTTCCTCGCCAGCTCCAGCGCGCGCAGGATGGCGTCGTTGATCCATCGGTCGTCGTTGCCGAAGGCGCCGCCCCCGAGCCGGGTCAGGTACACCCTCGCCGATCCGCCGCGCCCGAGGTTCTCCATCGCGGCCAGCAGCGTCGCCTCGTAGGCAGCCTCCAGCACCAGCCGGGCGAAAGTTGACCAGAGCGCCGTGGGCACGCTCCGCTGGTAGCTGACCGGCAAGGCTGAGCAGAACGCCTGCGTGACGATAGAGCTTGAACGCCTTGTCCCGGCCCTTGGCGTTGCGGACGGCGATGTCGGATAGGGGCATGTGTTGGTATCTGGCCAATGCCGTGTTTTCGATACCAACACAAATGCCAACAAATTTCCCGGATGCCAACGAGCTCAAGCGAACGCGGATGACGGCTTTCTGGCTCCAACTACCTGATATCGTACGATCTTTCCGGGCCTCGGCGACCCGGAGCGAACCTCGGCGGCGCTGGAAATGGTGGGCCCGGCAGGACTCGAACCTGCAACCAGACCGTTATGAGCGGTCAGCTCTAACCATTGAGCTACAGGCCCCCGGGGCCGAGGCGGAGGCCGCCGCCGGGTTGCGGCTCCTCGTCTAGCAATCCCGTCGTCGGCGAACAACAGGGGAGCGCGCGCGCCGGGCGTGGACGGGCGCAAAACGCGTGGATGGCGGCAAGGCACGCCGCGCGCCGCCGCAATGGCGCCGCGTTCGCAGCGTCGTCTCCCGCCCGAAGGCCCAGGCGGGCCGCGCCATGCAACAGCCCGAAGGAAACGCACATGCTCCTCGCTCGGTCCGGTCCGGCGTCCGTCATCCGCGCTCCGCGCCGCGTGGTCGCCCACGCCGTGGCGGCGGCGGTGGCCACCCTGCTGCTCGCGGGCGGGCCCGCCGCGGCGGCCGCGACACTGACCGTGGTGGGCGAGGCGCGCCTGTCCGCGCCGCCGGACATGGCGGTCCTCACCACCGGCACCATGACCAGCGCCAAGACCGCCGATGACGCCCTCGCCGCCAATTCCAAGGCGGTGACGGAGGTGATCGCGGCCCTCAAGGCCGCCGGCATCGAGCCGCGGGACATCGCCACCGCGAACTTCTCCATCCAGCCGCAATATTCCTTTCCCCAGCAGGGCTCGCGCGAGGCGCCCAAGCTGATCGGCTTCGAGGTGCGCAATTCCGTGCGCGTCACCGTGCGCGACCTCGCCAGGCTGGGGGCGCTGCTGGACAAGGTGGTGCAGTCGGGCGCCAACCAGGCGTCGGGCCTGTCCTTCGCCCTCGCCGAGCCGGGCCAGCTCGACCGCGAGGCGCGGAGCGCGGCGGTCAAGGACGCCATGGACCAGGCGAAGGCGCTTGCCGCCGCCGCCGGCGTGCGGCTGACCCGCATCGTGTCGATCCAGCCCGAGACGCAGGGCGGCGGCCCGCTGCCGCCGGTGCCCATGATGATGAAGGCCGATGCGGCCCGCATGTCGGTGCCGGTGGAGGCGGGCGAGATCGAGGTGCGCGCCCGCACCCTGATGGTCTACGAGATCGAGCCCATGTAGGCGTGCAGGCGAGAGGGCCGAGGCCCCCGGACGCTTCCGGTCGCCTCCGGTCGAGACCCGGTGCCGCAGCACCGGCCCGGCTTTGCAGGGCGGGCGCTTGCCCGCTTCCGGCGCTGTGATAGATCAGAAAGGGTGACCGATTCGGGCGCGCGTTCGGCGCAGCTGGTTGCGTGTTTCGTCGGGTTTTCTTGATCAGCCTTCGGGTTTGCCGCAGGACCGCTCATGTCGCCTCCCTGGGGATGGCCAGCGCTTCCGGTCGCAACCGGCGGGCCATCCGGCCGGCGGGTGCAGTATGCTGCCCTGCCGTATCGCGTGCGGCGCGACGGCGAGGTGCAGATCCGCCTCATCACCTCCCGCGAGACCCGCCGCTGGGTGATCCCCAAGGGCTGGCCCATGAAGGGCCTGTCCCCGCCCAAGACCGCGGCGCGCGAAGCCTATGAAGAGGCCGGGCTGGTGGGGGTCGTGTCCCGCGAGCCGCTGGGCCTGTACACCTACGAGAAGCGGCTCGGCACGCGCTCGGTGCTGTGCGACGTGCTGGTGTTTCCGCTCAAGGTGAAGCGGCTGCTGGAAAAGTGGCCCGAGCGCTTCCAGCGCTACGGCTTCTGGTTCTCCATCGACAGCGCCGCCGCCGCGGTCCAGGAAGAGGATCTTTCCGAGCTGATCCGGAGCTTCGGCGAGATCATGGCCCGCAGGTGGGCGGCCAAACAGCTGGAGGCCGAGCAGAAGGGGCGGGAAAAGGCTGCGTCGAAGGAACAGCCGGAGCGCGCACCGCCCGCCGCCGGGCAGGTCGAGGCGCCTCCCGCGCAAGCCCCGGCGCCACAAGACACGTCGCAACAGGACCCGTCGGCGAAGGCGAGGCCCGCCAGGCAGAAGCCCGTGAAGGCCAGGCCGAAGGCCGCCGCGCCTGTACCGGATGCCGTCGCCCGGTCCGGCGTGGCCGCCGCGGAGCCGGCGGCTGCACCGGACACTGGCGGGAAGGCGAAGTCCGACAAGGGGAAGGCCACAAAGGCCAAGCCGGAAAAGGCCGAGATCGAGAAGGCCAAGTTAGAGAAGGCCAAACCCGGGAAGGCCAAGCCAGAGAAGGCCAAGACCGGGAAGGCTCCGAAGGGGCGCAAGGTGGCGGAGGCGACTGGGGCGGAAGCGCATTGCGTCGCGGCAGATGCGGATGCCGCCAATGCGCCCGGCGCGAAGACGGCGATGAAGGGCAAGGGCGGCAAGGCCGTCGGGTCCGGTCAGGATCTGACGCCTCCCGACACGTCGTCCCAGGGCGACACATCCCGAGAGCCGCCACAGACGCTGCCGCCGGCCGCCGAGCCTTTCAAGGCCCTGCCGCGGCCCCGGCCGATCCGCAAGGCGGCCGTGGTCAGGAAAGCGGAGGCCGGTGCCAAATCCGTCACCAAGCCCGCAGCGAAAGCGGCGGTGCGGCTGCCGGAAAGGAAGGCGGCACCCGCCAAGAAGGCGACATCGGCGAAGAAGGTTCCGGCAGCCAAGAAGGCGCCGGCCGCACGGAAGGTGACGCCGGCGAAGATGCCTGCAAAAGGCTTCAAGGCGCCGGCCACGGGCAAGCGCGATGCGAAGACGCCTGCGGGGCCGGAAAAGCCCGGCTCCTGAGAGCCTGTTAGAAAATCCCGCCGGGAAGCCTTTCGGCAGGTGGGCGCTCTACCCGGCTCGTCATGGCCGGGCTTGTCCCGGCCATCCCCCGAGGCGGACACGCGGCGCGGGTGGAGGCACATCGGGCGGCGTTCGGGTTCCGCGCCCGCAGGCGCGGAACGCCCCTGCCGGATGAAGCTCCTGCAGGCCGGCTTCGTCGCGACACCCGGAATCGGAATGCCGCGACCGGACCGTCAGGCGACGGGCGCCACCGCCTTGCGGTAGAGATGCCATGTGGCATGGCCCAGCACCGGCAGCACCACGATGAGGCCGAGGAAGACCGGCACCGCGCCGGCCGCGAGCAGGGCGACCACGATAAGGCCCCAGAAGATCATGGGGCCAGGGCTCGCCAGCACCGCCTGCACGCTGGTGATCATGGCCGTGACCACGTCGAGGTCGCGATCCATCAGCAGCGGGAACGACACCACGGTGATGGAGAACAGGCCCAGCGCCAGCGCCGCGCCCACCACATGGCCCACCGCCAGGAAGCTCAGGCCGTCCGAGGTGGTGAACACCACGTGCAGGAACTCGCTGAAGGTCCCGAACGAGGCGAAGCCGAGGAACAGCGCCAGCAGCAGGCGCACCTGGTACATCCAGATGATGAAGGCGAAGATGGTGACGAAGGCCATCCATCCCAGTTCCCTCTGGCGCTGGGCGAAGACCGTGGAGAACACCCCTTTCAGGGTGGGCTGCCGCCCGGCCTCAAGCTCCCGGCTCACGTCGTAGAGCCCGGCGGCCACGAACGGGCCGATCAGCACCGAGCCCGCGAACAGCGGGTAGGCCAGATAGCCAAGATCCAGCGCGAACACGCAGGACACGATGAGGATGCCGCCGAAGGCATAGATCGCCCCCAAAAGGGCGCCGATGACGGGCGCGCGATTGAAATCCTGCACCCCGGCGAGGAGGGCATCCTTCACGTCGGCAAAGGTAATGGCGCGCACGACAGGCGCCGCCGGCCCGGCTTGCGCCGGCCGATCAAGAATGGTGGCCATGTCTCAACTCCCTGACGGCCACGTTGGGCCTCTTATGTTTTGCTGAGAGAGTGAGGTCGCTTCGGCCGGTTGTAAAGGGAAACGAAGGGCGGGGCCGGGTCGGCTCATGCCCCGTCGTCCTTCACCGGCTCCATCACCACGTAGGTGGAGGTGCTCGCCACGTGGGGCAGGGCGGAGATCTTCTCCCCCAGCACCTCGCGATAGCGGCGGATGTCGCGGGTTCGCACCTTGAGCAGATAGTCGAACGGCCCCGCGATCATGTGGCAGGCTTCCACCTCCTTGATCCTGAGCACCGCCGCGTTGAAGGCTCCGAGCGCCTTCTCGGTGGTCTCGGAGAGCTTCACCTCGGTAAAGGCGATGTGCTCAAGCCGGAGCTTCACCGGATCGAGCACCGCACGGAAGCCCCGGATATAGCCCTCGTCCATCAGCCGCTTGAGCCGCGCCTGGCACGGGCTGCGCGACAGGCCCACCCGCGCCGCGAGGTCGGTGACGGACATGCGCCCGTCCTCCACCAGCGCGGCGATGATGCGGGCATCGAAGGCACCAATATGGCTGTCTGAGGCGTCATTTTCCATCAAACTGGTCTCATTTACAGCAAATTGGAGATAGTATGAATGGTATCTGGGGTCATGAAAAGGCGAATTGCCTCAATATCCTGGGCTAGGATGTTGCACATCGCCGAACCGGTCCCGCCCGCGACGGTCCGCGGGCCGGCAGACGAGGGAATATTCGCCATGAGCCGCGCCATGATCAGCGCCGTTGACGCCCCTTCAGCCGTACCCGAAGCCGCCGTCCCCTTTGCCGCCTTCGCGCCGCCGGCCGGCCCGCGCCCGGCCCTGCGCGAGGCCCTCGCCGCCGCCCATCGCCGTCCCGAGCGGGAGGCCATCGCCGATCTCCTGCCCGCCGCCCGCATTCCCGGCGAGATGCGCGGGCGCATCGCCGCGCGGGCGGGGGATCTCGTCACCCGGCTGCGGGCGAAGCCGCGCGGGTCGGTGGTGGCGGCGCTGGTGCGCGAATATGCCCTCTCCAGCCAGGAGGGCGTCGCCCTCATGTGTCTTGCCGAGGCGCTGCTGCGCATTCCCGACAGCGCCACCCGCGACGCCCTCATCCGCGACAAGATCGGTCATGGCGACTGGCAGGCGCATCTGGGCGGCGGGCGCTCCCTGTTCGTGAACGCGGCCACCTGGGGCCTTGTCCTCACCGGCAGGCTCGCCGCCACCGCCGATGACGGGCGGTTGTCCACCGCGCTCACCCGCCTCGTGGCGCGCTGCGGCGAACCCCTGATCCGGCGCGCGGTGGATATGGCCATCGGCCTGATGGGCGCCGAGTTCGTCATGGGCCGAACCATCGAGGAGGCGCTTCACCGCGCTGGCAAGCGCGAGGCGCAGGGCTTCTCCTATTCCTTCGACATGCTGGGCGAGGCGGCCATGACGGCGGCCGACGCGGAGCGCTATTTCGAGGCCTATCGCGGGGCCATCGCGGCCATCGGCAATGCCTCGGCTGGGCGGGGCATCCAGGCGGGGCCGGGCATCTCGGTGAAGCTCTCCGCGCTGCATCCGCGCTATGCCCGTGCCAAGGCCGGGCGGGTGATGGCGGAACTGCTGCCGCGGCTCGAAGCGCTGGCACTGCAGGCGCGGCGTCACGACATCGGCCTCACCATTGATGCGGAGGAGCAGGACCGCCTCGAACTCTCCCTCGACCTCCTGGAGGCGCTTTGCGCCCATCCCGGCCTTGCGGGGTGGAACGGCATCGGCTTCGTGGTGCAGGCCTATGGCAAGCGCTGCCCGGCGGTCCTCGATGTCCTTATCGACCTTGGCCGGCGCACTGGCCGGCGCATCATGGTGCGCCTGGTGAAGGGCGCCTATTGGGATGGCGAGATCAAGCGCGCGCAGGTGGACGGGATGGCGGATTTTCCCGTCTTCACCCGCAAGGTGCACACCGATTTGTGCTACATGGCCGGCGCCCGCAGGCTGCTCGCCGCGCGCGATGCGGTCTTCCCCCAGTTCGCCACCCACAATGCCCAGACGCTGGCCGCCATTTACGAGCTGGCGGGGCCGGATTTCCGCGCGGGCGACTACGAGTTCCAGTGCCTCCACGGCATGGGGGAGTCGCTGTACGAGGAGGTGGTGGGGCCGCTCGGCCGGCCGTGCCGCATCTATGCGCCGGTGGGCACCCACGAGACGCTGCTCGCCTATCTGGTGCGGCGGCTGCTGGAGAATGGCGCCAACTCCTCCTTCGTCCACCGCCTCGCCGATGACAATGTGCCCCTGGCCGATCTGATCGCCGATCCGGCCGAGACGGTGGCCGCCATGCCGGATCCGGGCGCGCCCAGCCCGGCCATCGCCGCCCCGCGCGACCTTTACGGGAAGCGGGCCAATTCACGGGGCCTCGACCTGTCGAGCGACGCCGTGCTGGCCGCCCTGGGCCAGGCCCTCGCCGCCGGTTGCGCGACGCCGTGGCGCGCGGCCCCGGCGGGCGGCGGCGGGCCGGCGCGGGCGATCCTCAATCCGGGCGACCATCGCGACCGGGTGGGGGAGGTGCGCGAGGCCGGCGCGGATGATGTGGCGCGGGCGGTGGCGATTGCCGCCGGCGCGGCTCCCGGCTGGGCGGCGCGGGCGCCGGCGGAGCGGGCCGCCCCGCTGCGCGTGGCCGCCGACATGCTGGAGGCGCAGATGCCCCACCTTCTCGGCCTCATCATGCGCGAGGCGGGCAAGTCCGCCGCCAATGCGGTGGCCGAGGTGCGCGAGGCGGTGGACTTCCTGCGCTATTATGCGGACGAGGCCGAGGCGCGCCTCTCCCGGGATCATCGCCCCCTCGGTCCGGTGGCCTGCATCAGCCCGTGGAACTTCCCCCTCGCCATCTTCACCGGGCAGGTGGCGGCGGCGCTGGCGGCGGGCAATCCCGTGCTCGCCAAGCCCGCGGAGGAGACGCCCCTCATCGCCGCCGAGGCGGTGCGCCTCCTCCACGCCGCCGGCATCCCGCAGGACGTGCTCCACCTGCTGCCCGGCGATGGATCGGTCGGCGCGGCGCTGGTGGCGGCGCCGGAAGTGGCGGGCGTCATGTTCACCGGCTCCACGGAGGTGGCGCGCCGGATTGCCGAAGTGCTCTCCCGCCGCCTGTCGCCCACGGGACGGCCGGTGCCGCTCATCGCCGAGACCGGCGGGCAGAACGCCATGATCGTGGATTCGTCCGCTTTGCCCGAGCAGGTGGTGGCGGATGTGCTGGCCTCCGCTTTCGACAGCGCCGGCCAGCGCTGCTCCGCCCTGCGCGTCCTGTGCCTTCAGGAGGAGGTGGCCGACGCCATGCTCGCCATGCTCAAGGGAGCCATGGCGGAGCTGGAGATCGGCCGCACGGATCGCCTGTGCGTGGATGTGGGCCCGGTCATCACCCAAGAGGCGCAGGCCGGCATCGAGGCGCATGTGGCCGCCATGGCGGCGCGGGGCTGCCGCGTCCATCGCATGCCTCTGCCGGCGGAGGCGGCCCACGGCACGTTCGTGGCGCCGACGCTGATCGAGATTTCATCCATGGCCGATCTCACCCGCGAGGTGTTCGGCCCGGTGCTGCATGTGCTGCGCTGGCGGCGGGCGGATCTCGGCCGCCTCCTCGCCGACATCGACGCCACCGGCTACGGCCTCACCTTCGGCCTGCACACGCGGCTGGACGAGACCATCGCTGAGGTGACGGGCAAGGCGGGGGCCGGCAACCTTTATGTGAACCGCAACATGATCGGCGCGGTGGTGGGGGTGCAGCCCTTCGGCGGCCACGGCCTGTCCGGCACCGGGCCGAAGGCGGGCGGGCCGCTTTATCTCGGCCGGCTGGTCCGGGGGCCGGCCTTCGCGCTGGGCGCGGGCACGGCGGACAGGACGGCGCTGGCCTTCGCCGACTGGCTGGAGGCGGGCGGGCGCGCGGACGACGCAGCGGCGGTGCGGGCGCTGGCGGACGCCGTTCCCCTCGGCCTCGCGCGCGAACTGCCGGGCCCGGTGGGCGAGCGCAACACCTGGCGGCTGCGGCCGCGCGGCACCCTGCTGCTGCTTCCGGTGACGCAGACCGGGCTGATGCGCCAGATCGGCACGGCGCTGGCCACCGGCAACCGGGCGGTGGTGGAGGCCGGGGCAGGGCTCCTGAACCATCTCGCGGGCCTGCCGCCATCGGTGGCGGCGCGCATCCGCACGGAAGGCGGGGGCGCGCCCTTCGCGGCGGCGCTGGCGGAAGGGGAGGGCGCGCGGCTCATGGCCGTGGCGCAGCGCCTTGCCGCGCTGCCGGGGCCGATCGTGCCGCTCCATGCGGCGGCACCGGAGGAGGTCGCGGCCTCGCCATTCGCCTTTCCGCCGCACCTGCTGCTGGAAGAAGTTTCGCTCAGCGTGAACACGGCGGCGGCGGGCGGCAATGCGAGCCTCCTGGCCGTGGCCTGAGGGCGCCACCGCCCGGACGCGTCCTATTGCTTGCGCAGGCTGGCCGCGAGGGCGCCGAGGCTCGCCTGGCAGGGCGGCGTCACCTCGTCCTTGTGCTCCTTGAGACACTGGACGAGACGCCCGCCGCCGGGCTGCACGCCCGCGCACAGCTTCTTCACGTCGGCCTCGCAGGCGGTGCGCAGGGCCTTGGCCTGCTCGGGCGAGATGTTCTGTGCCCGGGCCTCGGGGGCGAGCCCCAGCGCGAGGCCGAAGGCGAGCAGCGGCATGGCGAGGACGGACGCAAGAGGGGCACGGGACATGATGGTTCTCCTCATCTTCCGGCCGCCCTTCGCATCGGGCGGCCGCTGGCTGGCGCGACCCTGGCGGGCGCAGGTTACGGGGGCATGCCGTATGCGTGACAACGGGTTACGAAATGTAACAGGTCGGAGGGCCGGCCTCAGACGCCCGGCAGCTTCGTTCCGGTGATCTGCGCATAGAGCCGCGCCACGGAGGCGTCGTCGTCCCGCCCCATGCCCGATGCGGAGGCGGCGAGGAACATCTGGAGCGCGGCGGCGGAGACCGGCACCGGGAATTTCGCGCTGCGGGCCATGTCCTGGACGATGCCGAGGTCCTTCACGAAGATATCCACCGCGCTCTTCGGGGTATAGTCGCCGGCGAGCACGTGGGGCATGCGGTTCTCGAACATCCAGCTGTTGCCGGCGGATGCAGTGATCACCTCGTACACCTTCTTCAGGTCGAGCCCCTGCCGCGCGGCGAAGGCCATGGCCTCGCAGGCGGCGGCGATGTGCACCCCGGCGAGCAGCTGGTTGATCATCTTGAAGGCCGCGCCAGCCCCCGGCGCGTCCCCCAGCGTGTAGAGCTTGGCCGCCATGGCGTCGAGGGCCGGGTGGGCCCTGGCGAAGGCGGCCGGGCTGCCGGAGGCGAGAATGGTGAGCGCGCCTTCCGCCGCCCGCTGCGCGCCGCCGGAGATGGGGGCGTCGAGATAATGCCGCCCTGTGGCCTCGAGCCGCGCGGCGAGGGCGCGGGCGGCGTCCGGGTCCATGGTGGCGCAGGAGATGAAGACGGCGCCGTCCGGAAGGGCCTGGGCCACACCGTCGGGGCCGAACAGGACGGCCTCGGTCTGCGCGGCGTTCACCACCACGCTCACCACCATGTCGGCGCCCTCGGCCGCTTCGGCCGGGGATGCGGCGCCGCGCCCGCCCTGCGCGACGAAGCGGGCCACGGCCTCCTCGCCCACGTCGCAGCCGGCGACGTCGATCCCCGCCCGCAGCAGGGATTGTGCCATGCCGAGGCCCATGGAACCGAGCCCGATGACGCCGGCGCGCCTGGTGGTGGTCTTGGGCGTTTCAGCGGTGCTGGTCGTTTCAGCGGTGCTGGTCATGGGCGTGCTCCCGGTTCGCGATGCCGGCGCCGACCGCCGGAGCATCGTGCTTTTGGCCTTTGTAGGAGCGGCGGCGGGAACCTTCAAATCGTTTGAGCACGGCCGATGCTGGCCACGCGCGCAAATGGCCGGTATTGCGCCACATGCACAAATGAAAAGAGCCCGTTCCGGGGAACGGGCTCTCGGGTTCGACAGGGAACGCGGCTGCGTCAGTAGACGCCACCGGCGCGCGGCGGCTGGGCGGCGCCGGCCGCCGGCTTCGACGCCGGTTTGGCACCGTCCGGCTTGGCAGACGCGGTGGCCGGCTTGGGCTTCTGGGGCTTCTGCTGGGCCTGCTGCGGCTTGCCGGTGTTCGGCAGGGCTGCCAGTAACTGCACCTTGGGCGTCTTGTCCATGGCGATGAGGTCGGAAATGGTGCCGAACTTGTAGCCCTTGGCGATCAGCTCATCGAGCACGCGCGGCATGGCCGCCACGGTGGTGGGATAGATGTCGTGGGCGAGCACGATGGCGCCCGGCGTCACCTGGGCCATGATGGCGTCATGCACCTTCTGGCTGTCGCGGAATTTCCAGTCGTTGGGGTCCACGGCCCAGTTGACGGTGGTGAGGCCGTACTTTTCCTCGATCATGGTCCGCAGCGACGGTTTCATGGAGCCGTAGGGCGGGCGCAGATACATGGGCCGCTTGCCGGTGACCTGGAAGATGGCCTCGGACGTATTGCCCAGCTCCTTCTCCACCGCCGCCTGGCTGATGCGCGTGAGCTGCGGGTGGCTCCAGGAATGGCTGCCGATCTCGTGGCCCTCGTCGGCGATCATCTTCAGCACTTCGGGATGCTTGGCCACCATGTTGCCGAGCACGAAGAAGGTGGCCTTGATGCCGCGTTCCTTCAGGATGGCGAGCAGCTGGGGTGTGGTCTCCGGGTTGGGGCCGTCGTCGAACGTCATGGCGATGTAATTGCCATCCACGTTGAACGACTTGTAGGTGTAGTTCTTGCGCGGGGTCACCACCGGCGGGGGAGCCGGCGCGGGCGCCGGCGCCACGGCTTCAGCGTGCGCGGCGTTGCCCTGCGCCCCCTTGGCCTGCGCGCCCTGGGGGTTTTGGGAGATGGACTGCGTGGTGGCAGGTCCATCGTCCCTCACGGCCTTGGCGGACGTGAGCATGGGGGAGATCGCCACGCCGGCGCCGACGGCGCTCGCGACCAGAATACCAGAAACGATCAGGAGCGGCTTCACGGTGGCGGCTTCCCAGCTGTAATTCCATCTGGGTCACAGCCTCACGCGTTTTTGTGGATAAATCGTGAAGCGTGGTCGTCGCCGGCCTCCTTTTCTGCCGGGAGGGCACTTTCTTCGCGCCGGCGACGGGGCGGAATACCGGCAATGGTAATTTGCTCCGCAGGTCCGCCCCTCAGCGCTGGAGGCCCCAGCGGCGCACCGTGCGTTGCTCCACCGCGCGGAACAGCACCTCCACCGCAAGGCCGATGAGGATCACCGTGACGAGGCCGGCGAAGACGCGGTCGGTCAGAAGCTCGTTGCGGTTGCGGTAGACGAACCAGCCGAGCCCGCCGGCGCGGGAGGAGACGCCGAACACCAGCTCCGCCGCGATCAGGGTGCGCCAGGCGAAGGCCCAGGCGATCTTGAGCCCTGAGAGCAGCGAGGGCAGGGCGGCCGGAATGAGGATCAGCCCCACGTAGGAGAGGCCTTTCAGCCCGTAATTGCGGCCGACGAGGCGCTGGGTCTCGGGCACCTGCTCGAAGCCGGTGAGCGCCGCGAGGGCGAACGGCCAGAGCACCGCATGCACCATCACCAGCAGCAGGCTGGCCTCCCCGAGGCCGAGCCACAGCATGGCCAGGGGCAAAAGCGCGATGGCGGGCAGGGGATTGAACATGGCGGTCAGCGTCAGCAGCACCTCTTTCAGGAAGGGCACCGCGATGGCCGCCGAGACCAGCACGAGGGCCAGCGCCACCGCCAGCACATAGCCCTTGGTGAGCACCGCGAGGGAGGCGAGGGCGGCGGGGAGAAGGTCTTCCTCGGTGAGCGCCGTGACGAGGGCCGAGATCGTATCGGTGAAGGTGGGGAACAGCAGCGGGTTGTTCTGCCACGCCGCCGCCACCTGCCACAAGGCGGCCAGCGCCGCCAGCACCACGGTGCGGCGCACCACGGTGAAGCTCCACAGCCGGGCGAAGGCCGCCTGCGGCGACAGGCGGGCGGGGGCCTCGGCGC
>NZ_JAIVFN010000008.1 GCF_030015065.1 Xanthobacter autotrophicus | reverse complement strand
GCGCCTCCAGGGCCACCTTCGCCTTGAACTCAGCTGAATATCGCTTCCTCTTCCCGGTCATCGGGCTCGTCCTTCCGTCAGGCCGAACCAAGCTTAACTCCCTGTCCGATTTTCGGGGACCACCTCACTTCATCACCGAATTGGCGACGGCCGCCGCGGGATAGTCCTTGTTGGCGACGCCGATGATGGAATTGTCGTGCTTGCCGGAGAAGGCGGGCTCGAAGTCCTTGCCGGCCTCCATGCCGAACTGCGACTTCAGGAGCGCGGAGGGCGCCTTGTAGCCGGAGTTCGAGGTCTCCGAGGTAAAGGCCATCTTCTTCCCCTTGATGTCCTCGACCTTGGTGATGCCGGAACCGGGATAGGTGATGATCTCCATCTCGTAGCCATAGGCGCCGTCTTTCGCCGCCATCATGGTGAAGGGCACGAAGCCGGCGCAGGCCACCGCAATGGGATTGGAACCGGTGTTGAAGCCGGCCACATGCAGGCGGCCGGCGCGCATGGCTTCCAGCTGCGCGGCATTGGACTGCACGGGGAAGAACTGCACCTTCTTGCCCGTCACCTTGGCGAGGTGGTCGAGGAATTCGGCCCACACCTTCGCATAGACTGCGGGGTCCTCCACCGGGGTGTAGGCGAAGATGAGGGTGTCGGGGTCGATCTGCTTTGCCGGATCCGACGGGGTGTCGGCCACCATGTCGCCATTGGTGTCGGTGAAGCGCGGGTCGAGCTTGAATTCGGCCCGGGCAAAGGACGGCGCCAGCATGGTCGCCGCGAGCATGGCGGCACAGGTCAGGGAGCGCAGGAGCGACATGGCTTCATCTCCGATTGGATCACATCTTCAGTACGACTGTTGTGTGACGCACCGACTACGATGCGGCCGGCTCAACTGCTCGGCAGGGCACTGCCGGGCCCGGCCTTCTCCACGGCGCCGGCGTGGGTCGGCAGAAGCAGGGTGGTGAGCCAGCAGATGCCGAGCATGACGGCGGAGCCGGCGAGGCAGGTCGTGATGCCCCCCACCTGGTAGAGCAGGCCGCTGAGGAGCGTTCCGGCGAAGCGCCCGGCGGCGTTCGCGGCATAATAGAAGCCGACGTCCTCCGCCGCCTTCTCCGATCCCGCATAGGCGAGGATCAGATAGGAGTGCAGCGAGGAATTCACCGCGAAGGCGGCGCCGAAAATGCCGAGTCCGATGACGACGATGAGGTCCGGCCGCAGGGGCGTCATGGCAAGGAGCGCGATGATGGCGACGGGAACGAGTGCGAGCCCGAGCGCCCACCAGCGCGCCGCCGGAACCTCCTTCGACAATCCGTCCGGGCTGCGGCTCACCACCGCAGGCGCTGCCGCCTGCACGATGCCGTAGCCGATGGTCCAGAGCGCCAGGAAGCCACCTACCATGGGGAAGGTCCAGCCGAGGCCATAGAGGAACACCGGCACGCCCACCACGAACCACACGTCCCGCGCGCCGAACAGCGCCACGCGGGCGGCGGCGAGCAGATTCACCCCCCGGCTCTTGCCGAACAATTCCCTGGCCGAGGAACTGGCCTTGGCCTTGCCCATCATGGGCGGCAAAGAGAGCAGGACGCCGAGCAGCACGATGGCCAGCACGCCCGCCATGAGCCACAGCGACAGGCGGAAGCCGAACGCCTCCAGCAGCACGCCGCCGAGGAAGAAGCCGAAGCCCTTCATGGCGTTCTTGGAGCCGGTGAACCACGCCACCCAGCGGAACAGGCGCCCCTCGGCATTGCCCTTCGCTTCCGCCTCCGTGACCTTGATGGCGGATTTTGAGGCGGTCTTGGTGAGGTCCTTGGCCACCCCGCACACACCCTGTGCCGCCACCACCCAGGCCACCAGGAATGCGGTTTCCCACGAGGGGGACATGGCCGAGAGCAGCAGGAAGCCGGCGATCTGGGTGGTGAGCCCCACCGTCAGCATCCGGGTGATGCCGAAGCGCGCGGCGAGCCATCCGCCGATGAAGTTCGCCCCGATGCCCGCCGCCTCATAGAGCAGGAACAGGAAGGCGAGGGTGAAGGGCGAGTAGCCGAGCTTGAAGAAGGTGAACAGCACCAGCATCCGCAAGGCGCCGTCGGTCAGCGTGAAGCCCCAGTAGGCCGCGGTGACGATGGCGTAATTGCGCAGGCCCGCGGAGGAGGACGGCGCCATCTCACAGCCCCGCCTGTTGAAGATGGCACGCGAGGTCCACCATGCGGCAGGCATAGCCCATCTCGTTATCGTACCAGGCATAGACCTTGAGCAGGGTGCCGTCGGTGACGAGGGTGGACGGCCCGTCCACGATGGCGGACCTTGTGTCGCGGGCATAGTCGGCCGACACCAAAGGGCGCGGCTCGAAGCCGAGGATGCCGTTGAGCGCTCCGTTCGCGGCCTCGGCGAACAGGGCATTCACCTCCTCCGCGGTGGTCTCGCGGTTCAGCTCGAACACGCAGTCGGTGAGCGAGGCGTTGAGCACGGGGGCGCGCACCGCATGGCCGTTCAGCTTGCCCTTGAGTTCGGGATAGATGAGGGCGATGGCGGTCGCGCTTCCCGTGGTGGTGGGCTGGAGCGAGAGCATGGCCGAGCGGGCGCGGCGCAGGTCCTTGTGGGGCGCGTCCACCACCACATTGGTGTTGGTGGGATCGTGGATCGTGGTGATCTGGCCGTGACGGATGCCGATGGCCTCGTGCACCACCTTCACCACGGGGGCGAGGCAGTTGGTGGTGCAGGAGGCTGCGGTGACGATGGGGTGCCGCTCGCGGTCGTAGAGATTTTCATTCACCCCCACCACCACGTTGAGGACGGACGGGTCCTTCACCGGGGCGGCGACGATGACCCGCTTGGCCCCGCGCTTCAGGTGGCCTTCAAGCACCTGCGGCGTGAGGAACTTGCCGGTGGATTCCAGCACCACGTCCACCCCGAGGTCGCCCCAGGGAATGTCTTCCGGCTTGGCATGGGACGAGAACGACATGGCCGTGTCGCCGATGCGCACGCTCGCCTCATCGTGGGAGATGGGCGCGCGCCAGCGGCCCTGCACGCTGTCGAATTCCAGGAGGTGGGCGACGGCTTCGGCACCACCCTTGATCTCGTTGAGATGCACGATGTCCAGCCGGTTGCCGCCGCGGGGGTCGTTGTCCGGGCGTTGCGCCGCCCCCATGGCCGCGCGCAGCGACAGCCGTCCGATGCGGCCGAGGCCGTTGATCCCTACTCTCATGGCACCGTGATTCCCTGTGATCTTCGAAAAGGGGGCGGCCCCGGCGCGATGGCTTCAGGCCCGCGGAGGTCCGGCGGCGGCTTCCGACCTCACGCGGCCTGCCCGGAAAGCGTGAGGTCCGTTGCACCCTCCATCCTCCCGATCTTGCTGATGCGTTCTTTCAGCGAAGCAAGATCGAGCTGCTCGAATGGAAGGTTGACGAAGGCGGAGACGCGCCCGGCGAGCCGACGATAGGTGGAGAGGAGGGCCGCCTTCTGCTCCGCTTCGGTTCCCTTCACCGAGAGCGGATCGGGCAGGCCCCAATGGGCCTGCAGTGGGTGGCCGGGGAAGGCGGGGCAGATTTCGCCCGCCGCGGCGTCGCAGGTGGTGATGACGAAATCCATCTCCGGTGCGTTCGGCCGGGCGAACCCGTCCCAGCTCTTGGATGAGAGGTGCGCCGTGTCGTAGCCGAGCGAGGCGAGCAGATTGAGCGCCATGGGGTGGGGCTTGGACTTCGGCCGGCTGCCGGCTGAATAGGCCCGGAAGCGGCCGCGGCCTTCCCGGTTCAGCAACGCCTCGGCGATCACCGAACGTGCAGAATTGCCGGAGCAGACCAGCAGCACATTGTAGACACGATCATTCGCGGCCGCGGGGCGCACCTGCGGAAAGGCGGATTGCAAGGTGCCGTGCCGCGCGGTGAGCGTGAAGCCCATCTCGCCCATGAGACGGCCGAGAATGGGGGCGGCGGGCACGAGGCTCGCCGCATAGATGATGGAACGCCCATCGCGGCGCGCCGTCACAAGGTTGGCGCGCTCGAGCAACGCGAGATGGGTGGACATGGTGTTGTGCGGAACAGCGAGAAGGCGGGCGATGTCGCCAGCCGGGAGTCCGTAAGGGACATAGCGCAGCAGGAGGCGATAGGTCTCGAAACGCGTGCCCTGCGACAGCGCATCGAAGATCCTGATCGCATCTTCCCCGTTGAGCCTCGTTTCATCCATCTTACACCACCCTCCAAAACTGCCTCGCAGATCACCGGCATCCCACGGTGATCTCAGACGCCACCCTTAAAGGTCTTTGCCCAATAGTCCTTCACCTGCTGGACCAGCGCCGGCGGCAAGGGAACATAGCCGAG
The DNA here is from genome assembly GCF_030015065.1 of Xanthobacter autotrophicus. Classification (GTDB taxonomy): domain Bacteria; phylum Pseudomonadota; class Alphaproteobacteria; order Rhizobiales; family Xanthobacteraceae; genus Xanthobacter; species Xanthobacter autotrophicus_D. Next base: position 63,380 of record NZ_JAIVFN010000008.1, on the reverse strand, counting down.
CTCCGATGCATATTTCTCACCCTCGCCGAGGGCGAAGCGCCAGAACTCGAAGGCCGCGCGGCTGTTGGCCGGGACCCTGGGCTCCTTGTACATGATGGCGAAGGTGGTGGCGGCGATGGGATAGGCATCCTCGGCGGCGGAATCGTTGATGATCACGAAGAAATCCTTCGCCGCGGTCCAGTCGAAGCTCGAGGCCGCGGCCTGGAACGACGCCGCGCTCGGGGCGATGAACCGGCCCGCCCGGTTCTGCACCAGGCCATAGGCGAGCTTGGCCTGCACCACGTAGGTGTATTCCACGTAACCGATGGCGTTCTTGACCCGCTTGACCTCGGTCGCAACGCCCTCGTTGCCCCGTGCGCCCGTTCCCACCGGCCAGGCGACCGCGCTGCCCTCGCCGACCTGCTGCTTCCATTCCGGGCTCGCCTTGGCGAGGTAGGACACCCAGTTGAAGGTGGTCCCCGATCCGTCGGAACGGTGCACCACCACGATCTTGGCGTCGGGCAGCTTGATGTCGGGATTGAGGGCCCTGATGGCGGGGTCGGACCAGGTCGCGACCTTGCCAAGATAGATGTCGGCGAGAAGCGCGCCGGTGAAGCGCAACTGGCCGGGGCCGACGCCCTCCACATTGAACACCGGCACGACGCCGCCGAACACGATGGGGAACTGGCCGAGGCCGTATTTCTCCAGATCTTCCGGCTTCAGCGGCTTGTCGGTTGCGCCGAAATCCACCACGCCGTCCTTGATGCGGTTGACGCCGGCCGACGAGCCGACCGACTGGTATCCCACGAGGGTGCCCGTGCGCTCGCGGAAGCCTTCAGCCCACTTCCAGATGATGGGATAGGCAAAGGTGGAGCCCGCGCCCCGCACCTCGGCCGCATGCGCGGCGGGCGAGAGCGTGGTCAGGGCCGCAAGTGCAACTGCGGCAGTCAAGGCAAGAATGCGGTTCACGGCTGGCCTCCCCCTGTCGCCCTTCGATATGGGGCGCGATTCTGATCATCGCCGCCATAAGCTAAAATGTCGATAGGCGTGGACAGATCGCTATATGCGTCACATGACATTGGTATGACGCGCGCCTTCCAGAGCATTCCGATGCGGCAAGTATTGTTATCGTTATGTCGATACCTATCGAATTAAAATAGCGTAAATGCCCTCCCTCGATCGGGATGGGTCGCTGCTAAATTGGATTAACTATGGAATATCTGGGCCGGTTGCGAAGAGTAAATGGTCGCGAGTGTCTCTGATATATTGGATTAATGCCTTGCAAAAGGGATTATAGATTTCATGTGCACCCATATTGTGGCGCGACATGGCCGAGATATATGTCATATATACATGAGCAAAATCGGCAATTAATTGCATTAAAACCTTTTATAGATGACAATTAGATTCAAATATACGATTTTGTCATAAAGTTGTTGTCTAAATTGCTTAGAGGCCGTATGGCCAGGCGAGCGTCGAGAGCCCTGGCGACATTGTCCAGGGAGACGGCAACCTCATGAAGATCATCACTCTCGCGGGCGCGATCGCGCTGCTCGCTACCGGCGCAGCCTTCAACGGCGCCGCCGCCCAGGCTCTGGTCAAGGCCGACGGCTCGTCCACGGTGTTTCCCGTGACCGAGGCCATGGCCGAGGAGTTCCAGAAGCAGAACAAAGACATCAAGGTGACCGTCGGCATCGGCGGCACGGGTGGCGGCTTCAAGAAGTTCTGCCGCGGTGAGACCGACATCTCCAACGCCTCGCGACCCATCACCGCGAGCGAGCAGAAGGCCTGCAAGGAAGCCGGCATCGAATATATCGAGCTGCCCGTGGCGCTCGACGCGCTCACCGTCGTCATCCATCCGTCCAACACCTGGGCGAGCGAAATGACCGTCGCGGACCTGAAGAAGATCTGGGAGCCCGAGGCCCAGGGCAAGATCACCAATTGGAAGCAGGTGCGCGACAGCTTCCCTGATCGTCCTCTGGTGCTCTACGGCGCGGGCGTCGATTCCGGCACGTATGACTATTTCACCGCCGCCATCGTCGGCAAGGAACACTCGAGCCGCGGCGACTTCACCGCCTCCGAGGACGACAACGTGCTCGTGCAGGGCGTCGCCGGCGACCAGAACGCCCTCGGCTTCTTCGGCCTCGTCTATTACGAGGAGAACCACGGCAAGCTGAAGGCCGTGAAGATCAAGCTCAACGATGCCGCCTCCGCCGTGGAGCCCTCTGTGGAGAACGCCCGCACCGGCAAGTACCAGCCCCTGTCCCGCCCCATCTTCATCTATGTGAACAAGAAGTCGGCGGACACCCGCCCCGAGGTGGCGAAGTTCGTGGAGTTCTACCAGAACCCCAAGAACGCGGTCGAGCTGGTCAAGGAAGTGGGCTACGTGCCGCTTCCCGAGGCGGCCCTGAAGGCGTTCCAGGAGCGCTTCAGGAAGCGTGAGATCGGCACCGGCTTCACCGGCTCCAAGGTCGGCGTGTCGGTCGAGGATCTCCTGAAGGAAAAGCTCGTCTACTGAGGTCTGATCCAGAGGGAGGCGCTCCGGCGCCTCCCTCCATCTAGGTGAGGGTTGGTCGTGGTCGCAGCGGCATCTCCAGTCTCAAGAACGGGCCAGCGGGGCCTGACGGTCTCTCCCACCTTCCTGGCGCGCCGCCGGGTGGTGGACCGCACCATGCGGGTCGTCCTCTTTCTCAGCGCCGCGCTCTCGGTTCTTGTGACGGGGAGCATCGTCTACGTTCTCTTGTCCGAAAGCGTGAAATTCTTCACCCAGGTGTCGATCATCGACTTCCTGACCGACACGCAATGGACGCCGGTGTTCCAGGACAAGCACTTCGGCATCATGACTCTGGTGTCCGGCACCTTGATGAGTTCGCTCATTGCGCTTGTCGTGGCCATCCCGGCGGGGACCGTGCTCGCCATCTACCTGTCGGAATTCGCCCGGCCGCAGGTGCGTGAGGCCATCAAGCCGTTCCTTGAGTTGATCGCCGGCGTGCCCACCGTGGCCTTCGGCTATTTCGCGCTCCTGTTCCTCACGCCCATCTTCCAGATCTTCATTCCGGGGCTCGCCAGCTTCAACCTGCTCGTGCCCGGCATCGTCATGGGCATCATGATCCTGCCCTACATCGTTTCCGTAAGCGAGGACGCCATGCGCGCCGTTCCCGCGGAGCTGAGGGAGGGCGCCTACGCGCTCGGCTTCACGCGGCTCCAGACGGCGACGCGGGTGGTGATCCCCGGTGCCTTCTCCGGGGTAACGGCGGCCTACATCCTCGGCATGTCGCGGGCGGTGGGCGAGACCATGGTGGTGGCCATCGCCGCCGGCCAGCAGGCCAAGCTCGCCCTCAACCCGCTGGAGGGCGCCGCCACCATCACCGCTTACATCGTCCAGATCAGCCTCGGCGACGTGCCGCACGGCTCCATCGCCTATCTCACCATTTTCGCCGCGGGCATGACGCTGTTCCTCATGACCTTTGTCTTCAACATCCTCGCCTTCTGGCTGCGCCAGAAGTACCGCGAAGTCTATTGAGGGGATGGCCGTGAAGCCGCTCGCCGCTCAACCCTCCCGCCGCTTCTCGGACGCCGAGATCGTCACCCGGGCGCATCGCTCGGACCGCAATTTCGCGCTCCTCGGTCTGGGCGTCCTCATCCTCACCATGATCGTGCTGCTGTCGCTCATCATCGACTTCATGGTGGATGGGCTCGGGCGCATTGATCTTGATTTCCTGACCAGCTTCCCCTCCCGGCGCGCGGCGGATGCGGGCATCCTGTCCGCCTGGGTCGGCACCGCACTGGTGATGATCGTCACGACCGTGCTCGCGGTGCCGCTCGGCGTCGCCGCAGGCCTCTATCTCGAGGAATATGCGCCGCGGAACTGGATTACCCATCTCATCGAGATCAACGTCACCAATCTCGCCGGCGTGCCCTCCATCATTTACGGCCTGCTGGCCCTCGGCCTGTTCGTGCAGAGCTTCGCCATGGGTCAGACCATCCTCGTGGCGGGCATGACGCTGGCGCTGCTCATCCTGCCCATCATCATCGTCGCCACACGCGAGGCGGTACGCTCCATCCCGCTCGAAGTCCGCGAGGGCGCCTATGCGCTCGGCGCCGACAAGTGGCAGACGATGAGCGGCTACATCCTGCCGACGGCGCGCCCCGGCATCCTCACGGGCGCCATCGTCGGCATGTCGCGGGCCATCGGCGAAACCGCGCCCATCATCACCATCGGCGCCCTCACCTTCATCGCCTTCCTGCCGCCGCCGCCGGTTCAGGAGACCTTTCCGTTCATCAATTTCGACTGGCTCAACTCGCCGTTCACGGTGATGCCGATCCAGATGTTCAACTGGGTTTCACGTCCCCAGGCGGCATTCCACGTGAACGCGGCGGCAACCGGCCTCATCCTGCTCGCCATGACGCTGCTGATGAACGCCGTCGCCATCTGGCTGCGCTACAAGATCCGCCGGAGCATGCGCTGATGCTGCAGCCCGGCCATTCGGAGAATGAGATGACCGCCGTGACACCCGCATTGGACGCCGTGGCTGGCAAGGAGCCCGCACCCCTGCGCGCCGCCGTTCGCAAGCTCGATTTCTTCTACGGCGACAACCAGGCGCTCAAGGCGGTTGAGCTTCCCATCGTCGAGGGCAAGGTCACCGCCCTCATCGGCCCGTCGGGCTGCGGCAAGTCCACGCTCCTGCGCTGCTTCAACCGCATGCACGATCTCTATCCGGGCAACCGGTACGAGGGCGAGATCATCCTCTATCCGGAGGGGGTCAACATCGTCGCGGCGGAGGTGGACCCCATGCTTGCGCGCCTGCGCATCGGCATGGTGTTCCAGAAGCCCAATCCGTTTCCGAAATCGGTCTATGAGAATGTGGCGGCGGGCCTCTACATCCGTGGCATCCGCAACCGATCGGAGGTGGCGGGGCGGGTGGAAGCCGCGCTGCGCCAGGCGGCCCTTTGGGACGAGGTGAAGGATCGCCTTCAGGAATCCGCCTATGGATTGTCCGGGGGCCAGCAGCAGCGCCTGTGCATCGCCCGCACGCTCGCCCCCGACCCGGAGCTGATCCTGTTCGACGAGCCCACCTCCGCCCTCGACCCTATCGCCACGGCGAAGATCGAGGAACTGATGGACGAATTGCGCGGCGCCTACACCATCATGATCGTCACCCACAACATGCAGCAGGCGGCGCGCATCTCCGATTTCACCGCCTTCATGCATCTCGGCCACATGGTGGAGTACGACGTGACCAGCCGCATCTTCACCAACCCGACCGAGGAGCGCACTCAGGCCTACGTCACCGGCCGGTACGGCTGAGGCGTTCCAGGGGGTTCGGCCCCGGGCGGCGCGATGGCGCCGCCCGGGGCCTTCCGCCGTCAGGCCGGATATTCCTTCGACTTGAAGGTCAGGTGCCGCACGCCTTCGGGAGCGTCGGCGATCTTGCGGATGTTGCCCCACGTCTGCTTGTAGTTGGGGATCACATATTCGTTCACCCCCGCCGACACCACGTTGCCCTGCACCCCGGTCGGGAAGCCGAACAGCATGAAGGTCTCCTTCCGCTTCGCCGTGGGGGTGGGATAGGCCATGGCCTGGGTGGAGCCGTTCTCGTTGTAGACCTCCACCAGATCCCCGCTCTTCAACCCGAGCTCGCCCATGTCCTGCGGGTTCATCTCGATGAAGGGGTAGGGCCAGCGGTCCATCACCAGCTCGTTCTCCACATCGAGATAGGCGCTCTGCCAGACCAGGTTCGCCCGCCCGTTGTTGATGAGGAAGGCGAACTTGTCCTTCTCCGCCTGCTTGCCCGGCGCCTGGAGCCCGCGCCATCTGGTTTCTGCGAACACCGCCTTGCCGTCCGGCTTGTTGAACTTGCCGTCGGCGAACAGGCGCTTGGTGCCCACGATCTTGCCGTCCGTGTATGCCGTTGCCGGCTCCTGGAAACCGTTCGTGCCCATCGCCCGCAAGCGGTCATAGGTGACGAATCCCCCGCCCTTCTCGTTCTTGGCGTAGCCGTCCATGAAGGCGTCTTCCTCGGTCTTCCAGTCGAAGCCCTTGAACTTGTCGGCGGCCTCCGCCTTGCCCGCGGCGCGCAGCACCCGCTCCATGTGGTTGGCAATGCGCGCGGCGATGAGGCAGTCGGGCATGGCCTGGCCCGGCGGGTCCATGTAGCGTTCGGTGAGGCGCATGCGCCGCTCGCCGTTCATGGAGGTGAGGTTCATCTCGCCGGAGGTGGCGGCGGGCAGCATCACATGGGCGGCCTCGCCGATATGGGTCGGCACGATGTCCACGTCGACGCTGAACAGCCCGCCTTTGCGGATGGCACCCATGATTGCTGCCACCATCGCGTCGCGGTCGCCGTAGGGAACGCTGGCCATGGCGTCCTTCACGAGGTCGGTGCGCATCTTGTAGGCGCGCTTGAAGGCCATGGCGTTGAGCGTGGTCTTGTAGTGGTCGCAGCCCCAGATGTGGTGCACGCCGCCCTTGCCCTCGATGAGCAGCTTGTCCACATAGGCGGCCGGCCGGCCGACGAACGCGTCGGACGGGCGGCAATAGCCTTCCTGGTGGCCACCCATGCGCACGCAGCCGCCGCCCGGCCGGCCCACATTGCCGGTGGCGAGGGCGAGATTCACCAGCGCCTGGTTGGTGCGGTAGTTGTCGTTGCCCCAGATGAGCCCCTTCTCGTAGGCGAACATGGTGCGCCGGCGTGCGCCGCCGGCTTTCGGCTCGGCGATCCAGGTGACGGCCTTGACGATGTCCGCCTCGCTGAGGCCGGTGGCACGGGCCGCGTCCGCCACACTCACCGTGTTGGCGGCGAGCGCCTTGTCGAAATCCTTCGTGGACGCTGCGATGAAGGCCTTGTCGATCCAGCCTTTCTCCGCCGCGTAGGTGAGCCAGGCGTTGAACAGGATCAGGTCGGTTCCGGAGTTCAGCGCCAGATGGAGCACGTTCTCCTTGCCCGCCTCCACCTCGCAGGCATTCACCGTGACGGTGCGGCGCGGATCGACGATGACGATGCGCGCCTTGGCCACGGGCTCGTTGCCGAACTCCGTCTTCTTCTTGTCGAGGGAGGTTCCGCGCAGGTTCGGTACCCAGTGGTTCAGGAAATAGTTGGTCTGGGTTTCCATCGCGTTCGTGCCCACCGCCACGAGGGTGTCGGCGAGCTCGGCGTCCTCGTAGCAATTGTTGAGCTCGCCCACCCCCATGTCGCGGGAGCCGTGGACTTCCGAATTGTAGGCCGGGCGATTGTGGATGCGGATGTTCTTCACCTTCATGGCGCCGAAATAGAGCTTTCCGGTGCCCCAGGTGTTCTCGTATCCGCCACCTGAGCCGCCGTGATCGAAGGCGGACACGAACAGGCCATCCTCGCCCTGTTCGGCGATCACCGCTGCGGTCACCCGGGCGACGAGGTCGAGGGCGTCGTCCCAGCTCGTGGGCTGGAGCTGCCCGTAGCGCCAGACCTGGGGGTCGGTGAGGCGCTGGAGCTGGGTGTTGCGCTGGCGCGAATAGCTCATCTCGGCGATCCGCGCGCCGCGCACGGAGCCGAGGCCCGAATTCACCACGCAGGCCTTGTCGGGCTTGATGACGATGTGCACGTCCCGCCCGTTCTGCTTGACGATGTTGTACATGGACGGCGCATACCACGCCGCCGTCTCCGCCGGCTGTTGCCTGGAGAGATCAACGCTGAAGGCGTTCTCGCCCGGCGCCGTGCCGCCCTCGTACCGGGCGTCCCAGCTATAGGCCTTGTAGCCGCAGCCGACGATGCAATAGTGGCAGACCACGTTGTGGACCGTGGCGTTGGCGGGAATGATGGGCAGCTGGCCGATCTGGCGCTTGTAAGCCATGGCGTCCTCCCTCAGAGCACGTTGGAGAGGCGGCCGTAGATGAGCTCATCCACGCCTTCGGCATAGATGTCGCCCTTCGCGTCCACGCGCAGCGCGTATTGCGGCAGGTTCTGCGTCGCCTGCCCCCAGATCTGCTGGCCGCCCTTCTCGCAGTCGAAGCGCGAATAGTGACCGGGGCAGTTCAGCGTCTTGTCGCCGGTGCTGTAGGTCAGGAGAAAGCCCTTGTGCGGGCAGAGGGTGGTGAAGCCGACGATGTCGCCGTCGGGTCCCGCGCCTCCGGGAACGCGCGTACCGAGCTTCAGGAGGACACCGGGCGCGTTGACGTCGGGATAGGCCACATTGTGCGGCTCGTTGACCGTCAGGTCCTTGAGGTTGGCGAGGCGGCTCGCCGGATACTTCACAAGCGCGAGCGCGGGCGCAGCCTTGGCCTGCGCCGGCAGGACGGTGGCGGCGGCGGCGCCCGCTGTCGCAAGGCCGGCGCCGGTCAGGAAGCTGCGGCGGCCGGCATCGACGAGGCTTGGACATCTTTTCATGAAAGCTCCTCCCAGAGCGTCTTGGTCCTTTCAGACGCGAGACGTCCTGCAGAAGCCGCGCCATGCGAAGCTGAGCAGAAAAATCAATGATTTAAGGGGCGAGCTGAGGCGAGCACGTCCGCCATCCCGAACATGCTGCGGCGCCGTCTGTCCGGAAGTCCGAACGCGCTGTCAGCCGTCGCTGCCGAGGCCGAGGCGACGCATCTTCTCCCACAGAGTGGTGCGCCCCACGCCGAGGAGGCGGGCGGCAGCGGAAAGCTCGCCTCCAGTCGCGGCCAGCGCCCGGAGGATGTGGCGCTTTTCCGCCTCCTGGCGCGCGGACTCCAGCGAGCCGATCCGCACACCTGTGCCTGCACCTTTGTCCACGAGCTCGGGAAAAAGATCCCCGGGCATCAGCCAGGGACCCAAGGCGAGAGCGACCGCCCGCTCCATCCGGTTGCGCAGTTCCCGCACATTTCCGGGCCAGGGATGCTGCAGCGCCGCCTCCTCAGCGAGGGCACTGATCCCTTTCAGGCTGGTCTCGGTGCCCGCACTGTACTCGGTGAAGAACCGCTCCATGAGCCAGGGGATGTCCTCCGGGCGCTCCCGCAGAGAGGGCAGGCGAATGCTGACCGCGTTGATACGGTAAAGAAGATCCTCGCGGAATTGTCGACCGACGACGCGCAGTGCCAGATCGGCGTTGGTTGCCGTCACGATGCGCCCACCGAAGGCGATCTCGCGCTCGCCGCCGACCCTCTGGAACGTCTTGCTCTCGATCAGCCGCAGGAGTTTTGCCTGCAACTCCGGACGCAATTCCCCGATCTCGTCGAGAAACAGCGTGCCGTCGCCGGCGCGCTCCACATAGCCGAGATGGCGCTGCGCGGCACCGGTGAACGCGCCTCGCTCATGGCCGAACAACTCGCTTTCCATGAGGTCGGCGGGAATGGCGGCGCAATTGACCGCGATAAACGGCGCGGTCGCGTGCCGTGATTGCGCATGGATGAAGCGGGCGGCCACGTCCTTACCTGTCCCTGTCTCCCCCGTGATAAGCAGATTGGAGGACAGGCGCGCCACCCTGCACAACAGCGCCTCCACCTGCCGGATAGCGGGTGAGACGCCCAGGGTGCCGCCTTCCGTGGTTCCATGCGGCATCAGCAAATCGGTGAGCCGCGCCAGGAAGTCCTCCATCTCGAAGGGCTTGGTGACGTAGTCCGCCGCGCCGGACCGCATCAGGCGCACCGCCTGGTCGATGTCGCCATGGCCGGTCACGAACAGGAAAGGCGGCGTCCGGGGCACGTGCGCCGCTTCCCGGAACACGGCCTCCCCATCGAGATCCGGAAGGCGGATGTCGCATACGATAGCCTCGAAACGGAACTTTCGAATCTCGGCCACCGCCTCGCGACCGGTCCGCCACCAATGCACCGTCATGCCTTCCAAGCCGAGCCGCTGGGCGAGGCTCTCGCCCATGATCGGATCGTCCTCTACCAGGCCTATGACGGGAGGCTCATGCGACATGGGCCAGCTCCACTGGGGCGATGAGAGGGAAGAGAAGACGGATCCGCGTTCCTCCCGTTTCAGGCCGCTCGACCTCGGCCGAGGCGCCGAGGTCGTCCAGGATGCGCCGGGTGGTCCACAAGCCGAGGCCGCCGCCCCAGGATAAGCCACCCGTTTCCCCGCCGACTGCAAGAAGGCGCGCCGCAGGCTCCGGAAGGCCGCTGCCGTGGTCCGACACGACCACGTGCAAAGCGGTCGGCTCGAGCAATGCGTCCACCGCCACTTCGCTTCCCGGTGGGGCGGCGGAGACCGCATTCAGCAGCAGGTTCAGCACGGCCTGGCGCACCGGGGTGCTGGGCAGAGGAAGCAACACGTCGACGGGACCGGAGAACCTCAGATCGACACCCTTCCGGCGCGCCGCGGGGGCAACCAGCAGCTGCAGGTCCTCGAAATCGGCCATGGCGAGGGGCCGCGGCGCTTGCTCCGGCCGATACAAAGCGAGGGTGGTGCGCACCACGTCGCGGATGCCGACGAGGCCGCGCTCCAGAAGGCCGAGGGACGATTTTCGGACCGCCGCATGGTGTCCATGGGTCTTCAGCGTCGCCAGCGCGTTGAAGAGGCCCCCCAGCGGATTGTTGATCTCGTGGGCGAGCGCCGAGGTAAGCCGCCCGAGGCTGCCGAGCCGATGCTCGTCCGCCAGCTGCCGGGCCAGGTCCTCCCGCTCGTACATGGACCGGACCAGCGCATTGTAGGCCAGGAACAGGCGGGCGAATTCCGCGCCGTTGCGCGCGACCGCCTCGGGGGGCACCAGCGTCGCCCGCCCTTCGCTCGCGTCGCCCAGATAACGCGATAGCGTGCGCACGGGCGCCATCATGCGGGCGACGAGCAGCCAGCCGGCCACGGCGAGCAGGAGCGTCACCATTCCGTTCGTGGCCACGAGCGCAAGGACGACGTCGCGCCGCTCCAAGGCGAGATGGCTGGTGTCGAAGGTGGCGTGAATGATCCCGACGATGCGTCCAGGATAGGAGAGCACGTGCGTCGCAGTGGCGAATTGGGCGCCCGTCTCGAAGCTGAAATCCCGGCCGGCCCCGAGCGGAGCAAGATCAGACGGAAGACGCACCCCGACGGGGAAACGGCGGGGATCGGACGCCGCGATGACGAGGCCCTCCGCATCGGTGATCACGGCGCTCAACGGATGAAGGTTCTTGTTGAGATCCTGTGCCCGCATGATGGCGTCATAGACTTCCCAGACATCGTCTCGCAGGATCGCGGGCGCGACCGCAGAGGAGAGGCTATCCAGATAGGTCTGCGCCAAAGCGCGCAACTGGCGCTCTTGCGTCTCCCCCAGCCGGCTCAGCACGCGCTCCGAGAGTGCAAGCCCCACCAGCACCATGAGCGCCGCAACCGCCAGGGGTACCTTGAGGGTGACAGGCCACTGGCGGGGGTCGAGGCGCGCGATCATGGGCGTCACCCGGCGCCCGCGACGAGCGCCGCCTTTGCGGCGATAGGGTCGAAGAGGCTGGTCTCCTGCGGCACGAACCCATCGAGTCGCAGCATGGCGAGCACCGCCCGGCCGTCCTCGTCCCCGTTCATGCGCGAAAACGCCTCAGTCAGCGCGGCGAGCGCTTGCGGGTCGGCCGGATGGCGCGGGGCTGCGATGGGCGGGAAGCCAAGCCATTCGGACCGGCGCAGGATGGCGACCTGCGATGTCAGTTCCGGCTCGATCTCCCGCATCACCGCCAGGACGTAGCCGTCCACGGAGCCGGATCGGGCAAGGCCGGAGGCCACGGCACGGATCACGTTGCGATGGCCGTAGGTGAAGAAGGTGCGGGCGAAGAAGGACGGCGGCTTCAGGCCGTGCTCCGCGAGAAGCGCGCGGGTGACGAGGAAGCCGGAATTGGAATCTGGATCCGAGAAGGCGTGGATGTCGCCCTTGAGATCCTGGAAGTCCCGTGCATTACGGTCCCGGTCGACGATGAGGCAGGACTGATAGAGCGGCTGCCCGCGCCACAGTGGAACCGCGACCAGCTGGAGCGCGTCGCGATGGGCCACGAACGGATAGCCGCAGATCCATGCGGCATCGAGCTGGCCCGATACGAGCAGCGCGGTGATCTCCTGGTAGGTCCGCCGGCTGACGAGCTCGACCGGGAAACCGGTGGCCCGCCGCAGGTAGCTCTGAAGCCGGCCGAGCAGTTCGAGATCGGAGGTCAGGAAGACTGGGGTCAGACCGAAGCGGATGGTACCGGCCGAGGCGCGCGCGAACAGGGGCACGAGCGTCGCGCCGACCATCGAAGCAGCGGCTGCAAGGACCGCCCTGCGGTCCATGCGCGAACCGGTGCCCATGCGCTAGGGCCTCCCGCTTTGTAATTCTTCTTAAATCGAAGAATAGCGCCGATGCCGGGGAACGCAAACGCGCATCAGTGTTGGCGTGAGCAACGACGACATGGGGCCGCGCGCTCCGTCAGGAGGCCTGTTCTTCTGCCCGGAACCCACCGGCGGCGCGATGGCCGTCTTCAAGAAGCCCGCGCGCGATTACGGCCGAAGCCGGCAGCCCGCGCGGGCGTTGGACATGTCTTTCAGGTCAGGACCTCAATGGCGAGCGCGATGCCCTGGCCGCCGCCGATGCAGAGGGTAACGATGCCACGCTTGAGGCCGTCGCGCCGCATCGAATGGATGAGCCGCGTGGTCAGGATCGCCCCGCTCGCGCCGATGGGATGGCCATGGGCGATCGCCCCACCTTCAACATTGACGATCTCTTCGGCAAGGCCGAGCTCGCGGGTGACGGCGAGGGCGATCGCCGCGAAGGCCTCGTTGATTTCCACCCGCTCGACGTCCGCGATGGTCCAGCCCGCACGCCCCAGCGCCTGGCGTACCGCCGGCACCGGACCGATGCCGAACATGCCCGGCTCCACCGCGCCGACGCCGAAGGCGACGAGCCGCGCCAGCGGCTCGAGGCCGTTCGCCGCGGCGAAATCGCGGTCGGCAAGGATCATCGCCGCGGCGCCGGTATTGAGCCCGGGCGCGTTTCCGGCGGTGATGGTACCGTCCTTGCGGAAGGCCGGCTTCAGCTTGGTGAGGGATTCGATCGTGGTGTCCGGCCGATTGTGCTCGTCGCGGGCGAACATCTCCGGACCCTTGCGGCCCTTGATCTCGACGCCGACGATCTCGGCATCGAATTTTCCGGCGGCCTGCGCCTGGGAAAAGCGCTGTTGCGAGCGCGTCGCCCAACGGTCCTGATCCTCGCGGGAGACGCCATACTTCGTCACGAGGTCTTCGGTGTGCCAACCGGAATGCTCGCCCGAGAAGGCGTCGTTCAGGCCATCACGCAGCATGGAATCATAGATCTGCGCATCGCCCATGCGATAGCCCCAGCGCCCGCCGCTCATGAGATAGGGCGCGGCATCCATGTTCTCCATGCCGCCGGCAATCGCCGCATCGGCGAAGCCCAGCCAGATCTCCTGGGCGACCGAGGCAACGGCCTGGGCGCCGGAGCCGCAGACCCGGTTCACGGTCATGGCCGGCACCTCGACCGGCACGCCGCCATGAAAGGCGGCCTGGCGGGCAGGGTTCATCTTGTTGCCGGCCTGGACCACGTTGCCCATGATCAGGCTCGACAGCTTGGCCGGATCGAGGCCCGAGCGACGGAGCGTCTCGCGCACGACAATCGCCCCCAGCTCGGTCGCGGGGACCGCCTTCAGAGTGCCATTGTAGGTGCCGATCGCCGTGCGCACCGGCGCGCAGATGACCGCGTCTCGTTTCGTCATGGCTTGGCCTTTCATGGATGACGACTGACGGCATGGGCACTGGGGTGGCCAGCGCCGTGATGACGCTCAACTCTTCCTTCGGATGGTCCCCTCCAATGGGGTCGCTTGCGCCACGGTGTTCGAAATCGTGCCATACTTGCGGACGTTGGTGTGGAGCAAAGCCAGGCGCTGCTCCGTCTCGTCGGTGTCGATGATCAATTCGTAATCCACCGAGACGATCTTCGGCGGCGCGTCCTGCCGAACGGCATGGAGCGCGACGTCCACCCCGCGCAACTCGAAATTCAGCATCGGGGTCACCCGCTCGATGCCCTTGATCATGCATGCGGCGATGGCGGCGAGAAACAGTTCCGCCGGGTTGAACGCATCGGCGCGCCCGCCAATGTCGGTGTCGAGGGGGATCTCGGCCTTTTTCGTCCGGGCGAAGCCGGACGATGTCGCACGCTGGCTCGCGGCTTGAGCGCCGCCATGCCCTCCAAGCTGCGCGCGTTGAAGTTCAGCATCGGCGATACGCGCTCAATACACTTGATCGTGTAGGCGGCGAAAATGAAGGCCCCCCGGGGGTAGGTATTCGGCGCTAGCATGATGCACGGCATCTTTATGGCTGACCCGGTGGCGCTGAAAGCGAGACGTGCGATGCAGGGGAGGCGACGATAATCCGTTGCTTGGCACGACGCGTCTCGTCTGGCGGCCCCGAATGTTTTCAGCCGTCCACGAGGCGGCGGAGCCGGACGGTATCGCACACGATCTGATTGGGTTTCGGCTCGGAAATGAAGCCGTGGCGCTTCAGTTCCGCCATGGTGCGGCTGGCGGTCTCGGTGGTGAGCCCAAGCACCGCACCGAGATCCTCCCGGCTGAACAGCGCGCAACGCCCACCGTCTTCGGGCTCGGACAGCCAAAGCAGCAGACGCACGACCCGATCACGGGAGGAGCCGGTGGAGAATTCGGTGATCCAGCGGTCGGCGCTGGACAGGGCACGGTGCCAGCGGGCCATCAACTCGTGATAGAGGCCGCTGCTGGCACGGGAGAGGTCGCGCACCACGTCCACCGGCAGCCGGCACAGTTCGGTGTCATGCAGGGCCGTGGCCGTGTGGGGATAGGCATCCTCGATCAATGCTTCCAGGCCGAACAGGTCGGTCTGGTGCAGCAGACGCACGATGCGCTGGGTTCCGTCCGGCAGATACTGGGTGAGCTTCACCAAACCGCTACGGACGGTGAATAGGGTTTTGGCCTCGTCGCCGGTGCCGTAGATCTGCGCGCCCGCGGGGTAGACGATCTGGTCAATGGGCCGGTGCAGCGCGTCGAAATCGGTCTCCTTGAGACCGGCGAAGAGCACGGCGTTCCGGATCGTGCAGTTCTTGCAGTCCGCGACGCCAGTCCAGGCTTCCGACAGGGCGACGTGCTTCATGCAGATTCTCCGCCCAGCCGGTCGGCCTCCGGCTCGACAACCGCCACGTGCCGCATCATCTCGGCCGGCGGACCGCGGGCGACGATGCGCCCAGCCTCCATGAGAATGATCTCGTCCATGGCTTCAAGCCGCACCATGCGGTGGGTGACGAGGAGCAGGGCGCGGGCCCGTGTCGCCTCCAGCACGGCATCGAGCACGCGCCGCTCGGTATCGGCGTCGAGCCCCTCGGTGGGCTCATCGAGAAGGACCATGGGCGCCTCCTTCAGCAGCGTGCGGGCAAGGCCCAGGCGGCGGGCCTCCCCGCCCGAGATTTTCGCCCCGTGGGCGCCGATGAAGGTCTCAAGCCCGTCGGGCTGGGCCTTGATGAAGGACAGGATGCCGGCGCGGGCGCAGGCCGCCTCGATTTCAGCGGGCGAGGCCTGCGGCGCCGCGATCAGCAGGTTCTCGCGAATGGTGGCGGAGAACAGGTGGTCCTGCTGGGCCAGCACGCTCATGCGTTGGCGCAGGGCGTCCGCCTCATACGCCTCCACCGGCGCCCCGCCGTAGGCGAGCGCGCCCGGCTCCGCCGCGCGGAAGCGCAGCGCCAGGGCAATCAGGCTCGACTTGCCCGAGCCGCTCGGCCCGATGATGGCGATGCGCCGCCCCGGCGCGAGGGTGAGGTCGACATGCTCCACCGCCGGCGCCGCCGCACCGGGATAGGTGAACCCCGCATGGGCGAAGACGAGGGCGCCTTCGGCCGGCACGGGCTTCGGCGCCGCCGGATCTGGCACCGGAGCCGGCCGGTCCACCAGCGCGAAGATGCGGCGGGCGGAGGCAAGCGTTCCCGGCAGGGTCTGGAATGCCAGCGGCAACGGCGCCACGGCATCGAACAGGGCCAGCACCAGCAGGGCCAGCATGGGCAGGTCGGCGCCGGGCAGGCTGCCGTCGAGCACGCGCGGGGCGCCGATCGCCAGCACCAGAAGCAGCGTCGTCTGCGCGGCAAGGCCGACGCCCGCGCCGGCAAATCCGGCAATGCCGGCGAGCCGGCTCTCGTCGGCGATGAGGCCGTCGCTGGCGGCATCCAGCGCGGCGCGATGGCGCCGGCCCGGATCATAGATGTCGAGTTCGGCCCGGCCGTCCAGATGATCCACCAGCAGCACGTTCAGGTCCGCCGAGCGGGCGGTGACCCGCCGCGACGCCGCCGCGCCGAGCCGGTGCACCAGCAGCGGCAGGCCGAGCCCGCCGAGCAGCGCCGTGCCCAGCAGGACGAGGGCCATGGCACCGTCATAGGCGGCCACCACGAAGAGGCCGGCGGCCAGCACCAGCACCGCGGCCAGAGCCGGCGAGAGAATGCGCAGGAAGGCGAATTCCAGCCGGTCGATATCGCCCTTGAGGTGGGTCAGCAGGTCGCCGCTGCGCTGATCCTCCAGCGCCGCCGGGGCGAGCGGCGTAAGGCGCACGAAGAACCATGGGCGCAGGTTCGCCACGAATTTCAGCGTCGCCTCGTGGCCGACCAGCCGCTCCGCGTAGCGCCCCACCGTGCGAACGAGGGCGAAGGCGCGGATATAGGCGGCCGGCGTAAAGTAATTCATGCTCGCGCCGGCCGCGCCCGCCAGCGCCATGGCGGTGATGAACCAGCCGGAGGTCGCCATCAGCGCCACATGCGCAAGGGTGGCGAGGGCGGAGAGCAGGACGGCGAGGGCCATCCAGCCCGCCTGCGGCCGCATGAGGGCGAGGAGGCGCAGGGCGTCCTTCACTGGGCGGCCTCCGGGGTTGCGGCAGGGCCGGGGCGCAGCAGGCCGGCATAGAGCCCGCCGCGGGCGAGCAGCGTGGCGTGGTCGCCCTCCTCCGCGATCCGCCCCTCGTTCAGAACCACGATGCGGTCCGCCCCTTGGATGCCGGCGAGGCGATGGGCGGCGACAAGGCCGGTCCGGCCCGGCAGCAGCCGGGCGAGCGCCTCCTGCACCCTGGCCTCGCTCTGCCCGTCGAGATGGGCGGTGGGCTCGTCGAGCACGATCATGGGCGCATCACGGTAGAAGGCGCGGGCCACCGCGAGGCGATGGGCCTCGCCGCCCGAAAGCCCGGCCCCGCCTTCCCCGACCCGTCCGGCAAGGCCGCCGGGAACCGCCGCGACCACGTCCGTGAGCCCGGCATCGGCGATGGCGCGCTCCAGCCGCGCGCGGTCGGGAGCGTCCTCGCCGGGGGCGATGTTGGCGGCCAGCGTGCCGGCGAACAGGCGCGGGTGCTGCGGCACGTAGCCGATGCGCCGCCGCCAGGCGGCAAGGTCCAGCTCCGCGAGCGGCACGCCGTTCACCAGGACCCGGCCCGTGGTGGGTTTCACGAAGCCGAGCAGCAGGTTCAAAAGCGATGTCTTGCCCGCCCCCGAGGGACCCACCAGCGCCACCGTCTGTCCCGGCGCGATGGTGAAGCTCACCCCGGCGAGGGCCCGCCGCCCGTCGGCGAAGACGAGGTGAACGTCCTCGAACCGGATCTCGATGGCGCCGGGCGAGGGGAGGGGGGTCGCGCCGCCGGTCTCCGCGAGCTGCGGCAGGTCCTCCAGCGCCAGCATGCGCTCGGCGGCGCCGAGGGCTTCCATGCGCGCGTGGTAGGCGGTGCCCATGGCCCGGAGCGGGGCATAGAATTCCGGCGCCAGCAGCAGGATGAAGAGGCCCTCGAAGAAGCCCATGCCACCCCACAGGAGGCGGAAGCCGATGAGGATCGCCACCAGCGCGATGGAGACGGTGGCGAAGAATTCCAGCACCAGGGACGACAGGAAGGCGACGCGCAGCACCGCCATGGTGTCGCGGCGATAGCCGTCGGCCACCTCCGCCACCTGCCGCGCCATGCGGTCGGCGGCATTGAAGGCCTTGAGCGTCGCCAGCCCCTGCACCGCGTCGAGCAGATGGCCGGACATGCGAATGAGCCGGCGCCATTGCTTCTGGTTGAGCGCCTCGGCTCCCTTGCCGATGAGAATCATGAACACCGGGATGAGCGGGGCGGTGACGAGGAAGATCAGCGCCGACATCCAGTCGAGGGGGAACGCCACCATCACGATGGCGAGGGGCAGCACCACGGCCAGCACCGAGGCGGGGATATAGCGTGCATAATAAGGTTCCACCGCCCGCACGCCTTCGGCCAGCGCCGCGACCAGCTCTCCGGTCCGCGCCTCGGCAAGGCCGGCGGGGCCGATGGTCTCCACCTTGTCGATCAGTTCGGCCCGCAGCGCCCGCATCACCTTGGCGGCGGCGGAAAAGCCAAAGCGCTCGGTGGACCAGACCGAACCGAAGCGCAGGGCGATGGCGGCGACCAGCCCGGCCATCTCCGCCGGGAAGGCGCCAATGGGCAGGTTGTGGAACAGGACCCCGTTCAGGACCCGCGCCACCAGGAAGGCCTGCGCGATGACGAGAAGGCCCGTCACCACCGAACAGGTCATGGTGAGGCGCAGATCACCCTTCGCCGAACTCCTGAAGCGGGAAAGGAAGCCCGACAGGCGCTTGCGGTCGGCTTTCTCATCGGGCGCACGTTCAGTGGTGATGCTGACACCTCCCGGTGATCATGGCGGCGTCACGGATTCGAGCGAGTTCCGTCGCGCTCGTCGAACTCGTTCTGGAATTCGAACCACATGACATTGATAACGCCCATGGCCAATGCGGCCGCGACGCCCAGGACCCATGCGAAATACCACATGTTTCCGTCTCCTTCACTGCGATGAAAAGCCCGATTCCGGGATAGGGGTGATGTGCCTGCCGCTCCCGCGGGCGGAAGAGCGTGATGGGCTGGGTGGCGCCCCTTACCCTTCAGTAGGCCTGATGCTGGCGGGTCTCGATGTCGGCCACCGTCACCTTTCCCCACATGGTGCGATAGCACCATAGGGTGTAGAGCAGCACGATCGGCAGGAAGATCACCACCGCGCCCAGCATGACCTTCAGGGTCAGGGCGCTCGATGCGGCGTCCCAAAGGGTGAGGCTCGAGGTGAGGTCCGTGCTGGAAGGCATGATGAAGGGGAACATGGAGAGCCCCGCCGTGCCGATGATGCCCGTGAGAGTCATGGCGCTCGTCACGTAGGCGAAGCCGGGACGGTTCATGCGCGACAGCGCCCATGTCAGCAGCGGGGCGGCAAGCCCGATGGCCGGCGCAAGCATGGCGATCGGCATGTTGCGATAGATGGCGAACCAGGCGCCGGCTTCGCGCGCCACTTCCTTCGCCAACGGATTCGGCAGCGCAGTGAGCGGGGGCTGGGAGACGATGCGATAGCCGTCGATTGCGAGATAGACCCACACGCCGCCCAAGGCGAACAGCACGGCGAGGGTGGGCGCCAGCCAGGAGATGACCCCCTTCGCCCGTGCGGCGATGGTGTCTTCAGTGCGCAACTGCAGCCACACGGCACCGTGCACCGTCAGCATCGCCACGCTGACGACCCCCGCCAGCAGCGCGAACGGATTGAGCAGCCCGAACAGCGCCCAGATGAAGGTTGAGCCGTAATGCGGCTTGAGGAAGCTGTCGAGGTGGAACGGCACGCCCTGAAGGATGTTGCCGAACGCCACCCCGAAGATGAGCGCGGGCACCAGCCCGCCCACGAACAGGCCCCAGTCCCAGGCGCTGCGCCAGCGCGGATCGGCGATCTTGCTGCGATAGTCGAAGCCGACCGGCCGGAAGAACAGGGCGATGAGCACCACCAGCATGGCGAGGTAGAAGCCGGAGAAGGCTGCGGCATAGACCGCAGGCCAGGCAGCGAAAATCGCGCCGCCGGCGGTGATCAGCCACACCTGGTTGCCGTCCCAGTGGGGCCCGACGGTGTTGATGATCACGCGGCGCTCGGCATCGGACTTGCCGAGGAAGGGGAGCAGGACGCCCACCCCCATGTCCATGCCGTCGGCAATGGCGAAGCCGATGAGGAGAGTTCCCACCAGAACCCACCAGACGAGGCGCAGGGTTTCATAATCGAGCATGGCTCGGTCCTTTCAGGGGCGGCGTTTCACTCGGCGGGTTGCTGCGCCGGCGCGGCCGGCTGCTCATGGTGATAGCGGCCGGTGTGCAGCGCGCTCGGTCCCTGCCGGGCGAAGCGGAACATCAGGAAGATCTCGATCACCAGCAGGATCGAATAGAAGATCAGATAGCCGGCAATGGAAGCGATCAGGTCGGTGACGGTGAGCGCCGAGGTGGCGAGGAAGGTCGGCAGGACCTCGCCGATGGCCCACGGCTGGCGGCCGAATTCCGCCACGAACCACCCCGTCTCCGCAGCGATCCAGGGCAGCGGGATGGAATAGACCAGAGCCCTGAGCAGCCAGCGCTTCCTTTCAAGTGTGCCCTTGGCCAGGAAGTAGAAGGACAGCAGGAAATAGCCCAGCAACAGGAAGCCGAGGCCCACCATGATGCGGAAGCTCCAGAACAGGTAGCGCACCTGCGGAATCGAATCCCGGGCCGCCTGGATCACCTGGGCATCGCTGGCCTTCGTGGGATCCTCCATATAGCGCTTCAGGAGCAGGCCGTAGCCGAGGTCGCGCTTGTGCTGCTCGAAGAGGGTCCGCGTCTCCTCCGACTTGTCGCCGCTACGCAGGGCTTCGAGCTTGCCATAGGCGATCATGCCCGAGCGGATGCGCGTCTCGTGGTCCTTGACGAGGTCGTCGAGGCCGCGCACCTCCTTGTCGAGCGAGCGGGTGGCGATGAGACCCATCAGGCCGGGAATGCGGATGGCGTAGTCGGTTTCCATGTGCTCGTCGTCGGGCAGACCGAAGATGGTGAACGGCGCCGGGGCCGCGTGGGTCTCCCATTCCGCCTCGATGGCGGCGAGCTTCACCTTTTGCACGTCGCCGAGCTCATAGCCGCTCTCGTCGCCGAGCACGATGACGGCCAGCGCCGCGGCGACGCCGAAGCCGGCGGCCACCGCGAACGAGCGCTTGGCGAAGGCGAGGTCGCGCCCCTTCAGGATGTACCAGGCGGAAATGCCGATCACGAACATGGACGCGGTGACGTAGCCCGCAGCCACCGTATGGATGAACTTCACCTGCGCCACCGGATTGAACACCACGGCGGCGAAGTCGGTCATCTCCATGCGCATCGTCTCGGCGGAGAATTCGGCGCCCACCGGGTTCTGCATCCAGGCATTGGCGACCAGGATCCACAAGGCCGACAGGTTGGTGCCCACGGCAGTGAGGAACACCACCGCAAGATAGGCCTGCTTGCTCATGCGGTCGCGGCCCAGCAGCAGCAGGCCGACGAAGGTGGATTCCAGGAAGAAGGCCATCAGTCCTTCGATGGCCAGCGGCGCGCCGAAGACATCTCCCACGTAATGGGAGTAATAGGCCCAGTTTGTGCCGAACTGGAACTCCATGGTGAGGCCGGTTGTAACGCCAAGAGCAAAATTGATCGCGAACAACTTGGTCCAGAACCGCGACATATCGCGGTATATTTCCTTCCCCGTCATGACGTAGACCGACTCCATGATGAACAGGAGCCAGATCAGGCCGAGCGTCAGCGGGACAAAAATGAAGTGATACATGGCAACCGCAGCAAATTGCCACCGCGACAGCTCAACGAATGTCGGATCGATCATTGAAGATCTCCATCGGCGTGCGACACGCGCGCACGCCAGCACTGCACGGCAGTGCGAAGGCTCTATATTTTGCGTAGAGTGCTTGAGGGGGCCGAAATAGGCATTGCGTATTCGCAATACCTGCCCTGTTCGTAGATCCGGGCAGCTATGCTTTTGCTGCAGTGGATCTGGCGCGCCGGTCGCAGTTGGGAGGGCGGCTTTCTTCGGCGACCCTGAACCTCAGGCGCCCCGGTAAGCCTTCAGATAATGCGTCTCGAACATCCGCTTCACCGTGTGGAGCGGCTTGAGGCGCGGCAGCGCGAGGTTGCGCTTCGGATCGCGGAACACCAGCATGCCGGCATCCAGCGTGTCGACGATGCAGATCAGCTCCGGCTTGAACACCGCCGTCGCCGGCTTGCCGGCCAGTTCCGCCGCCATGTTGCGCGCTGCGGCGACCGCCTGGAGATCCGCCTGATGGGCCTGCTTGGGCATCCAGTCGGGTCCGGGAAAGGAGCCGGCATCGCCGGCCACATAGACCCGATCGAGGCCCGGCACCGCGCAGGTTTCCTGCGCCGCGACGAAGCCGCCTGGGGAGGTGGGAAGGCAGCTTGCGTCAAGCCATGCAGGCCCGGTGAGGCCGGGCATGAACAGCGTGAGGTCGGCGGAAAAGGCCCCGCCCTCCGTCACCACCTTGTCCGGCTCGAAGCGCACCATCTTGTGGCCGAGGCGGGTCGCGATGCCGCGCCGCTCCATCTGCTTCAGCAGGCCGCTCACCGCCTTGGGGCCGAGCCGCTGGCCCGGCTGGGCCGAGGGGTTGAAGAAGACGAGGTCGATCTCATCCCGCCGTCCCTGCCGGCGCAGCAGCGTGTCCATGCCGAACAGGAATTCGAACATGGGCCCGCCCCGCACGGCCGAGGGTTCGGCCGGATTGGCGCCGAAGCCCACCGCGACGGTGCCGCTGGACAGGGCCGCGAGACGGTCGCGCACCGCTTCCGCCGCCGCGATGCCCTCGCAGGGAATGATGGCGTGCTCGATCCCCGGCAGTTTGCGGATATAGCGCCCGCCCGTGGCGATCAGCAGGACATCGTTGGCGACGGGGCCGGCGGAGGTCTCTACCGTGCGTCCCCCGTCGGTGACGGCCTCCACGCGCGCCTTCAGATGCCGCACCTGGTGCCGGGAGAAGAAGCCGGCCAGCGGGATCTTCAGGTCCTCCCCCCGGCGCAGGCCGGCGGGAATCCAGATGAGGCTCGGCAGGTAGGTGAGTTCGTCGCTTGGCGACACCACGGTGATATCGGCGGAAACGCCGCTGCGCCGCAGCTCGCGGATGGCGGTGAGGGCGGCGAAGCCGGACCCCAGGATGACGATGCGGGGGAGCGCGGTCATGACGCCACTACTCCGCCGGCTTCAGCCGGGACGCCGGCACTCCCGGCGCGCCTTCGGCCGGGCCGAAATCCCCGTCCACATCGGCGCCGAGTTCGGCGCGCCACGGCCGCCAGCGCTCCAGCAGCACCAGCACGACCACCAGCACGGCGGCAAAGCCCACCGACAGGACCGGATAGGAGACGCCGGTGAGGTCCATGAAGGTGAGCTTGCCCGGACCGCCGGTGAGCAGGAGCGGCGCAAGCGCCGGCTCGGCATAGCCGAAGGCGACGGCTCCGGCTATGCCGCCCACGAGGGTGAAGATCGCATCGCGATAGCCGGCGCCGATCTGCGCCAGCACCGTTCCGGGGCATGCCCCGGCGAGGGCGATGCCGATGCCCAGCACGAGGCCGCCCACGATGTCCGCGGCATAGAAGGTGGCCTTGGGGGCGAGCTTGATCAGGCCGAAGCCGTGCAGGGCGGCGAGCACCACGGCGCCGGTGGCGACCGCGGTGAGGAAGACCTTCAGCATGATGAAATTCTTTATCTGCATCTGGCCGACAATCATGCCCGGCTCGAACACGCGGGCTTTTTCCAGCGCGACGCCGAACACCACGCCCATGGCGAGGCCGGTGAGGATGGAAGTGAAAAGCGACATGGCGGTTCCTCGTCCTTGTGCGCGCGCCGTCAGATGCGGCGCAGCAGGAGGGTGGCGGCGGCGATGCCGCCCACGAACATGAAGGTGACGGCGATGGTGGAGGACACAGCCATCTGCGCCATGCCCGAAAGTCCGTGGCCAGAGGTGCAGCCGTCCGCCAGGCGTGCGCCGAACAGCATCAGGAAGCCGGCGCCGAAGGCCATGGCATAGCGAAGGGCCGGGCTCGATGTTCCCAAGGCCCGCGTCCAGATGGGGGAGATGGGCCTGCGGTGCGCACCCGACAGCTTCATGGAAAGGAACGCGCCGAGGGCGACGCCCGTCACCAGCGCCACCTGCCACCAGTTCTTGCCCGTGGCGGCCATGTGCTTGGCCACGTAGTCGATCTGGATGACGCCGGGATCGACCAGCGCAGCGATGAAGCCGCCGACCGTCACATAGGACGAGGACGCTCCGAGCGCGGTGGAGATCAGCAGGAAGGCCGGCACCTGAAGGAGGCCGATGGCGATGCCGGCGACATAAGGCGACCAGGCTTTCTGCTGGAACATCCCGGTTCGCCGGACCTGGGCTTGCGCCGGAACGATGTGCGCGGAGGCGGTCATGATATTGCTCCGTGGAGATGCCCACGTGTCGGAGGGCAAGATGCCTCAATGCCCGTCCGTCGCGTGTGATGAGCTCCGTTACATTCAATAACATTAAATTATAATATATGAATGTTTTAGGGCAAGAGGCATGTTGCCACTCCCGATCGGCATGCGCCGGGAAACGGCGGGCACCTCATACCAACGGCCCAGGTCTTTGACCGGTGCCGGGAGGGCATCTCAGGCGCGGCAGCGGGCTTGTACCTGCGGCCGACGAGTCAAACGCATCGGCCGCAGGTCTCAGTTCAGGTTTTTCAGCTTCTTGATGCCCAGCAGGCTCAGCGCTGCGTTTTCGTAGAAGGTCTCGCTCACGCCCTGGCGGATCTTGTGCAGGAAATACCGTTCGAAGCCCACCTTCGCAGCATGCACCCAGGCGCCCTGCGCCGACCAGTTCACGTTGCGCGGCGGGATCTGCGGCTGGGCGACGAAGGCGATGCCGCCGTCGCCGAAATCGGCGAGGCACACCGCGTTCCAGCTCGCCCGTGCGTGCGGCGCCTTGCCGGCCATGATCGCGATGATGTTCTCGGCGGTGGCGGTGACCATGGATTCGATCATGAAGCCGGTCTTCGGCACGCCCACCGGCAGCGGCGTCTTGCCCACCGGCGGGATGGCGACGCACACGCCCACCGCAAAGATGTTGGGGAAGGCGGGATTGCGCTGATGCTCGTCGATGAGGATGAAGCCGCGCGGGTTGGTCAGTCCCTCGATGCCCGCCACCGCCGGGACCCCGCGGAAGGCCGGCAGCACCATGGAAAAGGCGAACGGGAGGTCATGCGCCGTCTTCAGCGAGCCGTCCTCGTTCACTTCCTCCACCGCCATGCGGCCAGCCTCCACCTTGGCGATCCGGGCATTGGTGATCCATTTGATGTGGTGCTCGCGCAGCGCGCTTTCGAGCAGGCCCTTGGTGTCGCCGACTCCATCGAGGCCGAGGTGGCCCACATAGGGTTCGGGGGAAACGAAGGTCATGGGCACGCGGTCGCGTGTGCGCGCCTTGCGCAAGGCGGCGTCGAGGATGAAGGCGAACTCGTAGGCCGGTCCGAAGCAGGACGCGCCCGCCGCCGCGCCGATGACGACCGGCCCCGGCGTCTTCACCAGCGCGTCGAAGGCGAGCTTCGCCTGCGCCGCGTGGTCGGTCTGGCACACCGAATGGGTGTGGCCCTCCGGTCCGAGGCCGGGCACCTCGTCGAAGGCGAGATCCGGGCCCGTGGCGATGACCAGATAATCATAGTCGAGGAAGCTGCCGTCATTCAGCTCCAGCCGGCTTTCGTGCGCATGAAGGCGCCTTGCGCCTTCGGGCCTGAGGCCGATGCCGCGACCGGAGAAGACCTTCGTGAGATCGACGCTGATTTCCGATGCCGCGCGCCAGCCGACAGCCACCCATGGATTGGATGGCACGAAAGTATAGGTGGCCCCTTTATTGACCACCATGACTTCATCTTTTGGTCCGACTTTCTCCTTCAACTCGTAGGCCATTATGACTCCGCCGAGACCGGCGCCGAGAATGACAATGCGGGACACTGGGCTTCCTCCATATCTTGATTTTGCGGGGCGTCATGTGTGCGCCCTTCTCGTTGTTCGCGGCCTGTTGCGGCCGACGGTCTGGGATGATCTGCGCCATCCACTGGCATGCGTGGCGCGCCTGACAGCGCAACCGCCCTGCGGCCTTTGCCGTCTCTGGTCCCGAGACTACATTCAGAAATTATAAATTCAAGATATAGAATGTAAATCGATGCGTCGGTCAGGACCCGTTAGGCTGCTCTAACGGAGCGCTCTATGACGGCTCCATGCCTGCCCGGGCGAAGCGGGCCTGCCGGCGGAGATGCAGCTGAGATAGCGGACTACCTCTCGGGCGCGCCAGCGCATCAGGGAGGCCTGCGACGGCGGATTGGGGCGCCAGCCGGTGTGAAGCAACGCTTACTTCGCCATGTGGATGGCGGGACTTTCCGCATTCATGCCTCGCTGCGGATCTGGCGGCGCACCTCGTCGGCCAGCGGATGCAGCAGGCCGGGCGCCACCGCTCCGACGAGGCTGTAGCCGAGGCCATCGTCGGCCCAGGTGTAGCCGTTGATCCCATCCTGAACGTGCGGCGCCACCGGCATGTCCCGGCCGTTGGTCATCGGCCGTGCGAACATGACCAGCCGGTTCCCCTTGTCGTCGTCATACATGAACAGCGCCGCGGGTCCGTGCTCGGTGGCGACGACACGCCCGCCCATGAGGCGGTAGCCGGAAGAGGCAAGGTCGGGAATGGCCACCGGCCGGCCGAGGCGGCGCGAGGTCCAGGCGACGAGCTGCGCCCGGTTCTCGGCACGGATCTCCACCGGCCGCGCCTGGTCGGGCGCAAAGACCGCGTAGCTCGCCGCTGCCTCCCGTCCAAGCGCCTGCAGCCCACCGGAGGGAGCAACGCCCATGCCGCGCAGGGACCACCCGCCAGCCGCACCGACACCCAGCAGCAGGATGGCGGCCGCGGCCATGGCCCAGCGGGGCGTGCCGGCGGGTCGCCGCCGGGCCTCGATCATGCGCGCGAGCGAGAGCTGCGGCGGCAACGGCTCCTCCACGACCGGCGCGAAGGCGACGCGCAGCAGGTCGCGCTCGGCGCGATGGGCGGCGATCCTTTCCGCCATCTCGGGGTGGGTTTCGAGATAGGCGACGACTTCGGCGCGGCGCTCGGCGTCGAGGGCCTCGTCCACATAGGCGTTGAGGTCGTCTTCGGCGATCGGGCGGGTGGTCATTTCACTCTCCGCAGGTGCGGGTGGGCAGTTTCCGGCCTCGAATTGTCGGATATGGCCTTGTGCAGACGCTCGCGTGCCCGCGACAGACGCGACATGACCGTGCCGATCGGCACGTCGAGCACCCGTGCCGCCTCGGCATAGGAGAGTTCCTCGACGCAGACCAGCAGCAGCACCGTGCGCTGCTCGTCCGGCAGTCGCGACAGGGCGGAAACGAGATCGCGGTAGCGCAGGCTGTCTTCCTGCGCCGCCGGGTTGGCGAGATCGCCCTCCCCCACGTCCTCGACCGCCACCGGGCGCGGCCGGTTCGCCGCCCGTCGCAGCCGCGTCATGGCGAGGTTGTGCAGGATGGCGAAGATCCAGGCACGCGGCTCCCTGTCGGCGCGGCGCTGGTGCCAGCGGCCGATGGCCCGCTCCAGGCAGTCCTGCACCAGATCGTCGGCCGCCGCGCGATCCCGCAGCAGCGCGCGCGCATAGCGCCGCAGCGCGGGAATGAGCGGTTCGATCAGACGCACCATCTCGGTCATCGGGGCGATCCCATGGAGGCCGGGCCGAGGGCCGCCTTTCTGCCGCACGAATGCGGTGGGAAAGGCGGCCCTGCGCGTCAGTTGATCGTCTGGCGCTGCACCACGGCACCGGGCTGGCTGGCAGTGCCCTCCGCGATGACCAGGTAGCGCCGCGCCGCCGTCGCGTCGCTCTGCACGATCTGGCGGATCTGGCCGGTGGCGTTGACGATGGCGGAGCCCGCCGGGTTGGTCATGAAGGCCGAGAGCGGCTCCAGCGCGCCCTTGCCGTCCGGCTGGCCGGCGAGCGCCAGCACGTAGGGCTTCTTCGGCTCGAGCCCGGTCACCGAGGCCTGCAGGATCTGGATCAGGCCCTGGTCGAACAGCGAGACGCTGGTCGGCGCCTTGCCCTCTCCCTTGCCGGCCGCCCGGCCGAGGGTGAGGTGCGCCGTCTGTCCCGCCACGCCGAGCGGCTGGAGACCCGCGGTGCCGTCGCCATCCGGCACCGCGCCGGGCACGTAGTTGACCGCCTGCGGCGCCTGGCCGATCGGAATGGTGGCGACCACCGTGTTGGTCAGCGTGTCGATGGCCGCGAGCGCATCGGCATTCTCGAGCCCGACATAGACCCGCGATCCGTCGCCCGATGGCCAGATGCCGTGGGGGAGATTGCCGACCGGAATGGTCGCGACCTGCGTGAAGTCGTCGGTGCGGAACACCTTGATCTCGTTCAGCCCGCCGACCGTCACATAGGCAAAGGTGCCGTTGGCGTTGCGGGCGAAGTTGACGTGGTTGGTGATCGGTCCGGTGTCGATGGTCCTGATGACGTCAAAGGGCGGGCGGGCGTTGAACACCTGCGTCTTGCCGATGTCCTTCAGCGTGAACCAGACCTGCTTGCCGTCCGGCGTCGCCGCGATGTTCGGGCAGAACGGGCTCTCCTGCTTCACCCGGGCCACGACCTGATGGTCGACGACGCTGATGACCTCGATCTCGGGCGTGAAGGACGAGCAGACATAGCCGTATTTTCCGTCCGGCGAGAAGATCTGCATGCCGGGACCGTTCGGCACCTTGATGCGGGTCTTCTCCTCGTAGCTCTGCGCGTCGAGCACGGCGATATAATCCTCGCCGCGCACCGTCACCCACACCTCCTTGCCGTCGGGCGTGAAGAACGCCTCGTGCAGCGAGCGGCCGACATAGGTGGTGTGCCTCACCTTGTTGGTGGCGGTGTCCACGAAGGTCACCGCGTTGGAGCCGATCGAGACCACGGCGATGGTCGTGCGGTCGGGCGAGAAGCCCATGCCGTGCACCAGCACCTGGCCCTTGTAGAGCGGGCTGAAATTGCCCGGCTGCGGATCGCCGAGGCGGATGACGCCGAGCAGCCGGTTGGTGGCCGGATTGGTGACGGAGATGGTATTGGAGAACTGCTCGGCAGCGTAGACGCGGTCGCGGCCGCTCAGCGGGATGTCGGGGGCCGAGGCGGCGAAGGGCGCCTGCCCGGCCAGGGCGGGCACCGCGCAGGCGAGCATGGCGCTCGCCAGCAGGCCGGTCAGGAGACGGGTCTTCATCGGTGGGCTCCTATTTCATCGACATCGGGATGGCTGGGGACATGCCGCCGTGGGACATGCCGCCGTGGGCGGAATGATCGTGGACGGGGCCTGCGGCACCCGCCGAACCGGCGGTTGCCGCAGGCCCGGGCTGGGTCGGCGCCGGTGCGGAGGGCGGCAAAGGCTGGCCGAGGGCGAGGCGCATGGCAGCGATCTCCTGCTGCTGCTCGACCACGATCTCCTGCGCGAGGCGCCGCAGTTGCTCGTTCCGGCCGTAGCGCAGATAGGCGACCGCCATGTCCACGGCGCCCTGGTGGTGCGGGATCATCATCGCGGCGAAATCGACATCGACATCGCCCGTCGGGGCGACGTCCATGTCCGCCATCATCTTGTCCATCGCCGCCGCGTTCTCGGCGAGGAACGGCGCTTCGTCGATGGGCCGGGCGGTTGCCGAGCCGACCGGAGCGGCATCTTGTGCCTGCGTGGCGGCGGTCCCCGCGGTGCACGCCGCGGCAAGGGCGATCAGGCCGATGGCGAGGGATGGAGCGCGAATGCGCATGACGGTCTCCTCCGGTGTAACGGCGCCTTCAGGAGGGGGACTCCGCCGGGCGGCCTTTATTCCAAAGCGGCACGAATCTTTCCGGCGCGCCCGGAGCGATCCGCAAAGGCGGCTCCTGGACGGGTGCGGAAAAAAGCGCGGGGCGAGGGAATAAAGCGCGGCGGCGGCGCGTCTCCCTCGCATCCCTTCCACGAGAGGAGCCGCCCCGCTGGTCCTCGCCGCCTTCTGCGCCACGGCAGCTGTCGCCGGTC
Organism: Xanthobacter autotrophicus; assembly: GCF_030015065.1. Taxonomy (GTDB): domain Bacteria; phylum Pseudomonadota; class Alphaproteobacteria; order Rhizobiales; family Xanthobacteraceae; genus Xanthobacter; species Xanthobacter autotrophicus_D. The sequence continues at coordinate 33,650 of NZ_JAIVFN010000008.1, read as the reverse complement.
CCGCCGAGGACCTCGCCCGGTCGCGCATCGACGCCGTCGCCGGCGGCGATCTCGCCGCCGTCACCAGCGCCTACCACTACTTTGGCAGAATCAGATTGGTGGCCGCCCGATAGTCATTCGGCAGTGGGGGCATGTTTGTGCAGGTGATGCCGAGGAGAGTGCCCTGACGACGGCTCTGCGGACCTGAGGCAGGGTCGGTCTCGGCGGTCCCCGTCGCAGGCTTTTTTCTCCGGTGGCCTGTTCCAGGCGCCGGTGCTGGAGGAAGGCATAGGCGATCATGGTCATCAGGGCATGGCGGTGGAGGCCGCGCCAGGACCGGCCCTCGAAGTGGTCGAGGCCCAGTTCCTCCTTCATCTGCTGATGGGCCTGCTCGCAGACCCAGCGCGCCTTGATGGCGGTGGCGAGCTTGGTGAGAGAGGCTCCGGCCGGCAGGTTGGAGAGATAGTATTTGCGCTCGCCCGAAGACCGCCACTCGCCCACTACCCAGGCCTCTTCCCCCGGCATGTGCTGCTGGCCCTTGTCATGGATGCGCTGGGCAGGCGCGTGCGCGAGCCGCTCTTGTTCTCCTCATCCAGCGCGCCGGCGGCGGGGGACTGCTGGGTCTTGCCGATGAGGGCGGCCAGCTCCGGATTTTCGAAGTCATGCACCGAGGACGGCAGCATGATCGTGCCGCCGCCGGCCAGCTCCCGCAGGCTGGTGATGAACTTGCCGTAGAGCTGCTGGGTCAGGACGCTGCGGCCGCAAGACTGCGGTAGCGTCCGGCAGTGCCGTCACCGCCCTCGGCGGCGACGATGGCGACGCCGGTGGCGAAGACGCCGAGGGTGCGCTGGAAAGCGGGCGTGTCGAAGGCGTCTGTCGTGTTGGCCGACATGGGGCGATGTCCGCTTAATTAGATTTGTAACAAAGCTATTATGGGGAGGCGATGGACGTTTGGGCCCTTGCCGCCTATGAAGCGCGATCAGGATATGTCCGTGTCGGCGGAAGGCGGGTCCGGGCCATGGCCTGCTGGCCGGCATCGCGCCCGCCGCCGGCACGATCAGGGAGCGCCCGCATGCCGCAATCGACGCCCAACGTCCGCAGGCGACTGCCTTTGACCGCCTCGCGTGCGGCCCTGCTGGTGAACGGATCGGACCTCGAATTCCGCGAGCTGGTGCACAACATGCTGGCGTTCGCCGCCGCCATCCAGGAGGTGCGCAACCGGCTGGGCGGCCTCATCGGCCTGTCGGGGACGCAATATACGATCCTCAACTCCATCGCGCGGCTCAGCCGCAGCGCGCCGGATCTGGGGGTCAACGCGCTGGCCGAGCACCTGCATCTGTCGGGGGCGTTCGTGACCATCGAGGTCAACAAGCTGGTCCAGGCCGGCCTCGTCACCAAGACGCCGAACCCGGACGACCGCCGCCGCGTGGTGCTGGCCGTGACCGGGGAGGCCGACCGCCGCCTCGCCGAGCTGACACGGGTTCAGGTGCCGGCCAACGACGCCCTGTTCGAGCCGCTCTCCGCGAGCGACTTCAAGGCGCTGCGCGCCATCATCGCCAAGCTGGCGGGCACCGGGGAGCGCACCTTGAGCCTCATCGACTATCTCGCCCCGGACGGCACGCTGGAGACCGCCGCCGAGCGCCTGCCGCCGGTGGTGTGAGCGTCGCGGCGGCCCGCGGGCGGGGCGCCGGCCTTCGAGCCGGATTCGCTTGATCGGCGGCGACTTCAGATCTGCAGCCGGGCTTTCATGGCGCCGCCGGGGCGCACCTCGACCACGCGGCCGTCGCTCATCTCCACGATGCGGTCGAAGATGTCCGACCAGCGCGGATCGTGGGTGACCACGCACACCGCCACCCGGTGCACGTCGGCCAGGGTGCGGAACACCTCCATCACCTGCCGCCCGCGCGAGCCGTCCAGCGCCGCCGTGGGCTCGTCCGCCAGCAGCAGCACCGGGTCGTTGGCCAGCGCCCGCGCGATGGACACGCGCTGCTGCTCGCCGCCGGACAATTGGGAAGGGTAATTGTTCTCGCGGTGGTCGAGGCCGAACTGGGCCAGCAGCTCCCGCGCCCGCGCCTTCGCCTGCTTCGGCCGAACGTCGTTGATCTCGAGGGCGATCTGCACGTTCTCCACGGCGGTGAGGAAGGGGATCAGGTTCGCCTTCTGGAAGATGAAGCCCACATGGGTGCGGCGGAAGTCGCGCAGGTTGTTGAGGCGGGTCGAGGCGTTGGCGATGGGCTGGTCGCGGAAGTGGACGGTGCCGGTGGTCGGCGGCTCGAGCAGGCCGGCGATCATCAGGAAGGTGGTCTTGCCCGAGCCGGAGGGGCCGACGATGCCGGTGAGCTCGCCGGACTTCAGCGCCAGCGTCATGTCGGTGAGCGCCTTGACCTCGTTGGCGCCGGACAGATAGGTCTTGCTGGCGCCCCGCACCTCCATCACCACATGGCTGGGCCAGAATTGCGCGGTCACGCCAAGACCTCCTGCGCCCGGACCTGCATCGCCCGCCGGATCGCGAACCAGCTCGCGCCGAGGCTGATCACCAGAAGCGCCACGCCGATGCCGGCGAGGTCCTCCGGCACCAGCAGCACGGTGCGGGGAAAGTGCGGATAGAGCGTGAAGGAGATGAACAGGGCCACCGAGAAGCCCAGCGCGGCGATCCACAGGGCCTGCTGCACGATCAGGCCGATGATGACCCGGTCGCGGGCGCCGATGAGCTTCAAGAGCGCGATCTGGTTGATCTTCTCCAGTGTCAGCATGTAGATCGTGAGCGCGATGATGGAGCCCGCCACCAGCAGGGTCATGGCGGTGAAGGCGAGGATCTGCACCCGAAGCCGCCACAGCCGCCCGTCGAGCAGCATGGAGCGCTCCTCCTCCTGCGTCAGCACCTCCACATCGCCCCAGGCCTTCATCTGCGCCTTCACCACCTCGGGGTCGGCATTGGGCTTCAGCTCCACCATCACCGCCGCCAGCGCGCCGCCGTCGCCGAGGCCCATGCGCGAGCGCCCCTTGGCAAGGCGGTTCAGCAGGATCGCCTCGGAGGGCAGCACCCGGTTGATGGCCTGCGAGTCCGGAATGGTGACGAAGAACATGCCGTCGCCGCCCATGTCCACCTGTCCCTTGGTGAGGCCCACCACGGTGTAGTCGTCATGGCCGAGGCGAACCACGTCGCCCACCAAGAGGCCGGTGGACTGGTCGGCGATGGCCTCGTAGCGGGTGGAGCGGAACAGCCGGCCGTCGATGAGCGGGATCCAGCTGCCGGAATCCTTGGGGTAGTCGACGCCGGTGACGGCGAGGCGCACGCTCTTGCCGTCGATAATATATTGCTGGTTGTACTGGATGAAGCGGCGGGTCGAGGCGACCCCCGGCACGCCCTCCACCCGGCGGTCGAGGCTGGAAGGCACCGCGGAGGTCTCGGCGAAGGGGCCGGAGCGCCCGCCCTCCACCACCCACAGGTCGGCGCCGATGTCGTTGATGATGAGCAGGGCCTCGTGGACGATGCCGCGATAAAGGCCGATCATGCCCATGGTGGCGCCAAGCAGCAGTCCGATGCCCACCGCCGTGAGGGCGAAGCGCAGCATCGAGAACCGCATGTCCTTGACGGCGATGTTCATCGCCTCAGCCTCCGCACTCCGCCTGAAGCACGCGCCGCTCAGCTTGCGATGCAAGCAGATCGGCCCGTGCTCTAGGGCACCTCGACGCCGAGATCGATCGGCTCGAAAGAATAGCGCCCGGCCGGCGCCAGTACGATGTCGCCGGCCTTGAGGCCGCGCGTCACCTCGATGTTGGCGCCGCTCGTATAGCCGAGGGCGAGGGGGGTCCAGGCCGCCCGGCCGGACTGCGCCACCCAGACGCCGGCGCGTCCGTCGCGGCGGGTGACGAAGGCTTCCGGCACGCCGATGGCCACCGCCGGCGACTGCGCCTCCACCGCCACGTTGGCCCGCTGGCCGATGGCCCAGGCCTCGGGCAACTCGTCGAGGGTGATGTCGGCGGTGAACTCGCGGGTCTCCTGGTCCACCTGCCGCGACAGGCGCAGTACCCGCCCGGTCCATTGCCGCGACGGATCGGAGGCGAAGCGGATGCGCGCCGGCTGGCCCGGCTTGATGGCGGAGCGGGCGGATTCGTCGAAGCGAGCGGAAATGATGATGGTGGACAGCTCCACCACCTGCATCAGGTTGGCGCCGGGCAGCAGCAGGTCGCCGGGATTGCGCTCGCGGGAGATGACCACGCCGTCGAGAGGGGCGGTGATGGTGGCCTCGGCGAGCTTGGCCTCCAGCACCTTCACGTTGGCCTGCTGGGCCAGAAGCTGTGCCCTGGCCCGCTCGATGCCGGCCTCGGCGCGCGCCATCTCCGCCTCGGCCTGCTTGAAGGCGCTTTCCGCATTGGTCAGCTCGGCCGGGGAAATGACGTTGGTGCGGGCGAGGACGGTGCGCCGGTCGAACTCGATCTTCGCCTTGTCGAAGGCGGCCTGGGCGCGGGACCGCTCGCTCTCGGCCTCGTTGATGCTGCGGGCGGCGGCGCTGGCCTCCGCCTCGGAGACGGCGAGCTGGTTGATGAGGTCCACGGATTCCAGCCGCGCCAGCACCTGCCCGCGCTTGACGGAATCGTTGCGGTCCACCTCGATGGACTTCAGGAAGCCCTGGATGCGGCTCGTCACCACCACGCGGTTGATGGCGTCGAGCAGGCCCGGCCCGTTGATCTCGAGGCTCATGGGGCGAGCCTGCACCCGGTGCCAGGCGGCGGTGCGCGGCACCACGTACCAGTAGCCGATCAGCGCCCCCGCCAGCACGGCGAGGGAGAGCACGATGGCGAGACGGCGCCAGCCTGCGGAATAATCCGTCTCGGCGAGGGAGGGGGGCAGGGGCTGCGGCTTCACCGCCCCCGCTCCTCGGTCGGAGGGCCTCCAGCCGGCGCGGCGCTGCGGGCCGTTCTCACGCTTTCTCCTCCGCGTCGGTGTCCACTATGGCTTCGCAGCCGTCGGGGCCGACGCCCAGGCGATCGAGCACGTCCCTCACGAGGTCCAGTCCTTCCGCAGCGGTCAGCGCCGTGGTGTCGTAGCCGAGGCGGTAGGAGAGGCCCTCGGCGCTCTGGAAGGAGCGCAGGTCGATCTCGTTGATGGCGTAGCGGAGCAGCTTGGCCGAGAGCGGCGCCACCTTGATGACGCCGAGGTCGAGCTCCTCGGTCTTGCCCTGCCGCTGGAGCGCGGAGGTGGTGGCCCCCCGGGCGAAGCGGTCCGGCGTCTGCATGCCGCTGACGAAGAGCGCGAGGTAGGAGCCCCGGGCCACCAGGTCGTCGTGCAGGTCGCCGTCGAGGAAGCAGAACTCGAACGGAGTGTAGACCAGGGCCCGGTTGAGCTGCTCCGACAGCGACACGCCGAGCGCGTCGAGGTCGGCCACGGCCCCGCCGGGGGCGCGCAGCAGGGTCGAGCCGTGCACCCAGCCCACGAAGTTGGTGAGCCGGCGGTCGGTCCGCATGGCCGCCGGGATGTTGAGGATCACGTCCTCCACGCCGCCGCGCACGGCGACGGCCTGGGCGACGGCCGCATTGAGGAGCGAGGTCTCGGTGATGCCGATCCGGCGGGCACGGGCCTGCACCCGTTCCTGCCCGGCGGCGTTCAGGAAGGCGAAGATCTCGCCGCCCGGACCCGCCTGGGTGCGGTCGAGGTTGGGCACGAGGCCCTTCGCCTTGCGGCCGAAATTCGGCAGAGGCGGCGGGTTGGCCCCGTACAGCTCGCGCACATAGGCCTCGCGCTCGGCCATGAAGACGGGGTCCGTCGCCCGGTCGAACTCGTTGACATATTGCTCGACGGTGATTTCGGGGGGTGGCAGCGGAATGCCCAGGAAGGCCTGGAACACCTCCTCCACGAACACGCCGAGCGCCCAGCCGTCGAAGATGAGGTGATGGCCCTGCGCCACCACCACGTCGCCGTCTTCGCCGCCGCGCAGCACGGTGACGCGGTAGGGCGCCTCCGTGAAGGGATCGAGCGGGGCATCGAGCAGGGCGGACAGGCGCGCCTGCACGGCCGCCGTATCGGCGCCGGGCATCTCCTCCACCACCAGGGGCGGCTCGCCGCACGGCAGGATGAGGGCGCGGGGCTGCCCGTCATCGCCGGCCACGAAGCGGGTGCGCAGCGATTCCTGCCGCTCCTCCACCAGCTTGAGGGCCCGGCGCAGGCGGTCGATGTCGGCGCGGGGCGCGATGCGGAAGGCGCGGCCGATGGACCAGAACACCCGGTAGGCGTGGTTGGTCCCCGGCTTCATCAGGGAGCGCAGCACGTTGTGCTGCTTGACGGAGAGCGGCACCGGCCGCTCGCCCGAGGGGGTCAGGCCCGTCACCGCGGGAGCCGGGACGTCGGCCGCCGGGGTCGGTGGCGCGGCCGCCGCGCGGCGCACCGTTCCGGTGGCGCCGTGCCACGTGGGGGTGCCGATCGTCGCCGGGGTGCCGGCGAGCGCGGACACCGCGGCGGCGAAGTCCGCGAGGAGGGCGCGCCCGGTCTCCATCGGGAACGCGGCGGTGTCGAGGGCGAGCCTCAGGGTCAGGCCGCCGCCGTCCGCCACCGCATCGAGCCGCAGCTCGTTGAACGGGTCGCTGAACGTCGCCAGCGGGGCGGTGATGCCGAGCGCGGCAGCCCGCGCCGCGCCGTCGGCATCGAGGTAGGAGAAGCCCACCTGGCGCAGCGCCGCGCCGGCGGTGTTGAGGCGTTCCGCCAGCAGGGCTTCCACCGCCGCCGTATCAAGCGCGCGGTGGTTGCGCGCCGCCACGAGGCGCTGGCGCGCCCGTCGCAGCAGCCGGTCGGCGGTGGCGTCGAGCTGGTCGAGCAGCACCGGGACGGCGCTCGCCACCGGTCCGATCAGGCCGGCGGGGGCGTCGCGCCGGGCCGGGTCGTGGCATTCCACCACCACCCGGTCGAGGTGGGTGCCGGCGACGAGGGCACGGCCCAGCGCGGCGAGGAGAAGCACCTCCTGGTCCGGCGCGGACAAAGCACCGAAGCCGGGGAGGGCCAGCGTGGCGTCGAAATGGCCCACCGGCCCGCGGTTGAGGCCGAAGCCGGCCGGGGCCGGCGCCAGGGTGCGGCCGGGGGTCGGCAGGGCCGCCGGCGGGGTGCGTAGCACTTCCTTCCAGAAGGCCATGTGCCCGGCCTGCACCACCGAGCCCTCGGCTGGCCGTTCCATCGCCGCGAAGGCGGTGAAGGGCGTGTCGGGCGCGGGGGCCGACGTGGCCGCGGCCACGAGGGCGGCGAGGGCGAGATGGGGCGAGAGCGCGTCCGCCGCCGCACGGTGGGCCCGCGCATGGAGGGTGAGCGCGCCATCCGCCGCCTTGGAGACGCCGAAGCGCCACAGCGGCCCCGGCTGGCTGATCGGGGCAAGGCCCGAGGGGTCGGTGACCCATTCGAGGTCGGGGGCCTCGCCCACCACGATCTCGCGCGCGGCCGTGGCGGTGAGCCTCAAGGCATCCTCGGCCAGGGCGAGGGCGGCGAGCGCCTGCGCCAGCGTCTCGAAACCGAGCGCGGGATCGACGGGGCGCGAGGCCGCCACTTCCAGGGCCGCCCGGGCGACCGGGGAGGTCATGGGCTTCGCGCCGAGGGCGAGCAGCGTCTCCTGCCGCACCAGCGGGCGGAACACCGGTCCGCCCGCCGTTCCGCCGGCGCTGCCGTCGCCGCTGGCGAGCGCTGCGGCGCTGGCGGCGCGAGCCTTCTGGGTAGCCTCGAAGGTGGCGGCCACCACGCCGGACAGGCCGGTGACGGTGGGCGTCTGCAGGAATTTGGCCACGGGGATGTTCACATCCACATGGGCCTCGATGCGGTTCTTCAGTTCGAACGAGGACAGGGAGTCGAGGCCGAGTTCTGACAGCCGGCGGTCGGCTGGGATGTCGTTGGGCGACACCTTGAGCACCTTGGCCACCTCGCCGCGGATGAGGTCCGCCAGCATGCCGTCCCACGCCTCGCGCGGGGCGGCGAGCAACTCGGCCTGGATGCGCGAGCGGCCACCCGTGCGCTGGGCCAGCAGCGGCTTGACGCGGGCGGTCCCGGCGGTGCGCGCCAGGGCCCGCGAGATGGCGGCCCAGTCGGCCCGGGCGAAGCCGAGATTCTCGTCCGCGGCGCGCAGCAGCGTGCCGAGCGAGGCGGCGGCCTCCGTGTCCGGCACCGGCTTCATGCCGATGCTCTCCAGATAATTGCCGAGTGCCTCGGAGCGCGCCACGAAGCCCGAACCGGCGATGGAGCCCCAGGCCGCCGCCGAGCCGGCGAGGCCGCGTCCCCTGCGGTAGGAGCCCATGCCGTTGAGCACCGAATTGGCCGCCGTGTAGTTGGCCTGGCCGGGGCTGCCGATGACCTGCGCCAGCGAGGAGAAGCTGACGAAGAAGTCGAGGTCGGCGCCGTGTTTGGTCACCGCGCGGTGGAGGCTCCAGGCGCCGCCCGCCTTGGGGCGGATGACACGGGAGATCTGGCCGGCGTCGAGCTGGCTGAGGAAGCCGTCCTGGATCACCGCCGCGCCGTGGACGATGCCCTTGAGCGGCTTGTCGGACCTGGCGTGGGCGGCGATCAGCGCGTCCACGGCATCCGGATCGGTGACATCGAGGGCGACGGGAACCACCTGCGTCCCCCGCGCCGCGATGGCGGCGATGACCGGCTCGGACTCGGCATCCGGGGTGCCGTTGCGGCCGCACAGCAGGAGGCGGCCGGCGCCCTGGCGGCTGAGGAAGTCCGCCACCGCCACGCCGAAGCCGCGCAGGCCGCCGGTGACGAGATAGCTTGCCTCGCCCGAGAAGCGCATGGGCTGGGAGAGATCGACCTCCACCTCGATGGCGGGCTCGTCGAAGGTGAGCACCACCTTGCCGATGTGCTGCGCCTTGGAGAACATGCGCATGGCCTCCGCCGCCCGGGACACCGGGAAGCGGGTGGCGACGATGGGGCGGTAAAGGCCCTGCGCCACCTTTGCTTCCACTGCCCGCAGCAGCGACGACAGGCGCGCCGGGCGCTCGTCGGCAATGGTGGAGAGATCAATCACCGCATAGGTATTGTTGTAATAGAGCGACTTCAGCCCGATGGGCTTGTCCTGGGCGAGGTCGCGCTTGCCGATCTCCACGAAGCGGCCGAAGGGCGCGAGGCATTCGAGGCCCTTGTCGATGCCGGCGCCCGACAGGGCGTTCAGCACGACGTCCACGCCCCGCCCGCCGGTGGCGGCCCGCACCCCCTCGGCAAATTCGAGGCTGCGCGAGTTCATCACGTGCTCGATGCCGAGGTCGCGCAGGAAGGAGCGCTTGGCGTCCGAGCCCGCCGAGGCGAGGATTTCGGAGCCGATGTCGCGCGCCACCTGGATGGCCGCGAGGCCCACGCCGCCGGTGGCGAGATGCACCAGCACCTTCTCGTCGGCCTCGAGGCGGCCAATGTCCACCAGCGAATAATGGGCGGTCATGAAGGCGGCCGGCAGGGTCGCGGCGTCTTCCAGCGCCACGTCGTCGGGCACGTGCATGAGGAAGCGGGCATCGGCGGCGGCGAACCGGCGCAGGAAGCCCTTGCCCATGCCCATCACCCGGTCGCCCGGCTTGAAGCCGGTGACGCCCTCGCCGGCCGCGCGCACGGTACCGGCGAATTCGAGGCCGAGATTGCGCCACCAGGCGCCCTCGCCCTCGGCCTCGTCGGGCAGGATGCCGGTGGCGGCCATGATGTCGCGGAAATTGAGGCCCACGGCGGCCACTTCCACCACCGCCTCGCCCGCCTTCGGGGTCGGGTACGGGCACTCGCGCAGCACCACGTTGTCGATGAGGCCGGGGCTGGTCATGGTGACCGAGAAATTGGCCTCGTCCCTGTCCTTGGCGATGGTGCGGCGGAGCGGCGCGAGGCCGCCGAGCGGACCCTGCCTGAGGCGCGGCACGGTGCGTTCCGTCCCGCGCAGGATGATCTCCGCCTCGTCGCTGTCCTCCAGCACCGCCTGGGCGAGGGCCATGCCCTCGCTGAAGGCGGCGGCGTCCGCGTCCACATGGCGGACGGCGAATTCCGGGCATTCGTTGGCCAGCGTCCGCGACAGGCCGAGCAGCGCGGAATCCGCGAGGCCTTCGGTGGCCATCGGCGCGTCGCCGGGGATGGCGCGGCTGGCGCGGCCGATCACCACCACCGCCGGCCGGTGGGCGGCGGTGCGCAGGCGGTCCATCACCTGGCCTACCGTGACGAGGCCGAACGAGGCCTCCTCCACCGCCGCCACCAGGCGATCGGTGGACAGCTCCGCCTCCGGGCCGAGTTCGACCCCGGCGGTGGCGGCATAGACGATGCCGGCAAGGCCTTCGGGCGCGGCGAGCCGCTGCTCGATCAACCGGGTGGCGTCCTCCGCCTGCATGGCGGTGAAGATGTCCGGCGCCAGCGTCTCCACGGTGGCGCCCGACGCCACGAGCGCGCTGGCCAGCGGCTCCGTCGCCGCCGGATCGCCCGACAGAACCAGCCAGCGGCCGAGCCGCGCCGGGGTGTCGGGCTTCGCCGCCGCCGCCTCGAACGTCTCCTCGATCACCACGGATCCGCCGTCCGTGGCGTTCGCCTTCAGGGCGCCGAGGGTCTTGACCTTGAGGTTCTCCACCGCGATCAGCGGCGTGCCGTCCAGCGCGTAGACGCGGTAGATGCCGGTGTCGTCGGCGGGATCAGTGAAGAATTCGCAGATGACTTCCGGCGGCAGGGGGCCGGCCACCATCACCTTGCGGATGCCCACGGGCAGCATGAGCTTGTACTGGCCGGCGACGCTGTCCTCCTCGGGCAGCGGCTCGCCGGGGACCCACAGGCCCAGCTCCACGTCTTCCACCACGAGGCCGGACTGGAGCACGCTGTCGAACAGGCCGGGGAAGGCAATGAAGCCGTCGCGCCTGGCCGCTTCCGTGCTCGACAGGCGCGCCACCGCATGCCGCGGCCCCGCGAGCCACAGGGCGTCCACCGCCTGGAAGGTGGGGCCGTAATCCAGCCCGTGGCGCGAGGTGAGGCGATAGAAGTCCTCGCGCTCGATGGCGGGCCTGCCCTGGAAGATGGCGGGGTCGAAGCGGGCGGGGGGCAGGGTGAAGGCGTGCTGCCAGCCATAGGCCTCCACGCGCAGCCGCCAGTCCTCGTCGGTGTCGCGCTTCATGGAGGAGATGCGCAGCCGGCAGGTGACGGGATCATAGGAGGTGCGGATCAGCACCGCATCGTCGCCGCTGATGGACAGGGCGTCGTAGATGCGGAAGTCGCGCAGCTCCACCGGCGCCTCGCCGAACAGCTCGCGCAGGGCGCCGGCCATCATCTCCACATAACCGACGGTGGGGAACAGGCAGTCCCCGCCCGGCCGGTGGTCGGCGAGATATTTCAGGCTCTTGAGGGTAATCTCGTTGGTCCAGGCCGGCTCCGGCCCGGTCTCGCGCCAGCCGAGCAGGGGGTGGCGATTGCCTTCGAACAGGAACTGCCGCGCCTCCAGCGGCATCTGCACCAGGCGCTCGTTGACCCACGGCCTGCGGGGCAGGGCCAGATGCTCCTTGGCGTGCTCCTCGGCGCCGGCTTCGGTCTCGCTCCAGTCGAAGGCCACGCCGTTCACGTAAAGGCCCGCCATGGAGCGGGCCATCACGAGGCGGTCGTCACCCTGCCGCTCCAGCGAGGACACGGCCACCACGGAGGCGTTGCGCTCCTGGGCGATGCCGTGGATCAGCGGCGTGACGGTGCGGTGCGGGCCGAGCTCGAGGAAGGCGTCGATGCCGAGATCAAGGCAGAAGTCGATGGCCTTCTTGTAGTTCACCGGCTGGCGCAGGTTCTGCCACCAGTATTCGGTGTCGAAGCAGGTCTCCAGCACGCCGGTGACGGTGGAGACGATGGGGAAGGACGGCGGCTTCCAGGAAATCTCGCCGAGGCCTTCGCGGAAATAGGCCTCGCAATCGTCGAGATGGGGCGAATGCCAGCCGAAGTCCATGGTGAGGCGGCGGGCGGTGACGTCCGGATAGAGCCGCTTGACCTCTTCGAGCAGCGCCACCACCGGCGCTTCCATGCCGGAGATGGTCTGGGCCGTGGGGCCGTTGAAGGCGGCGACCACCACGCTGCCGTCGCCGGGCAGCAGGGGCGCGAGCTGGTCGTAGGTGATACCCAGCGTGGCCATGGCGCCGCGCCGGGTGCTCTGGTGGGGGATGAGGCCGCGGTGATAGATGATCCGGGCGCAGGTATCGAGGTCGATGCAGCCGGCGATATGGGTCGCCGCCACCTCGCCGAAGCTGTGGCCCACCAGCAGTTCCGGCGTGAGCCCGCGCTCGCGCCACATGTGGTAGAGGCCCACCTGGTTGGTGAAGATGGCGGCCTGGGTCACGTCCGCGTCGTTGATGCGGGTGGTGGCCTCGTCGCGGGTGATCTCCTCGATCACCGACCAGCCGGTATGGGGCTTCAGCGCCTCGTCGAAGGTGTCGACGAAGGCGCGGTAGGTCTTGTCCTCGGTGAGCAGCTTGCGGGCCATGGCCCACCACTGGCCGCCCTGGCCCGAGAAGGTGAAGGCGAGGCGCCGCGGCCTGGCGCGGCCGGTGATGATGTAGGGCGCGATGGCCTCGTTGGCCGGCGCGTCGGCGCCGAGCGCGAGGGTGCGCAGCTTGAGCGGAAGGTCCTGCGCCTCGGTGTCGGCGAGGATCGCGGCCCGTTCGGTGAGATGGTCGCGGCCGGTCCGGAGCGCTGTCGACAGGGTCTCGTAGGGCACGGCGCCGAGGGGTCCGCCCTCGTCCACCGCGTCGGCCAGCTCCTCCGCCCACAAGGCGAGGCCGGCCTTGCCATTGGCCGACAGCGGGATGAACACCGGCCCGTCGGACGGCGCCGGCCGGGCCCGCTTCTCCGCGCGGGTGCGCTTGCCGCCGCGCCAGCTCTCCACCGCCACCGAGGCGTTGGTGCCGCCGAAGCCGAACGAGTTCACCACCGCGAGGCGCACATCGTGCTCGCCGGCATAGGGGGTGGCTTCCACCGGCACGGAGAGGCCGAGCGCGTCGAACGGAATGGTCGGGTTCGGCCGCTCGAAATTGAGGTTCGGCGGCACGATGCCGTGATGGGTGGACAGCACGATCTTGATCAGCCCGGCGATGCCGGAAGCGGATTCCAGATGGCCGAGATTGGGCTTGAAGGAGCCCACCAGCACCGGGCGGTCAACACGGCCGGCGCCGAACACGCGGCCGATGGCGCTGGCCTCGATGGGGTCGCCCACCGGCGTGCCGGTGCCGTGCGCCTCCACATAGCCCACGTCCTCGGGGTCCATGGCGGTCTGGGCCACCAGGCTTTCCAGCATGGCGGTCTGGGCCGCGTCGCTCGGGGCGGTGAGGGTCGGGGTGCGCCCGTCCTGGTTCACGGCCGAGCCGCGGATCACCGCATAGATGCGATCGCCGTCCGCGACCGCGCGGGCGAGCGGCTTCAGCATCACGAGGCCGCAGCCCTCGCCGCGCACGAAGCCGTCGGCGCGGGCGTCGAAGGTGTAGATCCGGCCCGTGGCCGACAGCATGTTGGCGCTGGAGAAGGCGACGAACGGGCCGGGGTCCAGCATCATGTTGACGCCGCCGGCCATGGCCACGTCGCAGGTGCCCATGGCGAGGTGGCGCACGGCCTGGTCCACCGCCACCAGGGCCGACGAGCAGGCGGTGTCGAGCGCCATGCTCGGCCCCTTCAGGTCAAGCCGGTGCGAGATGCGGTTGGCCGCAATGGAATAGGCCGAGCCGGTGCCGGCGAAGATGTCGGTGGCGACGCGCCGGTAGCGCTGGCTGTAGCTGAAGTCCGAGGTGGAGATGCCGACGAAGACGCCGGTGCGCTGGCGTTGCAGCGCACGCAGGGGTACGCCCGAATCCTCGATGGCCTCGTAGGCCACCTGCAGCAGCAGACGCTGCTGGGGATCCATGGACATGACCTCGCGCGGGGCCATGTCGAAGAAGGCGGGATCGAAGTTGAAGACGTCCCCGGACAAGAATCCGCCCCACTTGGAATAGGAGCGCCCGGCACTTTCGGGGTCTGGGTCATAATAATTGTAAACGTTCCAGCGATCCGCGGGTATCTCCCGGATGCCGCAACGCTTGCCGAGAAGGAAGGACCAATAGCCTTCCGCACTCGCGATACCACCTGGAAAACGACAGCCGATTCCGATGACTGCGACAGCTTCGGGTTCCCCACCAAGGCCGTTTCCGACCGCCCGTGCCTCGCCGTCCAGAAGATCCAAGCTATCCATGGGAAGCGCCCTCTTCCGCAAGATTGCCGCACCGCAACCTATGCGGAGAGTCGCGGATCTGTCACCTGATTTCTTCCGACTCTGCGAAAAATGACAGTAAACGTCGGTACGTTATGGTGTTAGAGGCACTATTGTACCGATCTATGCTTGCGCTTTTCATCTCTTCGGAAATGTAGGTTTTCCGACAGATGCGGCCGGATACGGCCTGGCTCGTGCTGCGTTGCATCTCATGGTTGGCACCGCGCGGCCAGGCCGTTCGCCTCTCAGCGGGCGTCTTCCTCGCCGGCGAGAAGGACCAGGTCGCTCAGGGAGAAGCGCGCGAAGTCGGGCAGGGTGCCCGGGGCCAGGATGGAGGCATCCGAGTGGAGCGCGAGGGTCCACAGCGCCTCCGCCACGATGCGGCTGCCCACCGGGCCGAGATGCCGTCCGGCAGGCCCGTCCGGATCGCCGGCCTCGGCGAGGATGTAGAACCACAGGGGCGTCGCCTCGCAGAAGGGCAGGGCGGCGACGCGCTGGTGGTCGGGCAGGGCGGCGAGCAGGGTGTCGTCCCGGAGCGGACGCAGGCCGAGATGCCGCGCCACCGCCTGCCCGGTCGGCAGGCCGAGGCGGAAGCCGCGCAGCAGGTGATGGGACGCCACCGCCTCCGCGCTCTCGGGCGCGCCGGCGATGTGGGTGTCGAGCCGCCGCGCCCGCTGCGGGGCATCGGCGGCCAGCGGCAGGAAGCCGTCCCAGGCGATCACGTGGTGCTCCGGCAGGGTGTCCGGCCCGTCGCGCCCGCCCGCCAGCACGCTGCGCGTCGCCAGCGCGCTGCGCTCGATGTTGCGGAAATTGCCGTTGTAGTCGTAGCTGGCGCGGCGCATGACCGGCGCCAGCACCAGCGCGGCGGCGGACAGCTCCACCGGCATGAACAGCGCGGCGGGCCGCTCCACGCGCCACAGGCGCGGGCTCTCGTCCATCACATCTTCGAGAACGTCCGGCGCCACCAGCTTGGGCAGGAGGTCGAACAGCACCATCCACTGGAAGCGCCGCCGGAGCGCGCGCCGGGCCGCCTCGAACGACAGGCCGGAGGCGATGAGGGCATTGTGCGCCTTCAGGAAGGCGACGTGCATCTGGCCGAGGATCAGGTGCTCGTCATTGCGGGGATCGCTCATGCGGGGCGCGCGGTCGCGGCCGGGCTCCGGGCTGCGGGGGTGCCGCGGCAGGTCGTTGCGCTCCCCGGCGCGTGGCGGGCGGGCATGGGGGCAGCCCTGGGGCTTCGGCGACAGCGGGCCGACCAGCATGCGGCGCACCGTCTCGGGGTCCCGCGGGGCGTCATAGACGCTGTCGAGGTCGAGCCCGCCCGAGCGCCGGTTCAGCAGCCCCGAAAGCGACGGCAGCGGCGCGAAGGCCTCCGGCCCCGGGCGCTCCTCGTCCGGCGCGCGGCGTTCCCATACCAGATCATTGCGCAGGAACTCGACGAGATAGGTATAGGCGGCCGGCAGGTCGCTGTCGCCCGCCGAGCGGGTGCGCGGCGGCGGCAGGGCGCCCGGGGGCTCGGCCATGGACGCGGCAAGGCGGGTGAGGGCCTTCAGCGTGCCCGGCTCCGGCGCCAGGCGATGGGCCGGTCCGGTGAGGGCGGGAAACATGAAGCCGAAGCCGTGATCGGCAGGACGGGCGCCCGATTCCAGGGCCAGGGCGCGCACGCGCTCCCCGATGGCCTCGCGGAGCGATGGGCGCGCCTCCTCTCCCCCCACACACATTTCCATGGACCTCTCAAGTGTCATGCTGGTTCCGATGCCTGAGCCGCTTCCCGCATAGGGCAGCATGGAGCCCCAAGGGGCAGCATCCCGCGAATGGGGGATGACCGCGACATTGGCCGTCTTGCAGCCTGAGGTGGTTGTGCAATGCTGCAGTCAGGAGCACGCGCCGGTTCGCCTGCATCGCAGGCGGGTCGGGTCACGCGGTCTCATTCAACAGGTTGAGGGGCGCATTCGCGGCCCGGGTTGGTGCAACCCGGCGGGATGCGGCCCGGGAGCGTGACCGCTCCGGCGACTGTGGCATCGGGTGGCGCAGGCAAGCCTGCCACCCTCGTCCCCTTGCCCTGCCCCGCGGCAGGACCGGGGGTGCCAGCGCGCCTCTGGCTCTCGCGGGGATGAGCCACGGCGGTCCATCGGATCAAAGCGTTCCGCGGTTCCGGCCCGGCCGGCCGCGGCGACGCGCGGAAATGGGACGGACATGGGCGATCTCGATCAATATTCCCGCCTCATCGGCGACGTGTACGAGCTCAGCGGCGATCCCCAGCAATGGGGCATCCTGCTGGAAGGCGTCACGCGCTTCGTGGATGGCCGCGTCGGCCAGCTCGCGGTCTACAGCCTCAAGCAGCCGCGCCGGCCCACCTGGCGCGTGTGGGGCTACGACCACGAGGCCTACAAGACCTTCCTGTACCGCCATGCGACGGAAGACCCGCGCCTGTCGTACATCCTCTCCAATCCCGGCCGCGTCATCGTCGGCGAGGACGGGGTGGACCCGGACCAGTTCCGCGCCACCGCCATGTTCCGCGAGGTGGTGGAGCCCATGGATATCGAGCATTCGCTCGTCTCCTACTTCGCCCAGGAAGCCGACGTGATGGCCACCGTGTGCGCCATGCGCGGGCGCGGCCAGGGGCCGTTCGGCGCGCCCGAGAAGCAAAAGCTGGGACTGGTGGTGCCGCACCTGCGCCGGGCGTTCGAGCTCTACGCGCTGCTCGACGAGGCGAAGGCCAAGGTGGGCGACATCGCCGCCGCCCTCGACATCGTCGATGCCGGCATCTTCCTGGTGGACGCAGACATGCATGTGGCCCACGTCAACCGGGCCGGCGACGCCATGGTGAAGGAGGGCGACATCGCCCTGCGCGGCGGCAAGCTCGCCTTCCGCGACGACCGCGCGTCCCGCCAGGTGGCGGCAGCGGTGGCGGTGGCCCTCGCCGCCGCCCGCGGCGAGGCCAGCCTGCCCCATGCCGAGCACATGGAGGTTCAGCGCTCGGATGCGGATGCCGCGCCCTACCGCGTCTCGCTGCATCCGCTGCCATTGGGCGAGGGCAGCGTGAAGCTGACCACGCGCTCGCAGATCGCGGTGGTGGTGCGGGCGCCGGGCCGCAGCGGCGCCGACGTGGCGCGCCGCCTGCAGACCACCTTCCGCCTCACGCCGTCGGAGGCGGCGCTGGCGGCGGCGCTGGCGGTGGGCGCCTCGCTCGCCGATTTCGCCCAGCAGCGCAGCGTGGCCATGTCCACGGTGCGCAGCCAGCTCAAGGCGCTGTACGAAAAGACGGATACCAACCGCCAGGGCGAGCTGGTGGCCCGCCTGCGCGAGAGCCTCGACCTGTCGCTGGTGTGACGCCTGCCGGAATGGGCGTCATGGCGGATGCGCCGGCCGCATCCGCCATGCTGCGTGCCCGATCCGGGGCGGGCCGCGCCCGCTCTGGCTGTCGCGCGCCTGACATGCGCCCGCGCGAGGGTTGGGCGATCGGCGCGTGACGTCGGGCGTCACGCTTCACCCCCGGTCCGGCGGGGACCATGCAAATCCTCCGTGTGGATGCTGTTGTGCTTCCATCCGGAGCCTGAATCGCTTTTTAATCATTCTGAAACGAGACGGCTTCACCGCCCGGCGGACCTACCCGCGCGGATCTGCCCGCGCGGACCGGCTCCGGCGGGCACGGCGGTGACCCGCACCAGTCTTTGGGGGAGAAAATGCTGGGACGAAAGGGTCTCATCGTGCTCGCGGGGGTCGCGGGCTTCCTGGGCCTTGCGGCGGCCACCGACGCGATCATGTCGCGGCGCCAGGCCGACGAGAAGGCGGGCCCGCCCAAGGTGCTCGACCAGGGGTGGTCGGACGGCCTGCGCGACCAGTTCTACTACACGTCCCAGGGCTCGCAGCTCCTGCCCTACGTGTTCCTGCGCGCGCTGGAGCAGCCGCTCTCCGACAAGCCGTTCCTCGATCCCAGGCACATGACCGAGATGGGCTTCCTGCCGGCGGACGGGCCCTCGCCCCTCAATCCGGACGGGCTGCCCATCGGTTTCGTGAAGGACCCGCGGCCCGGCGGGGCGATGGGGCCCATGGTGGGCATGACCTGTGCCGCCTGCCATACCTCCGATATCGTGGCGGACGGGGTGCGCATCCGCATCGACGGCGGCGCGTCCCTGGCCGATTACCAGCTGTTCATGAAGCGCCTCAGCCGCGCCCTCGACAACACTCTGGCGGACCCCGCCAAGTTCCAGCGCTTCGCCGCGCGCCTCGTGGCCGCCGATCCCAAGCAGGTGCGCCCGGCGCTGGAGGCGACCGCCGCCGAGATCCGCCGGCTGGAGGCCGCGTCCTGGACCCCGGTGCCCTATGGCCGCGGCCGGCTCGACGCCTTCGGCCATATCCTGAATGCGGTGGCCGCCGACGCGCTCGGCGAGCCCGCCAACTTCCGCATGCCGGATGCGCCGGTGAGCTATCCCTTCCTGTGGACCACCCCGCACCAGCGCTACGTGCAGTGGAACGGGGTGGCGGGCAACCCGCTCGGGCGCAATCTCGGCGAGGTGCTGGGCGTGTTCGGCCACACCAGCTTCGCCAACGGTAACCCGGCCGCCTTCACCTCCACCGCGCTCCCCGGCAACCTGGTGGCGCTGGAGGCCTGGGTGGCGGACCTGAAGCCGCCGCCGTGGCCCGAGAAGGAGCTGGGCAAGGTGGACGCGGCCAAGGCGCAGCGTGGCGCCGAGCTGTTCAAGGCCCATTGCGCCGGCTGCCATGGCGGCCCCGAATACCGTCTCACCCCCGCCGCCGAAACCGAGGGCGGGCGGCGGTGGCTGGCGGTCTCCATGGTGGACATCGCCAAGGTGAAAACCGACCCCAAGATGCTCACCAATTTCACCGGTCGCTTCGCCAAGCCCGGCGTGCTCGGACCCCTGGTCGCGAGCGCGCCGCATCTCGCCGATGGCCAGGTGCCGGCCGGCGCGGTGCTGCTGGCGGCGGTCACGGCCATCACCGAGAACAGCCTCAGGGCCCAGGGCATCACCGGCGATGCGCGCAAGCAGTGGTACGGCTGGCGGTTCGCGCCCGGCAGCCAGCCGCCGGATCGCCCCTCGCCCCAGCCGGGCTGGCTGGCACCGCCGAGCTACAAGGCCGGGCCGCTGGCCGGCGTGTGGGCGACGGGGCCGTTCCTGCACAACGGCTCGGTGCCGACCGTCTATGACCTGCTCTCGCCGGAGGACGAGCGGCCCGCCCGCTTCTATGTGGGCTCGCGGGAGCTGGACACGAAGAAGCTCGGCTTCGTCTCCTCCGCCGACGCGTTCACCGAGAAGGAGCGCGAAAGCCTGTTCCTGTTCGACACCAGCCTGCCGGGCAATTCCAACCGCGGCCATGCCTTCCCCGACCCCGCGGTGGCGAAGCTGACGCCCGACGACCGCACCGCCATCATCGAATATCTCAAGATCCTGGAGGGGCCCGATGTCCGCCATTGAGATCGCCCAGGGAATCGCCGGCGGCATCGCGGGCGGGGTGGACGTGGTGCCGGTGTCGCAGACGCCGTGCCTCGACCGCCTCGCAGCGCTGCGCCCGGCCGAGCGCTGGCCGCTGGCCCGTGACCTCATCGCCAACGAGACGCGCGCCTTCTTCGCCGAGCTGCGCGCCCATGCCCCCATCTACGAGACCAGCGAGGTGACGCTGATCGCCAAGCGCGCCGACGTGATCGAGGTGCTCTCGATCCCGAAGGTGTTCACGGTGGACCTCTACAAGCCCAAGATGGGCGACTTCATGCTGGCCATGGACGAGACCGTGGTGAATTACCGCGACAAGTCCGTGATGCGCGCCATCCTCGCCTTCGACGACCTGCCGAAGATCCGCGCGGTCGTGGCCGAGGTGGCAGATACGGCGCTGGACGCCGCCGGCTGCGAGATCGAGGCGGTGCAGCAACTCGCCCGCCACGTGCCCATGCGCATCGTGCAGCGCTGCTTCGGCATCCACGGGCCGGACCAGGACCTGCTCGACTGGTCCTATGCCAACCAGATGGACCAGTTCAACAACCTGCCCTATGACGGTCGGCCCGACGCCGAGGCGATCCACCAGGCGGCGGAGGACTCGCGGGTGAAGCTGCGCACCCTGTTCGCCCAGCTGATCCCGGCGCGGATCGCGCAGATCAAGGCCGGCACCGCCCCCGACGACAGCCTGACCCGCATCCTGAGCCTCAACCTGCCCGCATCGGACCATTTCGGCATGGACCGGGTGGTGATCAATGTGGGCGGCCTGCTCATCGGGGCCATCGAGACCACGGCGGAAGCGGTCATCAATGCGCTGGCCGAGCTGTTCTCCCGGCCCGAGGCGCTGGCCGGCGCGCGGGCGGCGGCGATCGCGGGGGACGACGCCGCCTTCGACGGTTATGTGTGGGAGGCGCTGCGCTTCTCGCCCATCGTCGCCTTCATGTTCCGCGAGGCGGC
The DNA here is from genome assembly GCF_030015065.1 of Xanthobacter autotrophicus. Taxonomy (GTDB): domain Bacteria; phylum Pseudomonadota; class Alphaproteobacteria; order Rhizobiales; family Xanthobacteraceae; genus Xanthobacter; species Xanthobacter autotrophicus_D. The sequence goes on along the minus strand of NZ_JAIVFN010000008.1, from coordinate 13,075 downwards.
ATCCACCGTCACCATCGCCAAGGGCACGCCGCGGGAGAAGGTGATCGGCAAGGGCACCGTGGTGCTGCCCCTGAGCCTGTCCGCCATGTTCGATCCGGACTTCGTGCCGGATCCGGAGGCGTTCCGGCCCGACCGGCCGTTCCATACCTACCTGCATTTCGGCTACGGCCATCATGAGTGCCTCGGCCGCTATGTGGGCTCGGTGATGATCCCGGAGATCGTGAAAAGGGTGCTGAGGCGCCCGACGTCGCGACCGCTGGCGCCGGTGGACATGGCCGGCACGCCGTTCCCGCAGAGCTATCGCATCGGGCTGGAGTGATCGGAGCGCCTCGTCGTTTCATGGAAACCATGAGGCGCTCCGAATTCTTGAATCAGCGCATTTTATTCACGCGAACCGGTGCCCGCTTCGCGCGAAAGCGCGTTCTCTTTCTTGAGTTTAGAGCGCGATCCGAGCAAATCGGTTCAATTTGCTCGGATCGCGCTCTCGCTCGCCGCGGTCAGTGCCCGGCAATAACGCCGGTTCTGTGCGCGAACGTCTTCAATGGGCGTCGCTCTTTCCCGAATTGCCGGGAGCTTCTCCGTGCACCCGATGAACCAGACCTGTCGTCCCCCGAAGGAGCTGCGATCCTTTGATGTGCATCAACGACCGGTCCCTCATAGTGTACTACAAGTTATAATTTACAGGTCGCCGCGTCGGTTCGGAGAGCCGATTTGAATAGACCCGATTTCACGCACGAATTGTGCGGTTGGCTTGTCGATATACTTGATTAAGCCAACTTGAGCCGGGGAGGTCAGCATGCGACTTTCGATCATGCTATCCGCGTTGCTTGCGCTTGGATGTGTCACAGCCGGCACCGATACCGCCAGCGCCGTCGTGTACTGCCAGTATGTCGAGTATCCGGCGGGGTGTGTCGTGAGGCCCGGTGTCGTGCTTCGACCGCGGCCTGCGGCGCGGGCGGTGGCAACGCCCGGCGTCGGGGCGCGTGGTGTGGGGGTTCGCCCCGGAACGCCGGCAAACCGCGGCGGGCCAGTCAATCGGGCGGGCAGGCGCTAGAGCACGCGCCGATCTGCTTGCATCGCAAGCTGATCGGACAACGCGTTCTCTTTCTTGAAGTTAGAGGGCGATTCACCGATCAGATTGATTCAATCTGATCGGATCGCGCTCTAGAGCACGCGCCGATCAGCTTGCATCGCAAGCTGATCGGGCAACGCGTTCTCTTCGTTGGATTTAGAGGGCGATCGTCGTTCAGGATTCCCAAGGCTGGAGAATGCTGATTCATGGGGTTCCGTGTTTTTGGAGCACGGAGCCCAGCGATGGCCGCGAAACGATACGGGTTGAGCGACGCCCAATGGGCGAAAATCGCGCGCTGCTGGCGGGCAAGGCCACGGATCCGGGCCGGACAGGCTCGGATAGCCGTCTGCGCAACCCTGCTCCCTCCGCCGCAAGCAGGAGAGGGTGGCGTCGCGGCGCTGGGAGGGCGGGACCGCCCCAAAACAATCCCGCCGGGCGGGCCGGCGGGTGTGTTCTTCCTTCCGGAAAGCAGCGTCGCCGCTTACCTTCTCATCTGCTGGAGCAACTGGAGGTCGGGATAGCCGTCGGGCAGCGCCCCGGAGCGCGCCTGGTAGTCCTGGATGGCCACCCGGGTCTTCTGGCCCAGGATGCCGTCCACATTGCCGATGTCGTAGCCCATCTGGGCGAGGCGGGACTGGATCTCCTGCCGCTCGGCCTTCGACAATCCGCGCTCCTCCTTCGGCCAGGACTGGGCGAAGGCGCCGCCGCCCTTGAGCCGGTCCGCCAGGTGCCCGATGGCGAGGGCATAGGCGTCGGCCGGGTTGTATTTCAGGATGGCGTCGAAATTCTTCATCATCAGGAAGGCCGGCCCGTTGGCGCCCGCGGGCAGCAGCAGGTAGGCGGTGTCGGCCGGGCGCGGGAAGGCGAGGCCGCTGGCGCGGCGCAGGCCCATGGTGTTCCATTCGCCGAGCGTGCGCTTGATGGAGCGGTTGGCGTTGCGGTAGTCGAAGCCCTGCGGCAGCACCACCTCGTAGCCCCAGGCCTTGCCGAGCTCCCAGCCGTCCAGCTTCAGGTTGTTGGCGGTGGAGGCGATGATGTCGGGGATGGAATCCACCACGTTGCGCTTGCCGTCGCCGTCGAAGTCCACGGCGAAGCGCTGGAACGAGGTGGGCATGAACTGGGTGGGCCCGAACGCGCCGGCCCACGAGCCCTTCATGTGGTCGTAGGGCACATCGTCTTTCTCCAGGATCTGGAGGGTGGCGATGAACTCGTCGCGGAAATAGTCCTGCCGCCGGCCGATGCAGGAGAGCGTGGCGGTGGATTCCAGAACGTTCCGCCGGCCGATGCCGTCCGGGTCGCCATAGGTGGATTCGATACCCCAGATGGCGGCCACCGCATAGCGGTCGACGCCATAGGCCTTTTCCACCTTCTCGAAGATGGGCTTGTAGCGCTCCAGGATCTCCCGGCCCTTCTTCACCCGCCACTCGGTGACCAGCATGTTCACATAGGCGCCGATGGGCTTGGAGAATTCCGGCTGGCTGTCCATGAACTCCATGATTTTCATCTGGGGTTCGAGGCTGGCCGTGTAGCGCTCGAAGGTGCGCCGCGAGACGCCCTTGGCCTGGGCCAGCGGCCACAGGCTGGCGATGCACTGGGGAAAGTTGGCCTGGGCATCCGCCAGCGCCTGGGGCGTCATCAGCGGATGGCCGCCGGTGGCGGACGCCTGCGGCTGGCCCAATGGCAGGCCGAAGATGGAGCCCGTGGTCTGGGCCTGCGCCCGTGCCGGCGTGATCAGCGCCGCCGCCGCGAGCGCGAGCCCGGCGACGAAGGTCCCCTTGAGGGCACGCATGCAGGTCGTTTGAGCCATGGCCAAGCTTTCCTCCCCGGCGCGCGTCCTTCTGCCGCCGCCTTACCTCACCGAATAGGACTCTACTGGGCGGCAATATGGTTGCGCCGGGGTTAATGGATGGCAAGATTCCCGTGGACGCCCCCGGGCGGGACGGGGCTACCCGCAGCGGCGCGGCAAGAGCCGGTGCCGGCTGGATCGAGGCCATGCGGCCGGAGAATCGGCGCTGAATCCCAGTCCGGGGAATGCGTTGTCCACCGGCCCGGGGGGCAGGCCACCGCCCATTCGCCCGGATTGTTGCCGTCGGGTTACCATGCCCGAATATATTTGGTGCGGCGCAGCGTGATCGAGTTGCAATGCAGCGCGGCTTGTGCGGGTGTGCTAGAGCAGACGCTGGCCGGCCTGCGTCGCAAGCCGGCCCATCGGCGTTCCTTTCCCGGGGAGAGGCGGCTGCGATCCGGTCGGTGGGGCCCACCTGATCGGAGCCGGTTCTATGATACCCGACGGTCTGGCAAAGAAGGGGCAGAATTGATGCGTCAACCCATTCGCAAGGCGATCCTTCCTGTCGCCGGTCTCGGCACCCGCTTCCTACCGGCCACCAAGGCGGTGCCGAAGGAAATGCTCACCGTCGTGGACCGCCCCGTGGTCCAGCACGTGGTGGACGAGGCGCGCGCCGCCGGCATCGAGCACATCGTGTTCGTGACCGGCCGCAACAAGGCGGTGATCGAGGACCATTTCGACCGCCAGTTCGAGCTGGAGCGCACCCTCCAGGAGCGCGGCAAGACCAAGGAGCTGGAGCAACTCGACCGGGACACGCCGAAGGCGGGCACCACCTCCTTCACCCGCCAGCAGCTGCCGCTCGGCCTCGGCCACGCGGTGTGGTGCGCCCGCGACATCATCGGCGACGAGCCGTTCGCGCTGCTGCTGCCCGACATGCTGCACATGCCGAAGAACGGCCAGGGCTGCCTCGCCTCCATGGTGGAAGCCTATAACGAGACCGGCGGCAACCTCGTCGCGGTCTACGAGGTGCCGGACGACCAGACCCACCAGTACGGCATCGTGGGCGTGGGCGAGGAGAAGGCCAAGGGCGCCAAGGCCATCACCCAGATGGTGGAGAAGCCCAAGGCCGGCACCGCGCCGAGCAACCTCGCCATTTCCGGCCGCTACATCCTGCAGCCGGCCATCTTCGACCTGCTGGCGAAGCAGGAGAAGGGCGCCGGCAACGAGATCCAGCTGACCGATTCCATGCTGAAGCTGAAGGAGACCGACCCCTTCTTCGCGGTGCGCTTCGACGGCAGCATCTATGATTGCGGCTCGAAGATCGGCTTCCTCATGGCGAACGTGGCCTATGCCCTGTCCCGCCCGGACATCGAAGGCGAGTTCCGCGCCGAGCTGAACGCGATCCTCGCGGGCAACTGAGGCTTGGTGTTTCAGGGGCCGGCGGCGTCCGGCCCCTGAAACCGCCAATGCCGCGTGCCGGCTTTCCTCTCACTCCGCCGCCACGGCGGGGGCCTGCGGCGGGGCGCGGAAGCGGGCGAGAAGCTCGGCCTCCTCCGCCTGCACCGCCGCCAGGTTGCGCGCCTTCACGTGGCCGAAGCCTCGGATCTTCTCCGGCAGCGCGGCGATGGCCACCGCCAGCGCATGGCTCGCGCCGTCGAGGCCGGTCACCAGCTCCTCCACCGTCTTCTCGTAGGCGCCGATGAGCGCCCGCTCGGTGCGCCGCTCCGCGCTGTAGCCGAACGGGTCGAACGGTGTGCCCCGCAGCCCCTTCAGCTTCGCCAGCAGGCCGAAGGCCCGCATCATCCAGGGGCCGAGCGTGATCTTCCGCGGCTCGCCGGTGATGGGATCGTGCCGGGCCAGAAGCGGCGGTGCGAGGTGGAACTCGAAGGTCAGGTCCCCATCGAAGGCGGCGGCTGCCTGGGCGCGGAAGGCGCCGTCCGCATAGAGCCGGGAGACCTCGTATTCGTCCTTGTAGGCCATGAGCCTGAACAGGCTCTTCGCCACCGCCTCGGTCAGGCCGCCCCGGCCGGGGGTCTTCTGCGCCTCGGCGGCCCGCACCTTCTCCACCAGCCCGGCATAACGCTGCCCATAGGCCGCATCCTGATAGGCGGTGAGCTCCGCGACACGGCGGGCGATCACCTCGTCGAGGCCCAGCGAGAGGCGGCGGGCGTCGCTCGTCACCTCGCCCCTGGGCGTCGCCAGGGCCTCCACCGCGGCCGGATCATGGGCAGCGCGGCGGCCCCACAGGAAGGCGGCCTTGTTCATGGCCACCGCCTCGCCGTTCAGCTCGATGGCCTTTTCGATGGCCTCTGCCGACAGCGGCAGGGCGCCGAACTGGTAGGCATAGCCCACCATGAAGATGTTCTGCGCCAGGGCGTTGCCGAACAGGGCCTGGGCCAGGCGGCTGGCCTCGATGAAATGGGTCATCCCGCTGCCCGCGAGGTCGCGGATGGTGCGCTTGATGCGCTCGGTGGGCAGGGAGTAATCGGCATTGCGGGTGAAGTCGCCGGGCAGCACCTCGTGGGTGTTCACCACCACGATGGTCTTGCCGGGCTTCACCGCCGCCAGCACCTTCTTGGTACCGGCCACCACCAGGTCGCCGCCCAGCACCACGTCCGCCCCGCGCGCCGGCACGCGGATGGCGGTGATGTCGGCCGGGTCGTTGGCGAGGCGGATGTGGCTGTAGACCGCGCCGCCCTTCTGGGCGAGGCCGGCCATGTCGATCATGCCGCAGGCCTTGCCTTCCAGATGCGCCGCCATGCCGAGGATGGCGCCGATGGTGACCACGCCGGTGCCACCCACGCCGGTGGCGATGATGCCGTAGGTGCCGTGGATCTCAGGGTGCGCCGGTTCCGGCAGCGCCGGCCAGCCGCCCGCCGCGCCGGCGGCGCCGGCCGCCTTCTTCGGTCTAGCCCCCTTCACGGTGACGAAGGAGGGGCAGAAGCCGTTCACGCAGGAGAAGTCCTTGTTGCAGGAGGACTGGTCGATCTCGCGCTTGCGACCCCATTCGGTCTCCAGCGGCTGCACCGAGACGCAGTTGGACTTCACGCCGCAATCGCCGCAGCCCTCGCACACGCGCTCGTTGATGAGCACGCGCTTGTCCGGGTCCGGATACTGGCCACGCTTCCTGCGCCGCCGCTTCTCGGCGGCGCAGGTCTGGTCGTAGATCAGCACGGTGACGCCGGGAATGGCCGCCAGCTCCCGCTGCACGGTCTCCAGCTCGTCCCGGTGGTAGATGGTGAGGCCGGCGGGCCAGTGGGTGTTCGGCGGATACTTGTCCGGCTCGTCCGTGACCACCACCACCCGCTCGACGCCCTCCGCCGCCACCTGCCGGGCGATGACCGGAACGGTGAGGTCGCCGTCGTGCTTCTGGCCGCCGGTCATGGCCACCGCGTCGTTGAACAGGATCTTGTAGGTGACGTTCACCTTGGCGGCGCAGGCGGCGCGCAGGGCCAGGTAGCCCGAATGGTTGTAGGTGCCGTCGCCGAGATTCTGGAACACGTGCGGGCGCCTGGAGAAGGAGGATTCGCCGATCCAGTTGGCGCCCTCGCCGCCCATCTGGGTGAAGCCGGTGGTCTCCCGGTCCATCCACTGCACCATGTAGTGGCAGCCGATGCCGGCATAGGCTCGCATGCCCTCGGGCACTTTCGTCGAGGTGTTGTGCGGGCAGCCGGAGCAGAAATAGGGAATGCGGGTGGCCACGTCCGAGGTGGCGGCGAGCACGCGCTGGGCCTCCTCCAGCTCGGCGACGCGGGCGGCGATGTCCGGGATATCGCCATAGGCGAGCAGGCGGCGGCCGAGCTGGATGGCGATGTCGTTGGGGTCGAGCGCCCCCTTCACCGGGAACAGCCAGCGGCCCTCCTCGTCCTTCTTGCCGATGCAGACCGGCTGGTTGGCGGTGCCGTACAGCTCCTCGCGCACCTGCACCTCGATGAGGGAGCGCTTTTCCTCCACCACCATGATGAGGTCGAGGCCGCGGGCGAATTCCTTGAGGCCCTGCGTCTCCAGCGGCCACGGGCAGGCCACCTTCCAGATGCGCAGGCCGAGATCGTTGGCGCGCACCTCGTCGATGCCCAGCTCGTCCAGCGCGAGGCGCACGTCCAGATAGGACTTGCCCACGGTGGCGATGCCGATGCGCGGGCGCGCCCCGCCGGACGTGATGAAACGATTGAGCCGGTTGGCGCGCAGGAAGTGCAGCACCGCGTCGCGCTTGTATTCCTGGACCCGCTCCTCCTGCGCGAGGGGGGTGTCGCCGAGGCGGATGTTGAGCCCGCCGGGAGGCATCGCAAAGCCCAGCGCCGGCTCGATGCGCACCCGGTCCAGCCGCCCGTCCACGATGGAGGTCGACTCGATGGTGTCCTTCACCGCCTTCAGGCCCACCCAGGCGCCGGAGAAGCGTGACAGGGCCCAGCCATAGAGGCCGTAATCTATGATCTCCTGCACCCCGGCCGGGTTCAGCACCGGGATCATCACGTCCACGAAGTGGAACTCGCTCTGGTGGGCGGTGGTGGAGCTTTCGCAGGTGTGGTCGTCGCCCATGAGGGCGAGCACGCCGCCGTGGCGGGAGGTGCCCGCATTGTTGGCGTGGCGGAACACGTCGCCGGAGCGGTCCACCCCCGGCCCCTTGCCGTACCAGAGGCCGAACACGCCATCATACTTGCCCTCGCCCCGGAGCTCGGCCTGCTGGGAGCCCCACAGGGCGGTGGCGGCGAGGTCCTCGTTGAGGCCGGACTGGAACTTGATGTCGTTGGCCTTCAGGATCTTCTCGGCGCGCAGGAACTGCTGGTCGAGCCCGCCCAAAGGCGAGCCGCGATAGCCGGTGACGTAGCCCGCGGTGTTAAGGCCGGCGCGGCGGTCGCGCTCCTTCTGCATCAAGGCGAGGCGCACCAGCGCCTGCGTCCCCGAGACGAAGACGCGCTCCTGGGTGAGGTCGTATTTGTCGTCGAGCGAGACGGGCGACAGGGCCATGGGCGCCTCCGGAGCGGGCGCAGGCGAAGCTCAAGCCAAGCCGCCGCAACCCTTTCCGTTAGGCTGGCACGGAGTGTCGCACCCCGCAATTTCGTTGTTCTAACTCAAGGCGCAACGAAATTGCTCAAAAGACAGGCGTGGCGCATTTTGGCGCATCGCGGCATGTGTCTGACGGCGATGCAGCATTCCGGAGGCTGGAAACGACGCGCTCAGCCCGGCAGCAGGCGCTCGCTTTCCAGATAGCCGGTGAGCAGAGCGAAGCCGAACACCATCACCAGCAGCGCGGCCCCCAGCTCCACGCCGAGGCGCAGCAAGACGGCTCGCCGGTCGTCGCGGCCGGCGAGCCGCACCGCAAGGCGCTTGCCATAGACCGCGATGGCGGCGATGAGCGTCACCATCAGCGCGGTGCCGAGGCCCATGGCGAAGGCGGAGGCCACCCCGCTCGCGAACACGCCCTGCGACAGGGCGAAGGTGAGCACCAGGATGGCGCCCGAGCACGGCCGCGCTCCGGCGGAGACCACCGCCACCGCCGCCCGCTTCCAGCCGCCCCTGCCCTCGAGCAAGGCGGGATCGGGGGCGTGGACATCGCCGCAGCCGCAATCGGCGCCGTGGGCGTGGACCGGCACGCCCCGCGCTGCGGCCACGAGGGCGCGGCCCTTCACGATCGCGAGATAGAGGCCGAACAGGCCGATGCCGCCATAAGCCGCGATCTCCACCCAGTTCATGGCCTGCGCCATGGACACGGCGGTGGCGTTCAGCGCCAGCGCCAGCACGCCCACGAAGGCGACGGCGACGATCGCCTGCACCATGCCCGAGGCCAGCGCCAGCACCGCGCCGCGCCGGAGCGTGCCGCCATCCGCGAGAAGATAGGAGGAGATCACCGCCTTGCCGTGGCCGGGGCCGGCGGCATGGAACACGCCATAGGCGAACGACAGGCCGGCGAGGAGGAAGGTGGCGTTGCCGTCCTGCTTGCTCGCCCGCACCGCCTGCACCAGAGCGCGGTAGAATTCCGCCTGCCGGGCGAGGATGAAGCCGGTGATGCCGGTGGGCTGGGCCGTGCCGCCGAGGCCGAAGGGCGAGGTCTTGGGCGCCCCGCCGAAGCCCTGCGCGAAGGCGAGGTCCGGATAGAGCACCAGCGCCGCCAGCAGGGCAAAGGCGAGGGCGGCGATCAGCGCCAGCAGCAGCACGGCCAGCCGGCGCATGGGCCGCCTCGCCCCGGCCGGCGCCTTCACGGTCATCTGGCTCACGGGCACTTCACCGTGATCTTGTCGGCGAACTGCGCGCCATAGGCGCTGGCGGAGGTGAGGTTGGAGAAGAACGCCTCGTTCAGCGTCTGGCTCGCCGGAGGCTCGGGGGAGATCACCTCCGGGGTGCAGCCGGCCGGGGCCGAGGTGAGCTTCACCGCGTCCTTCTCGTTGAAGGCGAAGGAGACGAAGGCGGTGGGGTCGTAGATTTCGAGGGAGGTGGTCCCCTTCGCCGCCACCGGCTTCTCCAGCGGCAGGGTGAAGTGCAGGGTGAGCAGCTCGTTCTCGTAGGTGAGGAAATAATCGACGGGGTCCTTGAAGGCGAGCTTGGCCGTCGCCGTCTTGCCCACGACGAAGTAATTGTATTCCTTCAGGGATGTGACATTCACCTCGGCGAGGGGTTTCAGCACGTCGTCGCCATAGCCGCCGTCCTTGCGCTTCTCCATGCCCTGCAGGGCGAAGGCGGAGAAGGCGTCGTCGAAGGTCCAGCTCTGCTTCACACCGGTGAGGCGGCCGCTGGCGTCATAGACCAGCTCGCTTTTCATGGTGACCCACACATGGGGGTGCGCCTGCGCCGGGCGCGGCGCGAAAGCGGCGAACAGGAGCGCGGTCACAAGGCTCAGGGCGACCGTCACGGTGCGCGGCGTCATCGGCAATCGTCCTCGTTCACCGGCCCGTCGATGCCGCGGGTGCGGGTGCATCCCCGAATCCGGGCCGGGTATCACCTCGCCCCGGACTTCGGCGGAAGCGTGGCACGCCCCAGTGGCACAGTTTCTTGCCGGTGGCGTGACAGGGGGCCGGCCGCAGCCGTGTCAGCTCTGCTCGTGCTTGGGCTTTTCCGCGGCGCGGCGGCCGAAATCGGGGGCGGCGGTCTCCTGGCCCTGCTCGATGATGGAGCGGCGGATGGCCCTTGTGCGGGTGAAATGCTCGAACAGCGCGTCGCCGTCGCCGTAGCGGATGGCGCGCTGGAGCGCGGTGAGGTCTTCCGTGAAGCGGCCGAGCATCTCCAGCACCGCCTCGCGGTTGGCGAGGAACACGTCGCGCCACATGGTGGGGTCGGACGAGGCGATGCGGGTGAAGTCGCGGAAGCCGCCGGCCGAGAACTTGATCACCTCGGAGGTCAGCGTCTCCTCCAGGTGCGCCGCCGTGCCCACGATGTTGTAGGCGATGAGGTGCGGCACGTGGCTGGTGATGGCGAGCACCAGATCGTGGTGCTGGGCGCTCATGGTCTCCACGTTCGCTCCCGCCGCCCGCCACAAGGCGACGATGCGATCCACGGCGGCGGGATCGGCCCCCTCCGGCGGGGTGACAATGCACCAGCGGTTCTCGAACAGGGTGGCAAAGCCGGCGTCGGGGCCGGAGAATTCCGTGCCCGCGACGGGATGGGCCGGCACCAGATGGGCGTGGGCCGGCACGAAGGGCGCCATGGCCTCCACCACCGACGCCTTCACCGAGCCCACGTCCGAGAGGATGGCGCCGGGCTTCAGATGCGGCCCCACCTCGGCCGCCACCGCGCCGGAGGCGCCCACGGGCACGCAGGCGACGACGATGTCGGCGTCCCTGGCGGCCTCGGCGGCGCTCTGGGTCACCTCGCTGGCAAAGCCCAGCTCGCGCACGCGGGCGCAGACGGCGGCGTCCCGATCGGCCACCACGATGGTGCCGGCGAGGTGCTTCTCCCGCGCCGCGCGGGCGAGCGACGAGCCGATGAGCCCCGCCCCGATGATGGCGAGGCGGGGAACGAGGGGGCGGATCACTTGTCGTTCCCCGCCGTTTCCTTGCCGGCCGAATCCTGGCCTGACATGAAATCGGCGAGGGCGGCCACCACCAGATGGTTGGCCTCCTCCGTCCCCACCGTCATGCGCAGGGCGCCAGGCAGGCCGTAGGACGACACCTGCCGCAGCACGAGGCCCCGCCGGGTGAGGAAGGCATCCGCCTCCTTCGCCGTGCGGCCGGGGGTGTCGGGGAAGTGGATGAGCAGGAAGTTGGCGACGGAGGGCGTGACCTTGAGGCCGAGCCCCTCGATCTGCTCCGTCAGCCACGGCAGCCAGCGCTCGTTGTGCGCCACCGCCTTCTCCACATGTGCGGCATCGGCGATGGCGGCGGCGCCGGCCAGCAGCGCCGGGGTGTTCATGTTGAACGGGCCGCGCACCCGGTTCATGGCGTCGATCACATGGGCCGGGCCGACTGCCCAGCCGATGCGCAAAGCGGCGAGGCCGTGGATCTTGGAGAAGGTCCGGCTCATCAGCACGTTGTCGGCGGTGAGCGCCAGTTCCAGCCCGGTCTCGTAGTCGTTGCGGCGGACATATTCGGCATAGGCCGCGTCCAGCACCAGGAGCACGTTGGCGGGCAGGCCGGCGTGCAGGCGGCGCACCTCGTCGAACGGCAGGTAGGTGCCGGTGGGATTGTTCGGATTGGCGAGGAAGACGAGGCGCGTGCGCGGCGTCACCAGCGCCAGGATGGCGTCCACGTCGGCGGTCAGGTCGCGCTCCTTTGCCACCACCGGGGTGCCGCCGGAGGCCAGCGTCGCGATCTTGTAGACGAGGAAGCCGTGCTCGCTGAAGATCACCTCGTCGCCCGGCCCCACATAGGTGTGGGCCACGAGGTTCAGGATCTCGTCGGAGCCGGCGCCGCAGATGATGCGCGCGGGATCGAGCCCATAGGCCGTGGCGATGGCCTGCCGCAGCACGGTGGCCGAGCCGTCCGGATAGTCCTCCAGCTTGCGGCCGGCCTCGGCGAAGGCGGCGACCGCCTTCTCGCTCGGGCCGAGCGGGGTCTCGTTGGAGGAGAGCTTGAAGACCTTCTCCACCCCGGGGGCGTGGCTCTTGCCGGGCACGTAGGCTTCAATGGCGAGCACGCCGGGCCGCGGCTGCGGACGACCGGGGGCGGGGATCGGGTCTTTCAGCACGGCGGACATCTCAACATACTCCGGAACCTGACGGATCGGGCCGCCCGGCGGCCCTTGGCAGTCTGCCCTTACGCCTCTGCGCCCACCTTGTGGATGGCGGCATGGCTGCCCACCTCGGCGGCGGCTCGGATGCCGGCGCCGGCCTCGGTGAGGGTTGCGATCACCTCGTCCACCCCATGGCCGGGAGGCAGGGAGACGAGGAGCGCCGCGCCGTCGAGCGCCTCATCGGGCGCCACCACCACCTCGGCGAAGGCGGGTATGGCACGGCCCGCCGCTGCGCTCCACCCCGAGACGCGGAGCGAATAGACGCGGACCTCGCGCACGGCGGCATCGTCGATGGGATGGGAGACCACGAATACCGGCAGCCCGGCGGGATGGTCGGCCCGCTCCACGAACGGCAGGCGGGCGATGATCTTGGGGGCGCCCTCGGCCTCCAGCGCGGTCCACCACGGGTCGCCGGCGGCGGGGGCGACGGCGGCGATGAGGCCGAGGTCGCCCTTCGAGCCCCTGACCGCGTCGATGACGCCGCGCGCGCCCATATGGGGCACGAACGGCACGGTGAAGCCGAAATGGAAACGGGCGCTGTCGCGCATGGCCGGTTCGCCCGCGGCAAGGTCGGCGTGGACCGAATACGGCGCCTGCACATAGGTGAAGGTGGCGATGATGACGCGCCAGATGCTCTCCACCGTGTCGAGGGGCAGGAGGCCGTCATGGCGTTCCACCAGCCGGCGCATCATGTCGGCCTCGCGGGCCGGGCGGAAGGCGGAGCCGCTTTCCGCGCCTGCGGTGCGCTTCACCTGCACCAGGCGGTCGATGATCGCGCTGCGCTCCATGAGGAGGCGGTGCATGGCCTCGTCGATGCGGTCGATCTCGGCGCGCAGGTCGGCGAGCGAAAGCGGGGTCTCAGTTTGCATCTTGGCGTTCGCGCGGCTGGGAGGGGGAGCCTTAGCCGGAACGGGGCGCGGAATCAAAGGATTGTTGGCGCGAGGCCGCCGCGCGCCCGGTTCGGCGCTCCGGTGCCGGGGCCGGGATCGGCGCCGCGCAATGCCCGGGAGACCCGGTGGTCACTGCCGTGGCGGCCTGTCTCTTATACACACCTG
>NZ_JAIVFN010000007.1 GCF_030015065.1 Xanthobacter autotrophicus | reverse complement strand
TGGGCTCGGAGATGTGTATAAGAGACAGGGTCTGGGCCAGGACCGGATAGACCGCCGTGGACCAGCCGAACACCGCCGCCACCGCCACACGGGACCAGTTGCCGGCGTGCCCTCTCACACATGTTCTGACGGATAATCCTGGCATTCATTTCTCCTGGCCCGGGGTCCTGCCCCGCCATTCCTGCCCTCGACGTGTTCGGGTCCTGCGCGCGGTGGTTGTCGCGGTGCGCGGAGCGACCTTCGGGTCGTAACCGATTCCGGGTGCGAAAGCGTGGTGCCTTTCCGATCAAAGAAACGTTACGGAACTGGTACCAGGATATCTATCTCCAGCGCCTCCGGCGAGCCGCTCACGATGTCGGTGCGGTACTGCTCGATATACATGTCGTTCTGTTCGACGTTCTTCTCGTCGAGATAGTTGGCGATCTGCTCGTAGGTGTTGTCCATGTCGGCGAAGGAGCCGGCATGGGTGAATTTCAGCACCTTGCCCGCATGGGAGCCGCCGAGCTTCATGCCGTTGGCTGGCTTCTGCTTGGTGGTGCCGGAGAAGGGCACCTGGATCTCGTATTCGAAGCTCAGGTCGTCCGCCGAGTTGTAGACGATGAAGGTGTCGCCGGCGCGGGCAAGCCCGAGGCGCTTCAGCTCGGCGTCCGCCTGCTTCACGCTCGCCACCAGCTTCTCGAACGCCTCTTCCCAGGTGGCCGAGCCCGCGAGCATCAGCACCGGCACCGGAGACAGGGTGATCTCCTGCGGCGCGAAGGTGCGCGCGGCGGGGGCGACGGGGGTGGTCTCCACCTTCTTCGGGTCCACCACGGGCGGCGGTGTCAGCGCGCCGTCGGTGCCGGGCTGGCCGGAAGGGGCCTGGCCCTGCGCCGCGGCGGGCAGCGGCGCCAACGCCGTGCTCAGGACGGCGCCCAGCAGCGCGCATGCCCCGGCCGCCCTCACCCAGACGAGGCTGACCCAACGCAATCCGGCCATGTTGTCCCTCCCGCCCCGCCGAAGCAGTTGAGCACCGTTTCTAGCATGTTCTCAGGCGGCAGAGAGGCGGCACTTCGGCGGCTTTGCGGCAAGGTCCGCCGCCCGATTGCGGCGGGGGTGGTGTCGCCGGCGGATCGGGGCCATATAGACGGCAGTTTCAACGCCATGAAGACCCGACCCGCCGTGAACCCGCTCGCACACCGCCCCTTCGTCAAGATGAACGGCCTCGGCAACGAGATCCTGGTGCTCGACCTGCGTGCCGATCCCGTGGAGGTGCCCGCCGCCGCCGCGCGGGCGCTGGCGCGTCCCGCCGTGCTGCCGTTCGATCAGGCGATGGTGCTCTATCCGCCCCGGCGGGAGGGCACGGCGGCCTTCGTGCGCATCCTCAATTCCGATGGCTCCGCCTCCGCTGCCTGCGGCAACGGCACCCGCTGCATCGCCGCGCTGGAGGCCGCGCGCACCGGCGCCCCCCATGCCCTGTTCGAGAGCGAGGCCGGCCTCCTCGACTGCCATGTGCGCGCCGACGGGCAGGTGGAGGTGGACATGGGCGCGCCGCGCTTCGACTGGCGCGACATCCCGCTGTCCCGCGACGTGGGCGACACGACCCAGGTGATCATCCCCGGCTTCGAGGCCCTGGGGCCGGCGTGCCTCGTCAGCATGGGCAATCCCCACGCCGTCTTCTTCGTGCCCGACGCGAATGCCGTGGACGTGGAAAAGCTGGGGGCGGCGCTGGAGCCGCATCCGCTGTTTCCCGAGCGCGCCAACATCTCCTTTGCCAGCCTCACCGCGCCCGACCGCATCCTGCTCAATGTGTGGGAGCGCGGGGCCGGGCGCACCCGCGCCTGCGGCACCGCCGCCTGCGCCACCGGCGTCGCCGCCGTTCGCACCGGCCGCACCGGCCGCGCCGTGAGCGTGACGCTGCCCGGCGGCGACCTTGAGATCGCCTGGCGCGAGACGGACGGCCATGTGATGATGACCGGTCCCGTGGAGCACGAGTTTTCCGGCACCCTTTCCCCCGCCATGTTGGAGGAGGCCGCCTGATGGCGGCTGGAGCGGTGGCTGCCGGAACCGAGGCGCCCGCGGCGCCGGGCGCGCATGTGCGCGTCCTGTCCTTCGGCTGCCGGCTCAATGCGCTGGAAGGCGACGGCATCGCCCGTGCCGCCACCGCCGAGGGGCTGGAGCGCACCCTCGTCGTCAACACCTGCGCGGTGACGGCGGAGGCGGTGCGCCAGGCACGCCAGGCCATCCGCCGGGCGCGGCGGGAGGACCCGGACCTGCGCGTCGTCGTCACCGGCTGCGCGGCCCAGGCCGACCCCGACGCCTTCGCCCTCATGGAGGAGGTGGGCCTCGTCCTGGGCAATGCGGACAAGACCAGCCCCGCCACCTGGGCCGCGACCCGCGCCGCGCTCGACTTCGGCATCGCGGCCGAACAGAAGGTGCGGGTGCAGGACATTTCGATGGTGCGCGCGGCCACCCCCCATCTCGCCGACCGTTTCGAGGGGCATACCCGCGCCTTCGTGGAGGTGCAGAACGGCTGCGACCACCGCTGCACCTTCTGCATCATCCCCTTCGGCCGTGGCCCCTCGCGTTCCGTGCCCATGGGCGCGGTGGTGGATCAGGTGCGGCGGCTGGTGGCCAACGGCCACCGCGAGGTGGTGCTCACCGGCGTGGACCTCACCGCCTACGGCGCCGACCTGCCCGGCGCGCCCACCCTGGGCCGGCTGGTGCGGGCGGTGCTCGGCGGCGTGCCGGAGCTTGCCCGCCTGCGCCTCTCCTCCCTCGACGCGGTGGAGGCCGACGACGAGCTGATGCGGGTGCTCGCCGGGGAAGAGCGGCTGATGCCGCATCTTCACCTTTCGCTCCAGGCGGGCGACGACCTCATCCTGAAGCGCATGAAGCGCCGGCACTCCCGCGCGCAGGCGCTGGATTTCATCGCCGCCCTGCGCCGGGCGCGGCCGGACGTGGTGCTGGGCGCCGACATCATCGCCGGCTTTCCCACCGAGACCGAGGAACAAGCCCGCGCCACCCGCGCCTTCCTCGACGAGGCGGGCCTCGCCTTCGTCCATGTCTTCCCGTTCTCGGCGCGTCCCGGCACCGCCGCCGCCCGCATGCCGCTTCTGCCCGCCCCCGTGGTGGCGGAGCGCGCGCGCCGGCTGCGCGAGACCGCCGCCGACCTGCTGCGCCGCCACCTCTCGGGCGAGGTGGGGCGGAGGCGGCAGGTGCTGGTGGAGGCGGGCGGGCGCGGCCATACGGAACACTTCACCCCGGTGCGCCTCGCCCGGCCGGCCGAGCGCGGCAGCCTCGCCGATCTGCGCATCGCCGGGCATGACGGCGCGCGGCTGATCGCGGCGTGATCTCTTTTTCAAGGAACGGCAGGCAGCGATGAGCCAAGAGGACCCCAAGAACGAGGCTCCGAAGAAGAAGCGCGGCCTGTGGGGCTGGCTGACCGGCGGCTCTTCCGACGCGCCCGAGCCTTCCACCGCCCTGGCCGGGCCGGAGCCCGTCGAGGCCCCCGAGGCGCTGGCGGTGGAAGCGGAGCTTTCGTCTCCCGCTCCGGCTCCATCCCTTCCCGAGGAGCCGGCCGTCCCGGAGGCGGCGCCGGCGGTGGTCGAACCGCTCACGGAGCCCGCGCCGGTCGAGGTCGCTGCGGCCTCGCCTGAGGAACCCGCCATCCCCGTGGCGCCGATGGAACCGGAGCCTGCGCCGGAACCGTTCCCCCTCGTCGAGCCCGCCCCGCCGGAGCCGTTGCCCGAGCCGCAGGCGAAGGAAGAGCCCGCGAAGAAGGGCTTCTGGAGCCGGCTCGCCTCGGGGCTCGCGCGCACGGCATCGAGCCTTGGGCAGGGCATCACCGACCTCGTCTCCAAGCGCAAGCTTGATGCCGAGACGCTGGAGGAGCTGGAGGATGTGCTCATCCGCGCCGACCTCGGCGTGGAGACCGCCATGCGCATCGTGGAATCCGTGGGCAAGGGCCGGCACGACAAGATGATCTCCCCCGAGGAGGTGAAGAGCCTCATCGCGGAGGAGGTGGAGCGCATCCTCGCCCCCGTGGCGAAGCCGCTGGTGGTGGACACGGCGCACAAGCCCTTCGTGGTGCTGATGGTGGGGGTCAACGGTTCCGGCAAGACCACCACCATCGGCAAGCTCGCCGCCCAGTGGCGGAGCGAGGGCAGGAAGGTGGTGCTCGCCGCCGGCGACACCTTCCGCGCCGCCGCCATCGAGCAGCTGAAGGTGTGGGGTGCCCGTACCGGGGCCACCGTCATCGCCCGCGAGCAGGGCTCGGACGCCGCCGGCGTCGCCCATGAGGCGGTGGTGGAGGCACGCGAGGCCGGGGCCGACATCCTCATGGTGGACACCGCCGGCCGGCTCCAGAACCGCACCGAGCTGATGGCGGAGCTGGAGAAGGTGGTGCGCGTCATCAAGAAGCTGGAGCCCTCGGCGCCCCATGCGGTGCTGCTGGTGCTCGACGCCACGGTGGGCCAGAACGCGCTGTCGCAGGTGGAAGCCTTCACCCGCATCGCCGGGGTGACCGGGCTGGTCATGACCAAGCTCGACGGCACGGCGCGGGGCGGCATCCTGGTGGCCATCGCGGCCAAGCACAAGCTGCCGGTGCACCTCATCGGCGTGGGCGAGGCGGCCGAGGACCTCCAGCCCTTCGCCGCCCGCGACTTCGCCCGCGCCATCGCCGGGCTGGACTGAGGGCGGCCGAACCGTTGAAACTCCCTCTCCCGCTTGCGGGGGAGGGCAGGGGAGGGGAAAGAGCCATCGCCGCATCGGCCGGACAGCGCTTATTCAGCCGCGCGGCACCGCCAGAAGATCCAGGTGGCCGATGACGCAGGCGTCCGCGTTGGCCCGGTGGCGGGCCCAGTCCTGCGCGGTGGCGGCGCCGACGCGGCCGCTCTCCACTGCGGCGGCTGCCGTGCCGGCCGCGAGCCTGGCGATCAGCGTTCGGTCGCCGGGCACGAGGCGCCATGGGCTCTGCGCCTGCCCCACGTCGTAGCCGGCCCGCGCCAGCGCCGCGCCGAGCGCCTGCGCCGCGTCGGGGCCCAGCGCCGGGCCGAAGCCCTTGTCGATGCCCTGATGGGCGCGAAAGCCGGCCGCGATGGCGGCATCCGCCGGGTGGGGCGGCGCCCAGGCATCCTGCCCGTCGCAGATGAGGGCGGCGTGGATGAGGATGCCCGAGCCGGCGAGTCCCTCCGCAAAACGCGCGCACCACTCGGCCGAGACCAGATCATGGAACGCCGAGGCGGTGACGAGATGCGGCGCGAAGGCGCGGGGGGCGGCGGGGTCGCGGGCGAGATCGGCGATGGCGAACTCCACCCGGATCTCCCGCGCGCCGAGGGTGAGGACCAGCATGTCGCCCGCCTCCCGCCAAGTGTCCGCGAAGGTCTTCAGCCGGGCGCGGGCGGCCTGCGCGAGGGCGCCGTCATGATCCATCAGCACCCAGCGCTGGCGCGGCCCGAGGCGCGGCGCCAGCGCCCGCAGGTTCGATCCCGAACCGGCGCCGAGATCGACGATGCGCTGCTCCTCCACATCTTCAAGGCTGCGCGCGAGCTCGCCCTCCAGGGCCATGTTGCGGGAGCGGTGGTCGGCCGGCTCGCGCAGGGCGAGCCAGTCCTCGGAGAAGGTGGTGGTGGCTTGGGTCACGTAAGGCTCGTTTTCGCCAGCACCCGGCCGACGATGGCGGCGGTGTCGGCCCAGGAGGGCAGTTGCTGCCCGGCGGCGAAGGCGGCATCGGCGTAGGATCGGCGCCTGGCCGGGTCGGCGATGAGGCTGCGCAGCGCCTCCGCGAGGGCCACGGCATCGCCGGGCGGCACCTTGAGGCCGGCGCCGTCGGGCACCGTCTCGCCCGCCGCGCCGCCGGTGGTGCACACCACGGGCAGGCCGCGCCGCATGGCCTCCGCCAGTACCATGCCATAGCCCTCATAAAGCGAGGGGTGCACGAAGATGTCGGCTTCTTCATAAGCGGCATCGAGGTCGGCGCGGTCGAGCTGGCCCAGCAGCCGGACATTTCCGCGCGGGGCCGCCGCCGCCCGCGCGGCGACCCTCTCGGCCGTGACGGGATCGAGATGGGATGCGCCGGCAATGGCGAGGGAGAAGTCGAGGTCGGCGATCATGTCCAGGGCGTCGAACAGGATGTCGTAGCCCTTGCGCGGGGTCAGCGAGCCCACGGCGATGAGGCGAGGCGGCTCGCCATCGGCGGGCACGCGGGCCATGGGCTCGGTGCCGGGCACGGCCAATGTCAGCCGCTCTCGGGAAACGCCATAGCGTGCCACCAGGGTGCGGCCGGTCTCGGGGCTCACGGTGACCACCGCGTCGGCCGCGTTCAGCACCGCTTTCTCGCTCGCAAAGAGCTGGTCGGCGAGATCCGCCGACAGGCCCGTCTCCAGCGCCAGAGGGTGATGCACGAGCGCGACGAGCCGCCGGCCCAGCGCCTTCAACCGGTCCGCCGGCAGGGCGCCGAAGGCGAGGCCGTCACCGAGGAGGAGGGTGTCCGGCGGCGTCGCCGCGAGCCGGGCGAGGGCGGCGTCCACCTCTGCTCCCGACGGGGTGGGGAAGGCGCCGTCGAGGCTCAGGGGCGCGATGTCCACGCCCGTCTTCCGAAGCTCGGCGAGCACGCGCCGGTCGTAGGCATAGCCTCCGGTGGGCGTGTCGAGCGGGCCGGGATGGACGAGGGCGACGGGCATCGCGATCTCAGGACAAAAGCTGGAGCGAGGCTTCGTCGGCGGCGAGGTCCGCCTCGTACCAGGCGCGGGCCACGTGGGATTCGTGCAGCGTCACGCGGATGCGGGTGAGCGCCTCGCTGCCCGCGCCCAGTTCGCCGGCGCGCGCGGCCTGCGCCATCTTGTCGAAGACGTGGCGGCACAGCACTTCCGTGGTGGTGTTGCGGCCGGCGAAGTCCGGCACCTCGTCAAGGTTCCTGTAGTTCAGCGGGCCGAGCACGGCCTTGAGCGCGTCGTGGGCGCGGCCGATGTCCACCACCACGCCTTCGGCGGTCAGTTCCCGGCGGTAGAAGGCCACGTCCACCACGAAGGTGGCGCCATGCAGCGCCTGGGCGGGGCCGAACAGGGCGCCCTTGAAGCTGTGGGCGATCATGATGTGGTCCCGCACCTCTACCGCATACATGCACAACTCCCTTGGTGGGTTCCGGGGCAGGCCCGCGCGGCGCGTGTCCGACGCCGGTGCCGTCGGCATCACTTGTAGCGCACCACCGTGGCGATGCCTTCCGCCCCGTCCGCAAGGATACGCGGCAGGGCCTGCGGCAGATCGTCGAAGGCCACCTCCTCGGTGATGAGCGCATCAAGGGCGTGGTCCGCGAGGAGCGCCAGAGCCTTCTCCAGCCGCCGGCGGTGGCTCCAGCGCGGGCGGCGGGAAGGGCTCACCATGCCCACCTGCGAAGAGACGATCTGGAGGCGCCGGTGGTGGAAGGCGCCGCCGAGCTGCGCATTCACGCCCTTGTCGCCATACCAGCTCATCTCCACCATGCGGGCCTCCTCGCCGCAGCTGGCGAGCGCGGTGGCAAGGCCCGCGGCGCTGCCGCTGGTGTGGAAGACGAGGTCGGCGTCGGCAATCCCTTCGCCGGACGAGGCGAAAGCGGAACCGAAGGCCCGCGCCAGACCCGCGCGGCTCGTGTCCGGATCGATCACCGTCACCTCCGCCCCCGGCAGGCGGGCAGCGAGATAGGCCACCAGCAGGCCGACGAGGCCAGCCCCCACCACGACGATGCGGTCGCCGGGGCCGGCGCTCCCGTCCCACAGGGCGTTGAGGGCGGTTTCCATGTTGGCGGCCAGGGTCGCGCGGCGGGGCGGCAGTCCCTCCGGTAGCGGCGTCAGCATGGATGCGGGGGCGTTGAAGCGCGTCTGGTGCGGGGCGAGGGCGAAGACGAGGCGGCCGTTCAGCGCCTCGGGGCCCGCCTCCACCCGGCCGACCGCGCAATAGCCGTATTTGACCGGGAAGGGGAAGTCGCCCTGCTGCAAGGGCGCGCGCATGCGCGCGCGGTGGACGGGGTCGGCGAGGCCCTGGAATACGAGGCGTTCCGTGCCGCGGCTGATGGCGCTCCACAGGGTGATGACCCGCGCTTCGTCGGATGCGGGTGGGGCCAGCTCTTCGGCGCGCAAGGCGGCCGCGCCGGGGCCAACGGTCCAGAGCGCCCGGCTCTCGGTGCGATCGAGACATTTTGACGCATCAGCGGCGGCCATGCCTTTGCCTTCGTATAGCGCTTCAGGGGGCAGCCGCCGCCTTCGGGGCAGCGGACGCGGGAATGGGTTTTCAGCCTTGCGCCGGTTCCGGCAAGTGGAGCTATGCATGTCTTCGAGGTCCGGTCCACCGCCGCAGGTCAGCCCCGCCGCCGATTTCACCCCGGCTTTGCTCCAGCCGCTGGCGGCACTCGCGCGGCGCCGGCTGTTCATGCTGGCGGCCAACGGCGCGACACTCGCCGCCGTGCTGGCGGGCGTCGCCCTGCTCGGGTCCCATGGCGGCTTCACCCTCGTGGATGGCCTGATCCTCCTGTGCGCGCTCGCCATAACGCCGTGGAATGCCATCGGGTTCTGGAATGCGCTCACCGGCCTCGTGCTGCTGCACGCCCGCCGGCGCGGGGTGGAGGCGGCGGCGCCCTTCCTCGCCCCGCCGGAGCCGCAGGGCGCGCTCACGGCGCGCACCGCCATTCTGCTCACCGTGCGCAACGAGGACCCGGCGCGGGCGCTGGCGCGCCTCAGGGCGGTGAAGGCCGACCTCGACGCCAGCGGCCACGGCGCCCTGTTCGATTTCCATGTGCTCAGCGACACCTCGCGTCCCGAGATCGCGGCGGCGGAGGAGGCGGCGGTGGCCGCGTGGCGGAGCGAGGAGGGGGCGTCCCGCATCTTCTATCGCCGCCGGCCGGAGAACACCGACTTCAAGGCCGGCAACATCCGTGATTTCTGCACTGGCGCCGGCGCGCGCTACGACTTCATGCTGCCGCTGGATGCCGACAGCCTGATGGGTGCCGCCACCATCCTGCGCATGGTGCGCCTGATGGCCGCCCATCCGCGCCTCGGCATTCTCCAGAGCCTGGTGGTGGGACTGCCGGCGCGGAGCGCGTTCGCCCGCATGTTCCAGTTCGGCATGCGACACGGCATGCGCTGCTACACCCTGGGCGCCTCCTGGTGGGCCGGGGAGTGCGGGCCGTTCTGGGGCCATAACGCGCTGATCCGCGTCGCGCCGTTCCGCGCCTTCTGCCATCTGCCGCATCTGCCCGGCGCGCCGCCGCTCGGCGGGCCGATCCTGTCCCACGACCAGGTGGAGGCGGTGCTGATGCGCCGCGCCGGCTACGAGGTGCGCGTTCTGCCAGTGGAGAGCGAGAGCTACGAGGAGAACCCGCCGGCCGTCACCGACTTCGTGTCGCGCGACCTGCGCTGGTGCCTCGGCAACCTGCAATATCTGCGTCTGCTCGCCCAGCCCGGCTTTGCCGCCGGCCTTGAGCCCATGAGCCGCTTCCAGCTGGTGTGGGCCATCCTCATGTTCGTGACCGTGCCGGCCCATCCGCTGCTCGTCGCGCTGCTGCCCTTCGCGGCGGCGGAGGCTGCGTCGGTGGCGCATTACCCGGTCGGCCTCGCCCTCGGCCTCTATGGCGGGATGATGTTGCTTGCCTTGGCGCCGAAGCTTGCCGGCGTCGCCGACGTGGTACTGACCCCGGGCGGGGTGGCGCGCTATGGCGGTGGCTGGCGCTTTGCCGCCTCGGTGGCGGTGGAGCTGGTGTTCTCTTTCCTGCTGTCGGCCATCACCGCCGTGGCGGTGACGCTGGAGATCGTCCGCCTGATGCTCGGCCGGGCGCGTTCCGGCTGGATGGCGCAGGCCCGTGACGGCCATGGGGTGAGCTGGGCGACGGCGGCGCGGGCCTTCTGGCCGCAGACCGTGTTCGGCCTCGCGGTGACGGCGGGGCTTGCCGTCGTCTCCCCGGTGCTGATCCTGTGGGCGGCGCCGGTGCTGGCGGGCTATGGGCTCGCCATTCCCTTCACCGTCGTCACCGCCGATCCGCGTCTCGCCCGGTTCGCGATCCGCACCCGCCTGTGCGCCGTGCCGGAGGAGTTCGCCCCGACCCGGGTCCAGCGCCTCCTCGCGGGAGAAGGCGACCGGTTGCGGCAGGCGGCCTGACAAGGGGCCGGGCGCTCGCCCGGCCTTGAGGGCGCGTCAGCGGCGGAAACCGCCGCCCCGGAAGCCGCCGCCAAAGCCACCTCCGCCGAAGCGGTCGCCACCGCCATAGCCGCCGAAGCCGCGGTCGAAGCCGCCCGAGCCGAAGCGGTCGCCGCCGTCAAAGCCCTCGCCGCCGAAGTGCTCGCCCCCGCCATAGCCGGAGACCCGCTGCTGGCTCACGGAACGGGCGCGCTCCTCGTCGTCGAGGCGGCTGGTGTCAGTGTTGCGGTCCACGTTCTGCCAGCCCGACCCGGTGTTCTTGGCCCAGCCGGAATCCGTATGCTGGTAGACGTTGCCGTCGTGGTCCACGGCCACATGGCCGTTGTTCCAGGCCACCGCATTGCCGGTCTTGGCATTGCCGGCGACGCCACGGCTGTCCACGCTGACCTTGCCGTCTTGGTCGGTGATGGCGGTCTGGGAGGCGTGGCCGGTGCCGGTGGTGGGGTTGTAGCCCGCCGATTCACGGCCGGCGGCGGCATTGCCCGTATAGACGTTGCCTTCCACCCCGGCGCGGGATTCACCGCGGGCGCCGGTGGCGGGATTGTAGCGGGCGTTCTCGGCACCGGCAGCGTAATTGCCGGTATAGGGGTTGAACGCGGCGCCCGAGCGGCCGGCGAAGCTGGTGCCGCCCCCGGTGGTGCCGTGCCAGTCGCGGCCGGACCATTCGGTGCCGTTCCAGGTGGTGCCCCAGGCGTGGTTCACGGTGGCGGCGCCGCCCCAGCGGCCATAGAGGTTGGCCTGGTTGATGTTGGTGTAGCCCCAGTGGCCGCCCCACGGTCCGTAGGGACCATAGCCGGCGGCCCAGTACGGGCCCCAATAGGGCGTGACCGCCGCGCCCCAGGGCCAGCCTGCCGCGAAGCCGAAGGCGAACCCGTCCGCCACGCCCAGCGCGAAGCCGGCGCCGAGGCCGTAGGTGACCGGGCAGGAGAACCAGTAGGCCCCCACATAGCCCGGGCAGGTGTAGCCGGTGCCGTAGACCACGGTGCCGCCCGGCGCCACCACCACGCCCATGTAGCCCGGCGTGTAGCCCACCACCACCGCCTCGGGGGTGGTGGCATAGATGCGCACATAGGTGACGTAATGCAGCGGCGAGGCGACCGGGATCGTGTAGATCACGTCCGGAACCACGTCCGCCACCCGCCAGGGACCGGTGGCGCTCCCGGCGACGAACCAGATGCCGTTGTTCACCGCATAATAGCGCTGGGCGTCGAGCTGGATCACCGGTGTCGGCGTGTTGATGGCATAGCTGAGCGCGGTGCCCGCGATGGGCTCGAACCGCGGCGCGCCGTCGAACGCGACCTTGAGCGTCACGTCGCGCTTCACCGTGGCGGTCTGCGGGATGGTGGCGGCGATGGCCGCCTCCTTGGCCTGCGGGGTGCCGGCCACGGAGACCAGCACGTTGGCCTTGGGGTCGTTGGGCGAGATCTTCGCGAAATCCTTCGGCAGCGCGTTGCTCGCCACGAACGCCCAGGGTCCCTTGAGGTCGGGGGCGCGGAACCAGCGGCCGGAGACGAGCACGTAATAGGTGTTGCTGGTGGTCTCCATGAACACGGCATGGTCCGCATTGTTCATGGTGAGCAGGTTGGTGCCGGCCACCGGCAGCATCTGCGCCGGACCGTCGGTCTGGATCAGCTCGGTGGGCTGGGTGGCGACGATGATGGCCGGGGCCGGGTTGATGGGCTTGCCCTTGCTGTCGAGCAGCGGGTCGGGGGCGTGCTCCTGGCTCGCGGCCTTGGCGGCGGCGGAGAGCGCGTCCGAGATCTGGGGCGTGAGGATCCAGGTGCCGGTGAGGCTGGGGCTCTCGTACCAGTGGCCGCCCGCCTCCAGGTGGTAGGTGCCGGCCTCGTCGAGCAGCAGCAGCGGGCGTGTGTTGACCACGCGCTGGAAGGTGCCGGCGCCGGCGATGGGGCGCAGCACCGGCGTGCCGGCCACGGGCACCAGCACGGTGGTGGAGGCGGTGAACAGGATCTGCGGCGGGGTGTTGTCCACCGGCTGGCTCTTGAGCTTGGCCAGCTCCTGGTTGACCGCGTAGCTCGCCTGCAACTGGTCGAGCGGCACGGTCATGCCGTCCGCCGGCAGGCGCGACTGGAGGGTCGAGCGGATCAGGGCGGCCTTGGCCGGATCGGTGGGCACTTCCACGCCCTCGATGGCGAGGGTGGCGAGGTGGACGAGCCCGGCCGGCTTGTCCACGGCGACGCGGGCCGAGAACCGAACCATGCCGTAGGTGGGGGTGCCGGACTTGGGCCCGATGGCCACCGCCGCGCGGCCGGACATCACGTCGCCGGTCCAGCTGTCGACCTGGGGCTGGTAGAGCTGAAGCATCTGGTCGCCGGCGAGGGAGAAATCCCGCGGCCATGGCAGCGGGGCCTGAAGGCCTGACGCGTCCTGGCCGGAGGTCTGCTGGCCGGCGCCCTGCTGGGCGGCTGCGGGCTGGGCCTGCTGGGCCTGGCCGCTGGCGCTCCAGAGCAAGGCGGTGGCGAGCACGGCGGAAGAAACGCCGGTCCAAAGTCGCGTCATGAAGTCACTCCCTTCCGATCCGTCGGGGCGGCGGAGGACTAGCATGTTCGCGGGAAAGCGTCAGCGGTGCCTTGCTGGGGCCGGCCCTCGGGAGGACGGACCGGTCCGGCCGATGCCGGGTCCGGTCCGATCGAGGGCTGCCGCCCGTCGGACCCGGACGTCAGACCGGTGTCTGGCAGGCGCGCTGCCATTTCAGGCGGGGCGCGCCTCCCGACAGGGACAGGGTCTTGCGGAAGGGGCAGAGGCTACCGTTTCCGGCCGCCACCGCATTTCCGGTGCTCCAGTAGCCCTGCCAGCGGTAGGGCGCGCCGCTGGTGGCGGCGGTCGCGGACGGGGCATCCGGGCCCATGGCCGGGAATGCCCGCACCAGGTCGCCGCCGAGCAGGCTCACGCCGAGAAGCGTGGCGCCGACCATGGTGATGATGGAAGACCGTTTCATGGGAGTCTCTCGAAACGCATTCATGTCCTGGACTTGAGGGCGGATCCGCCGTCATGCGCGACCCGGCCCGGCTGGTTTCTCTGTGGCAATTTCACTCCTTCGGGGCTGCCCGCTTCGCACGGAACCGTTCCACGCCTTGTCGCTTCACCGGGCATAGGGCGCGCCGTGCCGGTGGTCTTCCCCCCAACGGAGGATGCGCGTCTATGTGTGTACGCCTGCCGCCCTGAACCCGCGCCATCCCGGACGTTTGGAATCCGTTCATCTTTCCGCGAGCGGCCGCCGGCCCGCTTCGGGCGCGCCAGGCCAGGTCGCAGGCCAGGTCGCCGGGCAAGATGCGGTGGAGAGCGCCGATGATTTGGGATTGCGGGCTTGATCTTGGCTGCGATGCGGCTTTGGCTGGGCAGGCGCGCGAGCAGGTACGGATCCTCGCGCACAGCGGGCGGGAACTGTGTCGGGTTGCCACCGGCATCCGGAGCGGCGCCGTCCGCGAGCCTGGGAAATGGGCGCGTGCCTGGCTGCTGATGATCGGGGCCGGCGCGCCGATCGAGGAGGGGATGGGATGAACAAGTATGTCGCCGAGTTCATCGGCACCGCCGTTCTGGTGCTGTTCGGGTGCGGTTCGGCGGTGTTGACGGGCTACGGCTCGGCACCCATCGGCATGCTCGCCATCGCCTTTGCCTTCGGCCTCGCGGTCACGTCCATGGCCTATGGCATCGGCCATGTCTCGGGCTGCCACATCAATCCCGCGGTCACCATCGGCGTCTGGGCGGCGGGGCGCCTGCCCACGTCCGAGGTGCCCATGTACATCATCGCCCAGGTGCTGGGCGGCATTGCCGGCGCGGCCATCCTGTTCGTCATCGCCTCGGGCAAGCTCGCGGGCTTCGATGTCGCCACCGCCGGCCTCGGCCAGAACGGCTGGGGCGAGGGCTATATCGGCGGCTACGGGCTCGGCGCGGCCATCGTGGCGGAACTGGTGGGCACCTTCGTGTTCCTGGTGGTGATCCTCGGCTCCACCTCCAAGGCCGGCATCACCCAGGCGGCGGGCCTCGCCATCGGCCTGTCGCTGGTGATGATCCACATCGTGTTCATCCCCGTCACCGGCGTGTCGGTGAACCCGGCGCGGTCCATCGGCCCGGCCCTGTTCGCCGGCGGCAAGGCCATCGGCCAGCTCTGGCTGTTCATCGTGGTGCCGCTGGTGGGCGCCTATCTTGCCGGCCTGCTGTTCAAGCTGAAGGTGCTCGAGGACTGAGCGTCCCACTCCCGAGCGGGGCCGGGTTCGGCCGGACCGCCGCGCGGACGGGTGCGCGATCGCAACGGGGATGGGCCGACGCCCATCCCTTGCCTGCGTGCGGGGCAATGCATGGCCCGGCGGGGGAACGGGGCTTGCCGCCATTTCCTGGTGGCGGACCTCCCTGCCGCCGCGGGGTGATCGACGCTCCCCACCTTGCCTGCCCCTGAGCCCGTCCGGCCCGGCCTGTCGAATGGCGCAGGCCGCCGGTTCGTGATCTCCCGCGGCCTGCCGTTGGCGGCCACCGTGAGGCTGGAAAATGGTGCGCCCGCCCGGCGCCCCGTCGCCGGCGGGGCCTGTCACGGCTCGCCACATGCCAGCCCTGCCTTGCTTTGCCCCGCATTCAAAGCTAAGCCCCGCGCGAGATACGAGGACCTTATGGCTCAGGACGGACTTTCCTATCGCGACGCGGGCGTGGACATCGACGCGGGCAACCGCCTGGTCGACCTCATCAAGCCGCTGGTGAAGGCCACCGCGCGCCCCGGCGCCGACGCGGACATCGGCGGATTCGGCGGGGTGTTCGACCTGAAGGCGGCCGGCTTTGCCGACCCGCTCCTCATCGCCACCACCGATGGGGTGGGCACCAAGCTCAAGATCGCCATTGATACCGGCGTGCACGACACCATCGGCATCGACCTCGTGGCCATGTGCGTGAACGATCTGGTGGTGCAGGGCGCCGAGCCGCTGCTGTTCCTCGACTATTTCGCCACCGGCCGGCTCGCGCCGGAGGTGGGCGCCCACATCGTCGCCGGCATCGCCCGCGCCTGCAAGGAGGCCGGTTGCGCCCTCATCGGCGGCGAGACTGCCGAGATGCCGGGCATGTACAAGGACGGCGACTACGATCTCGCCGGCTTCTCCCTTGGGGCCGTCGAGCGGGGCGACCTGCTGCCGCGCAAGGACGTGGCGCCGGGCGACGTGATCCTCGGCCTCGCCTCGGCCGGGGTACATTCCAACGGCTATTCGCTGGTGCGCCGCATCGTCGAGCGCTCGGGCCTCGGCTGGTCCGATCCGGCCCCGTTCCAGCCCGACCACGCGCTGGGCGCGGCCCTGCTCACCCCCACCCGGCTCTATGTGAAGAGCGTGTTGTCGGTCATCCGTTCCACCGGCTCGGTGAAGGCGCTGGCCCACATCACCGGTGGCGGCATTACCGAGAACCTGCCGCGGGTGCTGCCCAAGGGCACGCTGGCCCGCATCGACCTCACCAACCTCATGGTGCCGCCGGTGTTCCGCTGGCTCGCCACCGTGGGCGCCGTGGCGCCGGAAGAGATGCTGCGCGCCTTCAACTGCGGCGTCGGCATGGCCGTGGTGGTGCCGGCGGAGGAGGAAGAGGCGGTGGCCGACGCCTTCGCCGACCAGGGCGAATGCGTCATCCGCCTCGGCGTCATCGAGCCGGGCGAGGGCGCTGCCCATGTGGCCTATGAGGGTGCGACCGATTTCAGGTTCGCATCATGAGCTTTGCCCCCAGCGACTCGCCGCGGCGCACGGCCGTGCTCATTTCGGGCCGTGGCTCGAACATGGCGGCGCTGGTGCGCGCGGCCGAGCAGGACGATTTCCCTGCCGAGATCGCCCTGGTGCTCTCCAACCGTGCCGACGCGGCGGGGCTGGATTTCGCCAGGGAGCACGGCATCCCGACCCTGGTGCTCTCCCACAAGGACTATGCTGACCGCCTCGCCTTCGACGCGGCGCTGGACGCGCACCTGAAGGCGGAGGGCATCGAGATCGTCTGCCTCGCCGGCTTCATGCGCCTGCTCACGCCCTGGCTGGTGGAGCGCTGGCGCAACCGCATGATCAACGTGCATCCCTCCCTGCTGCCGAGCTTCAAGGGCCTCCACACCCATGAGCGGGCGTTGGAGGCGGGGGTGCGGGTGCATGGCTGCACCGTGCATTTCGTGCGCGCGGAGATGGACGAGGGGCCGATCATCCTTCAGGCCGTGGTGCCCATCGAGCCCGGCGACACGCCGGACGTGCTCGCCGACCGGGTGCTGGAGCAGGAACATGTCATCTACCCCAAGGGCCTGGAACTCCTCGCCGCCGGCCGGCTGAGCGTGGCCGACGAGCGTGTGGCCATCGAAGGCGCCAAGGGCGGGCTTGCCCCGCTGGTGGTGCCGGCGGTGTGAGGCGACCCCTCTCCCCAGGCGGGAGAGGGACGATCCTGGGTCAGTCCGCCAGCTTCTCCACCCGCACCCGGTTGTCGTGGAACGCCGCGCCGCCCACCGGGGCCACCGGATCGGCCCCGGTCAGCGTGTTGATGCCGCGGCCCTCGCGATGGGCCCGTGCCGGCTGGATCTGCTCCGAGACCACCACGCCCCGCCGCACGCCGTCGAACAGCCGCGCCTTGAGCACCACTCGGCCGCGCGGGTTTTCCACCGCCACGAGGTCGCCGGTGGTGACGCCCAGCGCCGCCGCGTCGTCCGGATGGATCAGCAGGGAAGGCTCGCCCTCCCGCGCCACGGAGGTGGGGGTCTCGGTGAAGGAGGAATTGAGGAAGTTGCGCGCCGGTGCGGTGACGAGGCGGAACGGGTGCTCGGCCGTCGCCTCCTCGATCACCGCCCAGTGGTCGGGCAGGGAAGGCATGTCCGCCACCGGGCCGAACCTGGCGGGGGCCGGAAAGCCGAGATTGGCCCAGTCCACGGCGAAGTGGAAGCGCTTGTCGCGGTGGGCGAAGCCGTTGAGGAAATGCGCGTCCTCGAAGCTCTGCGCCACCTCGATGAAACGCGCCTTCTCCAGCTCGTCGACGGGCGCGCGGCCGCTCTCGCGCAGGGTCCAGTCGATGAGCTCGCGCGGGGTCATGGCGAAGCCGGGATGCTCCGCGCCCAGGCGCCGGGCCAAAGCGGCGATGACCTCATGGTTGGAGCGGCACTCGCCCGGCGGCTCCACCAGCTTCGGCCCGAGCTGGATGTGGGGATGTCCGCCCGCCTGGTAGAGGTCGTCATGCTCGGTGAACATGGTGGCGGGCAGCACGATGTCGGCGAGGCGCGCCGTGTCGGTCATGAACTGCTCGTGCACCGCCACGAACAGGTCCTCGCGCGCGAAGCCCGCCCGTACCTTCTCCTGCTCCGGGGCGATGGCCACCGGATTGGTGTTCTGGATGAACAGGGCCTTCACCGGCCCGCCGCCGGCCAGCGCGTCCTCCTCCCCCATGAGGATGGGGCCGATGCGCGACTGGTCGAGCTGGCGGGTCCTGGGATCGAGGAGGTCGAGGCCCTCGATCATCTTCTTGCGCCAGCCATAGGTGCCCGACAGCGAATGCAGCGCCCCTCCGCCCTCATGCTGCCAGCTGCCCGCCACCACCGGAATGGAGCAGACCGCATGCATATTCACCGCCCCGTTGCGGGAGCGGGAGAAGCCGTAGCCGATGCGGAAGAAGGCGCGGGGCGTGGCGCCGACGAGGCGCGCATAGGCCTCGATCTCGTCCGCCGGGAGCCCGCAGATGGCGGCGGCCCAGTCCGGCGTGCGGGTTTCGAGGTGGGCTTCCATCGCCTCGCTGTCCCGCGCGTAGCGGTCGAGATAGGCGCGGTCGGCGTGGCCGTCGCGGAACAGCACGTGCATGACCGCGCAGGCGAGCGCCCCGTCGGTGCCGGGACGGATGAGGAGCGGAATGTCCGCCTGCTCCATGGTGGGGGTGCGATAGACATCCACCACTGCCAGCTTCGCCCCGCGCTCCTTGCGGGCGCGCATGGCGTGGGTCATCACGTTGACCTGGGTGGAGACCGCGTTGGTGCCCCACAAAGTGATGAGATCGGAGGCCGCCATCTCGCGCGGGTCGGCGCCGGAGATGCGCCCGGCGCCCGCCATGTAGCCGCTCCAGGCCGGGTTCACGCAGATGGTGGCGAAGAAGCGCGAATAGCCCTTGGCATGGGTCAGCCGGTTGATGCCGTCGCGCATCACCAGGCCCATGGTGCCGGCATAATAATAGGGCCACACCGATTGGGCGCCGTGGGCGCGCTCGGCCTCCAGCAGGCCTTCGGCGATGCGGTCGAGGGCCTCGTCCCAGGAGATGCGGGTGAACTGGCCGGAGCCCTTGGGGCCGGTGCGCATCAGCGGATGGGTGAGGCGGTCGGGATGGTTCGCCCGCTCCGCATAGCGGGCCACCTTCGCGCAGATGACGCCAGCGGTGTAGCTCTGGGCTTTGGCCCCGCGCACGCGGCCGATGCGGCCGTCGCCCATCACGTCCACCTCGAGGGCGCAGGTGGAGGGGCAGTCATGGGGGCAGACGGAGGCGCGTGTCGTGACGGGACGGTCGGTGGCGCGCGACGTGTTCGGGGCATGCACGTTCATGGCCCGCAAGATAAAGGGGGCGACGGTCGCCGTCGCCCCCATTTCACCCGCCGGCGGTGCGGCTGGCATCAGGCGCCGTGCCCGGCCTCCGCCGTGGCCCGCGCCCGGTTGCGCAGCACGTAGCCCGTGCCCAGCACGATGGCGGCGCCGATGACGCTCGCCACATAATGGGGCAGCGCCGCCGGATGCATGCCGTGGTCGTCCACCTTCACCAGCGACGGGTCGATCTGCTGGAGGAGGTTGAGGGACGTTACATCGCCCACCAGCATCTCGCCGGCGATCCAGCCGAGCAGCGCCGCGCCGGCCCAGATCAGGATGGGGAAGCGGGTGAGCAGCCGCAGCAGCAGCTGCGAGCCGAAGACGATGAGCGGGATGGTCAAAAGCAGGCCGAACACGAACAATTCCCAGTGCCCGCGCGCGGCGGCGGCGATGGCCACCACATTGTCGAGGCTCATGACCGCGTCGGCGATGGCGATGGTGCGCACCGCCTTCCACAGGCTGTCGGAGGCCGCCACCTCGTGGCTGTCGCCGTCATTGTCGGTGACCAGCTTGATGGCGATCCAGAACAGCAGCAGGCCGCCCGCCACCTTCAGGAACGGCACGCCCAGCAGCACCGTGACGGCGAGGGCGAACAGGATGCGCAGCCCCACCGCCGCCCCGGCGCCCAGCAGGATGCCCCATTTGCGCTGCTGGGGTGGCAGCGAACGGCAGGCCAGCGCGATGACGACCGCATTGTCGCCGGAGAGCAGCAGATCGATCCAGATGATCTGCAGAAGCGAGACCCAGAAGGTGGGCGCTGTGAAATCCATCGTCTACTCCTGCTGCGCAAGGGATCGCCCCGCGCGTGGCAACGCTGTGCGCACGACTTCCCTATACCTGTGCTCGTGCGCCTTGGTAGCTGGCGCTAAACCATTGTGGGCCGGGAAAAGCGGCCGATCGGGCGGTTCCCTGTCGGGCCGGATCGGGTCACACCAGCGGGGATCCTAGCGCGCGATGTTCGGTCGTCCTGGCCTCAGGCGGTCGCGCCGGCGTACCCGCGCGGCAGGAGAACATTGATCCGGTTTTTGCAGCAGCGCCAGCCAGAGCACTGGTGAATCGAGCGACATGGTTCCCACCCCGGGCCTTGGATCCCCGCTTGTGCGGGTGGTATTCTGCGTCTTGTGCGCCGTATTATGAATTTTGACGCTACGCTAACCTGCCCCAAGGTCCGGCCTCAAGTAAAACCGGACGCCGCAGCGCACAAATTCGTTCACGCGCTGCGGCATCAGAACGCATGGCCGTCTCCGGCGGGTGGTGCCGCGATGCGGATGCATCGCCGCACCCTGTCCGCTCAGCCGACGATCTCGTTGCCGGAGAAGAACTGGGCGATTTCCACCGCCGCATTCTCGACGCTGTCGGAACCGTGGGCCGAGTTCGCCTCGATGGATTCCGCGAACAGCTTGCGGATGGTGCCGTCCGCCGCATTGGCCGGGTTGGTGGCGCCCATCACTTCGCGGTAGCGGGCGACGGCGTTCTCGCCTTCCAGAACCTGCACCACCACGGGGCCGGAGGTCATGAAGGCGACGAGGTCGCCGAAGAAGGGACGCTCCTTGTGCACGGCATAGAAGGTCTCGGCCTGCGCCTTGGTCATCGCGATGCGCTTCTGGGCCACGATGCGCAGGCCGGCCGTCTCGATGACGGCATTCACGGCGCCGGTGAGGTTGCGACGCGTGGCGTCGGGCTTGATGATCGAGAAGGTGCGCTCGATCGCCATGGGGGACCGTCCTGTCTGTTGCTGGTGGGATGCCGCGAATGTCCCGCGGATGGCGCGGCTCTTAGCAGCCGCGGGGTGACGCGGCAAGGGAAGGGCCGGGGCGGCGGTATTTTGGTGCCTGGTAGATCAAAGAGTAGCGGTCGAACCGCTAGGCCTTGCCCAGCACCGCATCCATGGCCCGCTCCACCGCCTCCGCCGCATCGAAGGCGACCGGCACGCCGAGCACGCGCGGCCAGAACAGGGGCTCCTTGATGGCACCGAGAAACTGTGCCGCCGCGAGCTGCGGGTCGAGCCCCGCCGGCAGCCGGCCCTCGGCGACGAGGGCGGCGAGATAGGCGGCGAGCCCTTTCACCGCCGGCTCCTTGCCGGCGGCGAAATAGGCCTGCGACAGTTCGGGAAAGCGCGGCGCCTCGGCAATGACCAGACGCAGCAGCGGGATCACCTCCGGCCGGGCCCAGTGCTCCGTCAGGCGGCCCACATAGGCGCGCAGAACGGCGCGCGGGTCGCCGCTGGCCTCGGCGGGGATGAGGGGCGCGCGGGTGAAATGGGACCACGCCTCGTCGATCACCGCGCCGAACAGGTCGGCCTTGCCGGGAAAGTGCTGGTAGAGCGTGCGCTTGGAGACCGGCGCCGCGGCGGCCACCGCATCCATGGAGGTGCCCTCATAGCCCTTCTCGAGGAACAGGCCGCGGGCGGCCGCGCGAATGCGCGCGGTGGTGCCGCGGGTGTCGCGGCGGGGCCTGCTCGCAGCCGGGGAGGCTGCTGCGGGGTCAGGGGGCGTCGGCATGGGTGGAGCGGGCTTGGGGGTCATTGACAGAGGTAAACGGTACGGTGTAGTTTACACATACGGCCAGCGCGTGTCGCGCCGTTTGCGATCCCTCTCATCCTCATGAGGTCCCCCATGGACCACCGTCCCCTCGGTCGCTCGGGTCTTTCCGTGTCCGCCATCGGCCTCGGCTGCATGGGCATGTCCGAATTCTACGGCCCCAGCGACGATGAGCAGTCGCTGGCAACCCTAGCAGCGGCCCTCGATCTCGGCATAAATTTCTTCGATACCGCAGATATGTACGGCGTCGGCCACAATGAGCGCCTGCTGGGGCGCTTCCTCAGGGGCCGGCGCGCGGAGGTGATCCTCGCCACCAAGTTCGGCAATGTGCGCGGACCCAATGGCGAGCGCCTCGGCGTTTCCGGCACGCCGGACTATGTGCGCGCCGCCTGCGACGCCAGCCTCGGGCGGCTGGGCATCGACACCATCGACCTTTATTACCAGCACCGCGTGGACCCCAGGACGCCCATCGAGGAGACGGTGGGGGCCATGAAGGGCCTGGTGGAGGCGGGGAAGGTGCGCTTCCTCGGGCTCTCCGAATGTTCGGTGGAGACCCTGCGGCGCGCCCACAAGGTGCATCCGATCACGGCGGTGCAGATCGAATATTCGCTCTGGAGCCGAGAGCCGGAAGCCGGGATGCTGGACGCTTGCCGGGACCTTGGCATCGCCTTCGTCGCCTACAGTCCGCTGGGGCGCTCCTTCCTCACCGGCACGGTGACGAGCCCGGACAGCCTTGCGCCCGATGATTTCCGCCGCGCCAATCCCCGCTTCACCGGCGCGGCGCTGGCGCAGAACCTCAAGCTGACCGAGGCGCTGAAGGATTTCGCCGCGACGAAGGGGGCGACCAGCGCCCAGATCGCCCTGGCCTGGATCCTCGGCAAGCAGGAGCATGTGGTCCCCATCCCTGGCACCAGGCGCATCAAATATCTGGAGGAGAACGCGGCGGCGGCCGCCATCCGCCTGAAGCCGGACGAGATCATGGTCCTCGACGCCCTGTTCGCGCCCGAGGCGGTGGCCGGCACGCGCTATCCCGAGGCCGGCATGGCCCTGCTCGGGCTCTGATGCGAAGCGGGGCGGGCCGGGGGTGACGGTGCCGCCCCTCCCGGCCCGCCACGGCGGCCCCGGCCTGCCGCACGGGCGGTTCACATCCCAAATTTCACATGCTATGCATGGCTCATGTGAATTATGCATTTCACCTAATATGAAATGTGGATGGGAGAGGCTTCATGATTACCCGCCGCGCCGTACTTGCTCTTGCGCTCGCCGGCGCCGCTGCCGCGCCGGTCGGCGCCCTGCCGGCCTTTGCCCAGCAGGGACCGAACTCGCTGCTCAACGTCTCCTATGACATCTCCCGCGAGCTGTTCACCGCCGTGAATGCCGAGTTCATCCCCTTCTGGAAGGAGAAGACCGGCCAGGAGCTGACCGTGAACCAGAGCCATGCCGGCTCCTCGCGCCAGGCCCGCGCCATCATCGAGGGGCTGGAGGCGGACGTGGTTACCTTCAATCAGGTGATCGACGTGGATACGCTGGCCAAGGCCGGCTTCGTGGCCAAGGACTGGCAGGCAAAATTCCCCAATGCCGCCTCGCCGTACTATTCCTTCCCCGCCTTCCTGGTGCGCGCCGGCAATCCCAAGGGCATCAAGGACTGGTCGGACCTGGTGCGCGACGACGTCAAGGTCATCTTCCCCAACCCCAAGACCTCGGGCAATGCGCGCTACACCTATCTGGCCGCCTATGCCTTCGCGCTGGAGCAGAACAAGGGCGACGCCGCCAAGGCCGACGCCTTCGTGAAGAAGCTGCTTGCCAACGTGCCGGTGTTCGACACCGGCGGCCGCGCCGCCACCACCACCTTCGTGGAGCGCGAGACCGGCGACGTGCTGGTGACCTTCGAGGCCGAGACGCGGACCATCGAGGGCCTCTATCCCGACCGCAAGCTGCAGACCGTGGTGCCCTCCGTGAGCCTGCTCGCGGAGTTCCCGGTGGCGGTGGTGGACAAGGTGGTGGACAAGCGCGGCTCGCGCGCCTCGGCCACGGCCTATCTCGACTTCCTCTATTCGCCGGCCGGCCAGACCGTCGCCGCCAAGGCCTTCCACCGGGTGGTGGACCCCAAGGTGGCGGAAGCCTTCAAGGCCCAGTTCCCGCCGGTGCGCCTCGTGAAGGTGGAGGAGGTGTTCGGCGGCTGGCAGAAGCTCCAGGCCGAGCACTTCGCCTCCGGCGCCAGGCTGGATTCCCTGTTCAGCGCCAAATGATCGAGGGATCGAGGTGATCGAAGCGGGTGGGGCCTGCGGGGGCGTGCAAGCGCGTTCCGGCGGCCCGGCCGCCCCAGGTCGCAGCGAAGGGGTGGGCGCCTCAGGCCTGTGTCGCATTCCCGCCCTGTCGGCTTTGGCCGGTGCCGGCGTTCTCCCGCGCGCCCGGCCAGGGCGGTAGGAACATCTTGCCTGCGCTTGAGTTTCGGAGGCGGACGCCTCCCCGGCACGTATTTTGAATGGCTCCAGACCAGCCCCACCGAGCCGCGAGCCGTCATGTCTGAAGCTGCCGAAAGCGAAGTCCTCGATATCCCGCAGGTTTATACCTACCACGTCTTCTGCTGCTTCACGCAGCGGCCGCCCCAGCATCCGCGCGGCTCGTGCGGGGCCAACGGTGCGGCGCCCCTGTGGGAGCGGCTGGGCAAGAAGCTGGAGGCGTCGGGACGGCGCGACATCGCCATGACCTCCTCGGGCTGCCTCAGCTTCTGCCAGGCGGGACCCATCATGGTCGTCTATCCGCAGGGCATCTGGTACACGCCCAAGACCCCGGAAGACATCGACGAGATCGTCTCCTCCCACCTCCTCGGCGGCAAGCCGGTGGAGCGGCTCATCATCGTTCCGCGCATCTGAGGACCGGGCATCCGGTCACGGGCATGGAGGCGCCTGGCGCCTTCATGTCGATGAGCCGCATCCCGAGACGGGTCATGGCGCCTTCGGTGGGGTCGGCCTCCAGGTTCGATTGCGTGCCCTCGGCACCGCCGCTGCAGCGCAGCGCGATGGCGCGATCGAAGGCCACGAAGAGGGTTGCCAGGAGTGGCCGCGCTTCCGCGACGCGGACCTGCTGGGCCGGCTTGTCCGGCGTCAGGCTGGCGATGTCGTCGAGGGTCGGCAGGGCGCGGGCCTTCGATTCCCCCGAGAAGCGCAGGAAGCCCCCCGCCACCGGCGATGAGAGAGCCGCGTTTGGCGCTTTCGGCCTGCCGGATTATCACCTAAGCCTATGATATCGCGTTCATCAAGCGCAGGGTATGGGTCACGTCGGCGGCGTCGTCCTGAGCCCGGTAGACCAGCGAGATGGAGATGGCGCTGAGGCCGGCGCGCAGGGCAAAGCCGCGCCACGACTGCGCGAAAGGCCGCGGGGCATCACCAGCGCAATGGAGCCCCCTCGCATGACGGCCTCTGAGCGGCGGATGCGTCCCTGAGGCGCGCCGCAGGGAGTGGACCTGTCAGGCGTCCCGCTGTTGTCCTCATGGGATGGTCTTGTTCCGTTGCAATGCGCCAGCGCAGCCCCGCGCGCCATGCGCCCGGTACCACTCCCGGTGCATAATCATCGTGGCGCTTGAAGGTTCCCGAGGATCGCGCTTGGATAACCGGGAAATCGCTGTTTTTTTGAATGGAGTGTCATGCCGACCTCGGTTTCCGGTCGAAGACCCGAAGATGCCGCGGCCCCCGGGGGCGCGGACGAGGTCGCGGCCTATCTTTCAGCCTTCGGTGAGCCGGAGGTGGTGGAAGTCCTTCTGCCCGACACCTCGGGGGTGCTTCGCGGCAAATGGATTCCCGGCCATTCCATGCGCAAGATCTGGAAGGACGGCGTCGCCATTCCCCTCTCCATCTTCGGCCTCGACATCTGGGGCTGCGAGGTGGAAGCCACCGAAATCCACATGGAGACAGGCGACAAGGACGGGTTGTGCTGGCCGGTTCCGGGCACGCTGAAGCCGGTGCCCTGGGCGCCGCGCCCCACGGCGCAGGTGCTCATCACCATGCACGAGCCGGACGGGTCGGCCCGCGGCGCGCCGTGGAAGCTGGACCCGCGCCAGCAACTCGCCGCCGTGGTGGAGCGCTTCGCCGCGCGCGGGCTCTCGCCCTGCGTCGCCTTCGAGCTGGAATTCTACCTCCTGAAGCCCGGCACCGCCCCCGGCGCGCCGCCCGAGCCGGTGTTCCAGGCCACGGGGCAGGCACGGCAGAACATGTATGCCATGTCGGACCTCGACGCCTTCGCCGAGGTTCTGCACGACATGCGCGCCGCCTGCGCCGTGCAGGGGTTGCCGGCCGACACCGTGATCTCGGAGGCGGCGCCGGGCCAATTCGAGGTCAATCTTTATCACCGGGTGGATGCGCTGGGGGCGGCCGACGACGCGGTGCTGCTGCGCCGCCTGATCGACGGGGTGGCGCGCCGGCATGGGCTGAGGGCCACCTTCATGGCCAAGCCGCTGGCGGACTTCGCCGGCAACGGCATGCACGTCCATGCGAGCCTGATGGAGCAGGGCGGCGGCAACCTGTTCGCCCGGCCGGACGGGGTCGGGGACGCGGCGCTGCGCCATGCGGCGGGCGGGCTGCTCGCCACCATGGCCGACGCGACGCTGATCTTCGTGCCGAGCTTCAACGGCTATCGCCGCCTGGTGCCGGGCAGCTATGCGCCGACCTCGGTCAGCTGGGGCTTCGACAACCGCCTGGTGGCGGTGCGCGTGCCCAACGGGCCGCTGCACGCCCGCCGGCTGGAGCACCGCATCGCCGGTGCGGAGGCCCACCCCCATCTCGTGCTCGCGGCGATCCTCGCCGGCATGCTGGAGGGGCTGGAGCAGACAATCGAGCCGCCGGCCCCCTTGTCCGGCAACGCCTACGAGCACGAGGCCGCCGAACGCCTTTCCCCCGACATGGAAGTGGCGGTCACCCGCTTTGCCGGCTCCGATTTCATCGCCCGCGCTTTCGGGACGGACTACCGGCGGATCTACGCGGTGATGAAGCAGGAGGAACTCAACGCCTTCCGCAGGGTCATTCTTCCTTTGGAGTATGAAACGTATCTGTGAACCGCCGCGTTTCCTGTTGAGGACCCCTGCTCGACGACATAGCCTTGGCGCCATGGGGCAAAGGTAAAAACAGCCCCTTTCCAGAGGAGAGCGGCGGATGCGTCGTCATATCGTAGCGGCAGTTCTGATGGCCACGCTGAGCCTGACCGGGGCGGCGTCGGCGCAGGACAAGGTCCTCAACGTCTTCAACTGGTCCGATTATATTGACCCGACCGTGCTGGAGGACTTCACCAAGGAAACCGGCATCAAGGTTCGCTATGACGTCTTCGACAGCAACGAGGTGCTGGAGACGAAGCTGCTGGCGGGCAAGACCGGCTACGATGTGGTGGTGCCGTCCGGCTCCTTCCTGCAGCGGCAGATCAAGGCGGGCATCTTCCTGACCCTCGACAAGTCGAAGATCCCGAACCTGCAATACGCCTGGCCCGAGGTGACCAAGCGCCTCGCCGTCTACGATCCGGACAACGCCCACGCCGTCAACTACATGTGGGGCACCACCGGCATCGGCTACAATGTGGACAAGGTGAAGGAACGGCTCGGCGACATTCCCATGAATACGTGGGATATCGTGTTCAAGCCGGAGATCCTGTCCAAGCTCAAGGATTGCGGCGTCTATTTCCTGGACGGCCCGGAGGAGGTGATCCCCTCCGCCATGAAGTATCTGGGGCTCGATCCCAACTCCAAGAACCCGGATGACATCGCCAAGGCCGGCGAACTGCTCATGTCGGTTCGACCCTATATCAAGAAGTTCGATTCGTCGGGCTATATCAACGCCCTGGCTCGCGGCGACATCTGTCTGGCGGTGGGCTGGTCGGGTGACGTGTTCCAGGCCAAGGCCCGCGCCGCCGAGGCCGCGAAGAAGACCAAGAAGCCGCCGGTGAACGTGGCATACGTGATCCCCAAGCAGGGCGCGCTCATGTGGTTCGACAATTTCGCCATCCCCAAGGATGCGAAGAATATCGACAACGCCCTCGTCTTCATCAACTACATGATGCGCCCCGAAGTGGCGGCGAAGAACTCCAATTTCATTTCCTATGCCAACGGAAATCTGGAATCCCAGAAGTTCATCGACAAGGATATCCTGAACAATCCGGCCATCTACCCGGACAAGGAAACGTTCGACCGGTTGTTCATCGTCACCACCAACGAGCCGCCGGTGCAACGGGTCATCACCAAGACCTGGAACAGCTTCAAGCGCGGCAAGTAAGGCGCGGGCTGACGTGAACGGCTGAGCCGGATCATCGCCAAACAAAAAGACCACCGGAAGCAGGCGCTTCCGGTGGTCTTTGCCTGAGTGGCCCCCTCAGCCCTCGGCGAGGGCCTGCTTCACCGCCGCGACAATGCGGTCCTGCGTGGTCTCGTCGAGATAGGCGTGCATGGGCAGGGAGATGACCTCCTCCGCCAGGGTCTCGCACACCGGCAGGATGGCACCGGCGGAGGGATAGTGCTTGTAGGCCGGCTGCAGGTGCATGGGCAGGCGGTAATAGACCGCCGTGGGCACGCCCTGCGCCCTCAGCCTGTCGGCGAGGCCGTCGCGCACGCCGGGGGCGAGGCGGATGGTGTATTGCGCCCACACCGAGGTGGCGCGCGGGTCCACCGCCGGCACCGTGGCGACATCCTTCAAAAGCGCGTTGTAGCGCCGCGCCACCCGCTCGCGCGCCGCGATCTCCTCCTCGAAGATGGCGAGCTTCTCGATCAGCACCGCCGCCTGGATGGTGTCGAGGCGCCCCGTCATGCCGATGCGCACGTTCTGGTACTTGTCCACGCCCTGGCCGTGCTCGCGCAGGCTCTTGAGCACGGTGACCAGCTCGGCGTCGTCGGTGAGGATGGCGCCGCCGTCGCCATAGCAGCCGAGCGGCTTGGCCGGAAAGAAGGAGGTGGCGGTGGCGTCGCCGATGGAGCCGGTGCGCTTGTTGTTCCAGGTGCCGCCGAAACCCTGGGCGGTGTCGCACAGCACCTTCAGGCCATGTTTTTCGGCGATGGGCAGGAGCGCGTCATAGTCGGCCGGCTGGCCGAACAGGTCCACCGGGATCACCACGCGCGGGGTCAGCCCCTGCTCGACGGCCACTGCGATGGCCTGCTCCAGGCTTTCCGGGTCCATGTTGAAGGTGTCGGCCTTCACGTCCACGAACACCGGGGTCGCGCCCACATAGGGCACCACCTCGGCGGTGGCGCAGAAGGTGAAGGCCGGGCAGAACACCGCATCGCCCGCCTTCACGCCCCAGGCCATCAGCAGCAGCGCCAGCGCGTCGGTGCCGCTGGAGCAGGAGACGGCATGCCTGGCGCCGGCGAAGGCCGCGAGCTGCTCCTCGAACGCGCCCACCTCCGGCCCGTTCACGAACCGGCAGGAGGCGAGAACGTCCAGCACCTTCTGGTCGATGCGGGCGCCGATGCGCGCGCGCTGGGCGGCAAGGTCGATGAAGGCGATGGGGGCGTTCTGAGGCATGCTGGAAGCCGTGATGCTCTTGGCCGTCGCGGGAGACGTCATGGATGATCCCTGTCAGGTGCCCGTCGGGCGGGCGGAATGGCGCGGGTGCGGCGGGGCGCTGGACCAGGGCCCCGGTCTTCGACCGGCGCCGGGAGGGTGTCGCTCCGCAACGCGGGCGTTTCCGGGCTGCACATCTTGAGGCCGGTGCCGGCAGCAGCCGGGCGCTGCGCGGACTGGGCCAAGGGCCGGTGAGCCAGGCTCAGGTCCCTTGGTATGAAGCGCGCCGCTGCGAGGCGCCAAGGGCCCGCAGGCGGCCGTGGCCGCCCCGGCCCGCGCTGCGCGCTCAGCCCAAGGCGCGGCGCTTCTCGGCCGAGGCCTCGGAGGGCGCCGTCTTGGCGGCCGCCGAACCCGGCAGGCAGGAGATGGCGATCTCCAGGCTCGACACGCCTTCCTCGCCGGTCACTTCCGGCGCTCGGCCGGTGCGCACGGCGGAGAGGAAGTTCTCCAGCTCGGCGCGCAGCGGCTCGGCATAGGCCACCGGCAGGTGGCGGGTGGAATAGGAGCCGTCCGGCCGGTAGTCGAAATGCTCGGTCACCTGGCGGGTGAGGAGATCGCCGATGACGTATTTCTTCGAGGTCGCCACATGCACCGTGCGCGCCTTGAACGGCGTCAGCCAGTTGGTGTTGATGTGGGCGAGCACGCCCGAGGTGGTGCGGAACTGGAGGAGGGCGATGTCCTCGCGCTCGGCGATGGCGGCGGAGGTCTGCGGCTGCACCTCGAGGATATCCGAGCCGGTGAACCAGCGGATGAGGTCGATGTCGTGCACCGCAAGGTCGATCACCACGCCCACGTTGGACATGCGCGGCGGGAACGGCCCCACCCTCGTGATGGCGATCGACAGCAGGTTCTCGTCGCGGATGGCGTCCTTCACCGCCCGGACGGCGGGATTGAAGCGCTCCACATGGCCGATCATCAGGGTCACGCCCTTGTCGCGGGCGGCGGCGACGATCTCGCGGCCTTCCTCAACCGTGGAGGCGACGGGCTTTTCCACCAGCACCGAGCAGCCGGCTGCGATGACGTCGAGGGCGATGGGGTGGTGCAGGTGGGTGGGCGCCGCCACCACCACGGCGTCGAGGCCGAG
The DNA here is from genome assembly GCF_030015065.1 of Xanthobacter autotrophicus. Classification (GTDB taxonomy): domain Bacteria; phylum Pseudomonadota; class Alphaproteobacteria; order Rhizobiales; family Xanthobacteraceae; genus Xanthobacter; species Xanthobacter autotrophicus_D. The sequence continues at coordinate 37,920 of NZ_JAIVFN010000007.1, read as the reverse complement.
GTCGAGCAGCGCGCGGTGGTCGCCCACCGCCTGACAGCCGAGGAAGCTCGCCACCCGCTGCGCCTGCTCCTGGTCCGGATCGGCGACGGCGACGAGCTCCGCGCCGGGAAGCTGGGACAGCACGCGGGCGTGGTTGGAGCCCATGATGCCGATGCCGGTGACACCGATCCGCACCGGCTGGTCGTCCTTCGGGCGAACCCGGGCGCGCTCCGTGCCGGGCGCTGCCGTATGAGCCATTTCAGCCCTCATCAATCATGATACGAAGCGGGCTCCTAGCACATTCACAGTTTAAATGGCGAGGAGCGGCGTCAATCCGGGGGTGGTGCCACGTTCAAGAATTGCATCCGCGTGTTACCGGGGCCGTCCGCGGGTGCGGCGCGTGCCTCTTTCCTCCATCCGCCGCAGGGCTTATCACAGCGCGCTTTTCGCGCTCGCCGTTCCGCGGCGCGAAGGGCGTGCCGCGCGTCAGGCGCGCGTCACCACGTGGGACTGCTTCGTTCGTGGGGGCCGACCCGCAAGCGATCTGGAAGGGGGAGGACGAGCGAACATGCGCAAGATCGTCGCCGGCAAGCTGCACGGCCTCACCGTGACGGGGGCCGACCTGAACTATCACGGCTCCATCACGCTCGATCCCGAGCATTGCGAGGAGGCGGGGATCCTGCCGCTGGAGTTCGTCGAGATCTGGAACCGCAATTCCGGCGCGCGCATCTCCACCTACGTCATCCTGGGCGAGCGCGGCTCGCGCTGCTGCGTGCTCAACGGCGCCGCCGCCCGCACCTGCCAGCCCGGCGACGAGGTCATCATCTGCAATTCGGTCTATGTGCCGGAAGGCGAGATCGTGGCGCTGCGCCCGCGCGTCCTCACCTTCGACAAGGAGAACCGGGTTGTCGGCCGCCTCACCTACGAGGTCACCCGCGACAGCCACGGCGCCTACCATTTTGCCGTGCGCGACGAGCAGGGCGAGGAGAATCCGATCCCGCTCAGAACTTGTAGTTGATGCCGATCCTGGCGGTCTGCGAGGTCACCCCGGCGCTGACCCCGATCGTGTCGTAGGATTTGGAGCCGAGATCCGTGTACAGATACTCGGTCTTGGCGGTCCAGTGGTCGGTGAGCGCATATTCGATGCCGGCGCCGGCGGTCCAGCCGGTATGGGTCTGGGACTGGCTGGCGCCCAGATAGTCGATGGAATTGTTGCCCCAGGCAAAGCCGCCCGTGACATAGGGCAGCACCGGGCCGAAGGCGTAGCCGAGCCGGCCGCGCACCGTGCCGAACAGGTCGAGGGTGCTCGACAATCCAAGGGTCCCGAGCGGCCCGGAGGTGCCGGCGCTGATGTCGCCACCCTGGATATCCGCCTCGACACCGGCCACGATGTTGTTGCCGAACTGGTAATTATAGCCGACCTGCCCGCCGCCGAACCAACCCTTGGGGTCGATGCCGGCCACGCCCGGATCATCCTGGCCGGAGCCCCAGCCATAGCCGGCATTGCCGCCGATATAAAAGCCGGTCCATGAAAAGACGGGGGCTGGAAGTGCCGCCGGGAGCGCCGGGGCCGTGCGCCCGAGGTCCGCGGCTGCCGCGGGCGCAGCCATCAGCGCGCCCGAGACGAGCGCGGCCGACACTACCGAACCGGCGAAGAGCATCCGCGTCATGGGTCCGCTCCCGAAGGGAAGGATCATAGCGGCGCAAGCCTCGCCGGTCGAGCCGGCGCAGGCGGGGCGGATCGGCGGCAAAGCCGTGGCGGCACAGGGCTGGTGACCGGTCCGGCGTTCACGAATGCGTGCGACCGGCAGGCGGGTCCAAACGAAAAGGGCTCCCGGCCATCGGCCGGAAGCCCAGTGTCACGTCATGCGCTCACGCACGGGGCGTGGGATCAGAACTTGTAGTTCACGCCGAGCTTGGCGGTGCTGATGTTCGAGCCCACGGAATAGGTGTCGCCGTAGAAGTCGGTGGCGGAGTTCTTGTCGAAGCCGAGATAGAGATACTCGGCCTTGACGGTCCAGTTGTTGGTGATGGCGTACTCGACGCCGGCGCCGGCGGTCCAGCCCCACTTGGTGTCGTCGTAGGTGGCGCCGTAGAAGTCGCTGAAGTTCTGCTTGGCCCAGGCCGCGCCGCCGGTGATGTACGGCAGGAAGCGATCCATGGCGAAGCCGAGGCGGGCGCGGATGGTGCCGAAATAGTCGATGTTCTGCGAGATTTCGCCGCCGGTCAGCGGGCCGCCCACGGCGATGGTGGAGCTGCCGATGTCGGACCAGTCGAAATCGGCCTCGGCGCCGATCACGACGTTGTTGGCGAACTGGTAATTATAGCCGAGCTGGAAACCGCCGATGAAACCGTTGCTGCTGCCGGGGCTGTAGGAATAGCTGTAGGGCGAGCCGAACGGGGTGAAGTCGTAGGTGTTGTCAGCCCAGCCCCAGCCGACGTTGCCGCCGATGTAGAAGCCGGTCCAAGAGAACACCTGCACCGGAATGGGCGCCGCCTTCACAGGGTAGCGGTTGGCGAGATCCGCCGCGGACGCAGAGCCGGCGAGGAGAGCGAGGGCAGTGGCGCCCAGAAGTGCACGCTTCAACATGTTCATTACCTTTGTTTGTCATCCGGCTCGGCCCGGGGGCGTCGCCGATGGGTGGTTCCTTCATACAGTCCCGGGGTGCGGGCGTCTGTAACTCTCGTGCCACACCCGCAAAATCAAACCGGGCATAGATGTGGCAAAATCCTAGCAATTGTTCAGGCTTGTGACGGATCATTTCGTAAAAAAGGCAAACCCGAGATGCTTCCAAGGTTTTGCCTCAATTTATGCCGCTGGGTCATGCAACCTGATCAGAAGCGATAATTGACGCCGGCCCGCAGAATATTGGCGTTGATGCCACTTTCCACGGGTCCGATCACTGTCGGATAGGTTGCGCTGCCGAGGTCTACGTAAAGATATTCGGCGCGTGCGCTCCAGTTGCGATCGAAGGCCATCTCCGCGCCGGCGCCGATGGTCCATCCGGTCTGGGTCGAATTGGAGGAGAGGCCGAGGATCTCCAGGCTGCCCTGGCCATAGGCAAGGCCGCCCGTGCTGTAGACCAGGAACCGGTCGAACGCCCAGCCGAGGCGGCCGCGCACCGTGCCCAGATAATTGAGGCTGTAGCCCCCTGCGGACAGGCCGGAGAGGTTGAAGTCGGCCTCGATGCCCAGCACGAACGGGCTGGCGAACTGGAAATTGTAGCCGGCCTGGACACCGCCGATGAACCCGCCCGGATCGCTGTTCACGGTGGAGCCCCAGCCATAGCCGGCATTCGCGCCGATATAGAAGCCGGTCCAGGTGAAGGCCGCCACGGGCTGCACGTAGGGCGCGGGATAGCGACCGGAGAGGTCGGCTGCGACCGCCGGGGCGGCGAGGGTTACTCCCGCCACCAGCGCGGCGGAAGCAAGCAGACGGGAACGCATGAACGGGTCCTCCAGGTGCTGCCAGGTGCTGCCGGAGGTTTCGGTCCGGCACTCGGCGCACCCTCGCAGACGAACCTTGCCCAAATCTGTCCCCAAGCCCCCGGCAGCGCGGATGGCTAACGCCCGGTTAAGCCTGCAAGTATTTGATTTATAAATACAAAGACACCAAAGCGCCCACCGGTGCGCCACCCGGGTAGGTCGGGGCTTTGGCGGCGTGGTTGAGCGGGCGTTAACGGCCGGGAGCCACCGGCGATTTCATCTGGCGGCCGGGCGCATTACATAGCCCTCATGACCGGCAGACGCCCCATCGACCCGCCCGAGATCGCCATGGCCCGTGACCAGGCCGCCCTTCCGTCCGAATCGGACGAGATGGAGGAGGCGGAGGAGGCCGGCCTCCTCGCCCTCGACGCGGGCGACGCGCCTGAGCCCGGCGCGGAAAGCCTCGCCAGCGGCCGCGAGGCCATCATCCGCGCGGCGAAGCACGCGCCCGCGGGCCCCGGCGTCTACCGCATGATCGCGGCGGACAGCACGGTGCTCTATGTGGGCAAGGCCAAGAGTATCAAAAAGCGGGTGCTCAGCTATACCCGCCCCGTGGGCCATACCAACCGCATCGCGCGGATGATCGCGGCCACCGCGTCCATGGAATTCGTCTCCACCCGCACCGAGCCGGAGGCTCTGCTGCTGGAGGCCAACCTCATCAAGCAGCTGAAGCCGCGCTTCAACGTGCTGCTGCGGGACGACAAGTCGTTCCCCTATATCCTCATCACCGCCGATCACGTCTCGCCGCAGATCACCAAGCACCGCGGCGCGCGCAACCGGCCGGGGGATTATTACGGGCCGTTCGCCAGCGTGTGGGCGGTGGACCGCACCATCAACGCGCTGGAGCGCGCCTTCCTGCTGCGCTCGTGTTCCGACAGCTATTACGAGAACCGCACGCGCCCGTGCCTCCTCCACCAGATCAAGCGCTGCGCCGGCCCCTGCACCGGAGAGGTGAGCCATTCCGATTATGCCGAACTGGTGCGCGAGGCCCGCGCCTTCCTCTCCGGCCGCTCGCGCGCCGTTAAGGAAGAGCTGGCACAGGAGATGGAGGCCGCCTCCCAGGAGCTGGAGTTCGAGCGCGCCGCCCGCCTGCGTGATCGCCTCGCCGCGCTGTCCGCCGTTCAGGGGTCGCAGGGCATCAATCCGCGCGGGGTGGAGGAGGCGGACGTGTTCGCCTGCCACCAGCAGGGCGGGGCTACCTGCATCGAGGTGTTCTTCTTCCGCACCGGGCAGAACTGGGGCAACCGGGCCTACTATCCCCGCGCCGACCGCTCGCTTTCGGAAGCCGAGGTGCTGGGCGCCTTCCTGGCCCAGTTCTACGAGGACAAGCCCTGTCCGCGCCTCATCCTGTTGTCCCACAAGGTGGAGGACGGGGCGCTCCTCGCCGAGGCGCTCTCGGAGAAGGCCGGCCACCGCATCGAGATCGCCGTGCCCCAGCGCGGCGAGAAGCGCGACCTCGTGGACCATGCGCTCCAGAATGCCCGCGAGGCCCTCGCCCGCACCCTCGCGGAGAGCGCCACCCAGGCGCGGCTGCTGGAGGGGGTGGCGGCGGCCTTCGGTCTCAAGGGACCGCCGCAGCGCATCGAGGTCTACGACAATTCCCACATCATGGGCACCAATGCGGTGGGCGGCATGATCGTGGCGGGGCCGGAAGGCTTCCGCAAATCCCAGTACCGCAAGTTCAACATCAAGTCGGCGGACATCGTGCCCGGCGACGATTTCGGCATGATGCGCGAGGTGCTGCGCCGCCGCTTCTCGCGGCTGCTCAAGGAGGCGCCGCGCGCGGGGGAGCCCGCGCCGGGCGTCCGGGAGCCGGACGCAACGGAAGGGAGAAGCGGTGCCGCTGGCGAGGTGCGCGCGCTCCAATCCGCTGCGCCGCCCGTCATGCCCGGCCCTGTGCCGGGCATCCACGCGGAGCCCGCGCACGTGGAAGAAGGCGCCCGGCCGCCGGGCGTGGATGGCCGGGACGAGCCCGGCCATGACGGCGGTTCTGCCGGGCCGGTCACGCCGACGCAGGTGAAAGCGGTGCCTTCGAGCGCGGGACCGGACGAGCAGCCCCTGCCCGGCCGGGAGGAGGCGGAAGCGCTCGCGGACGCCACCGAAGCCTCGCCGTGGCCCGACCTCGTGCTCATCGACGGCGGGCTCGGCCAGCTCAATGCGGCGCGCGCGGTGCTGGACGAACTGGGCATCACCGACGTGCCGCTGGTGGGCATCGCCAAGGGGCTCGACCGCGAGGCGGGGCGCGAGCAGTTCTTCCTGCCCGGCCGCACGCCCTTCCGCATGGAGCCGCGCGATCCGGTGCTGTATTTTATCCAGCGCCTGCGCGACGAGGCGCACCGCTTCGCCATCGGCTCCCATCGCGCCCGGCGCAAGAAGGACATCACCGAGGCCGGGCTTCAGGCCATTCCCGGCGTCGGGCCCACACGCAAGCGCGCGCTGCTGCGCCATTTCGGCACGCTCAAGGCCATCGAGCGCGCGTCCCTCGCCGACCTCGAGCAGGTGGCGGGCATCAATGCCGGCACCGCCAAAGCGGTCTATGATTATTTTCATGAGCGGCCGCCGGGCTGACGCTTGCCGCGGCGCGCCGCGCGCGGGGAGGCTTTCGCCCGCCGCCCGCGCGGCCTAAATAGAACCCGTCCGCGTCCTGAGGGCGCGGGCAATGGCGGACTCCGACGGCAGAGATGTGATGGCAGAGGCAGCGACCCGTTCTCCCACCACCGCGCCCGGCCGGGGCGGGCGGGGCCACGCGCTCTCGCTGCCCAACATCCTCACCTATTCGCGCTGCCTGGCGGTGCCGCTGGTGGCGGCCTGCCTGTTCTGGTCCGACATCCTGGAGGGCGGGCTGTGGCTGCGCTGGGTGGCGCTCGTGCTCTACATTGCAGCCGCGGTCACGGATTTCTTCGACGGCTATCTCGCCCGCGCCTGGTCGCAGCAATCGGCCATCGGGCGGATGCTGGACCCCATCGCCGACAAGCTGCTGGTCTCCACCTGCCTGCTGATGTTCGCCTCCGACGGCACCATACGGGGCTGGTCCCTGTGGGCGGCCATCGTCATCCTGTGCCGGGAGATCCTGGTGTCCGGCCTGCGCGAGTTCCTGGCCGAGCTGCGCGTCTCGGTGCCGGTCTCCCGCCTCGCCAAGTGGAAGACCACGCTCCAGCTCGTCGCCGTGGGCGTGCTCATCACGGGGCCGGCCGGGGAGAGCGTGCTGCCGGGGGTGAACCTCGTGGGGCTGACGCTGCTGTGGGTCTCGGCCGTGCTCACGCTCTATACAGGCTATGATTATTTCCGGGCCGGCGCCCGCCACCTGGTGGAGGACGAGCGGTGAAGATCCTGTATTTCGCCTGGCTGCGCGAGCGCGTCGGGGTGGCGGAGGAAGAGGTGGCGCCGCCGCCGGAGGTGGCGACCGTGGCCGATCTCGCCCGCTGGCTCGCCGGCCGCGACGAGGCCCACGCTCACGCCTTCGAGAATGCGGCCGTGGTCCGCGCCGCCCTCGACCGGCGCCACGTGAAGCCGGACGCGCCGCTGGCCGGGGTGCGGGAAGTGGCCTTCTTCCCGCCCATGACCGGAGGCTGAGCCGTGTTTTCCGTCCGCATCCAGCGCGAACCCTTCGACGCGGCGGCCGAGGCGGCGCGCCTTGCGCAAGGGCGCACCGATGTGGGCGGCATCGTCACCTTCACCGGCCTGTGCCGGGCCGATGCAGGGGCGGAGGGCGCGGCCCTCGCGGCGCTCACCCTGGAGCATTATCCCGGCATGGCGGAGGAGGAGATCGAGCGCCACGTGGCGGAGGCCCGCGCGCGCTGGCCGCTGCTCGGCGCCATCGTGGTGCACCGGCACGGACGGCTGGTGCCCGGCGACCCCATCGTCTTCGTCGCCACCGCCTCGGCGCACCGTGCTGCGGCGTTCGCGGCGGCGGAGTTCCTCATGGACTGGCTGAAGACCAGCGCCCCCTTCTGGAAGAAGGAGGAGTTGGCGGGGCAAGGCCCCGAGGCCGGCGCCTGGGTCGAGGCCAAGGCCAGCGACGACGCGGCGGCCGAGCGCTGGGCGCGGGACTGACCCTCTCGGCGATTGCCTTTCCCCGCGACGCGCTCCGGCGACCCGCACCCGCCCTCAGACAAGGAAGGCGCCGTGCGTTCCTGTGGGCGGCGAGGAAGGGGCTGGCGATGGGCACGTTCGTATAGGACCGCCAGGTGCCGCCGGGGCCGGGCTCCAGATAGCCCCAGTTGGCGAGCTCGATGCCGAACGACTTGTCGTTGAACGAGGTCAGCCCGCCCCATGACGAGCGCCCGGCATGATTGGCGGCGGTGTGGAAATCCACGCACTGGATCGTCGAGCCGTCGCGGTCGACGACGACATGGGCGGAGGACTTGCAGGGGTTGTCCTGGAACCAATGGGCGCTGGAGAGGGCCGAGGCGCCGTAGGTGAAGTGCATGATGAGGATGTGCGGCGTCCGCCCGAACGCGCCGCCCGTGTGCGATGCCGGTGAAGCGATGCGCTCCACCGCGCGGCCGTCCTGCTCAAGTCGATGGCGTGTGTTGATGGCGTAGCCCATGCCACCTCCTGACCCCAGCGTCCCGACATCCTCAGGTTATTAAGCTGATATAAATCAATCAATAGTTGTGTATTGCGGCATCCGGTATCCGGGGATGCAGCCGCGTCCCCATGCGGATGGCCTGCCGCCCTCCGCAGCCCCTTGCGTCCCGCCTTGGGCCACGTCTATGAAACACAGGCGCCCTCCCGAAGAGCCGGGCAACGGTCTCCGCGCTGGTGAGAGAAACGATCCAGAGAAGCGATCCATGGATTTTCGTGTCTCCCTCGACGGTCGCTCCGCCCTGGTGACGGGCGCGTCCGGAGGTCTCGGGGCCTTTTTTGCCGAGCGGCTGGCTGCCGCCGGGGCGCGCGTGGCGGTGGCCGCGCGCCGGCGTGACGCCTGCGCCGAATTGTGCGCCCGCATCGAGGCTGCCGGCGGCACCGCGCTGCCCGTCGCCCTCGATGTCTGCGACGAGGCCTCTGCCGCAGCGGCGGTGGGGGAGGTGGTGGCGGCGTTCGGCGGCCTCGACATCCTCGTCAACAATGCCGGCGTCACCGGCACCACGCCGCTCATGGACGAGACCGCCGAGGCGTGGGACCGCATCCTCGACACCAACCTGAAGGGTGGCTTCCTGGTGGGCAGGGAGGCGGCGCGCGCCATGGCGAAGGCAGGGCGCGGCGGCCGCATCGTCAATGTGGCGTCGATCCTTGGCCTGCGCATCGCCGGGCAGGTGGCGGCCTATGCGGCCTCCAAGGCGGCCCTGGTGCAGCTGACGAAGTCCATGGCGCTCGAATGGGCGCGGCACTCCATCCAGGCCAACGCTTTGTGCCCCGGCTATGTGGAAACCGACCTCAACCGCGATTTCTTCTCGAGTCCGGCGGGCGAGGCGCTGATCAAGCGTATTCCCTCCCGCCGCCTCGGCACCCTCGACGATCTCGAGGGCCCGCTCCTGTTCCTGTGCTCCGACGCCGCCCGCTACGTGACCGGGACGACGCTGGTGGTCGATGGCGGCCACCTCGTCTCATCCCTGTGACGGCGCTGCGGCGCGCAATTCCGCACGGTCCCGCTTCCGCTTGAGGGGCCGGCCTCTTAAGGTCATCGAGGCGTCAGCGCCGAGGAGGAAATGATGCGACACAAGGTGTACCCGGACGCGAAAAGTGCCCTGGAGGGCGTCGTCTCCGACGGCCAGCTGATCATGGCGGGGGGGTTCGGCCTCTGCGGCATTCCCGAGAATCTGATCGCCGCGATCCGCGAACTTGGGCCCAAGCACCTCACCGTCGTGTCGAACAATTGCGGCGTGGACGATTTCGGCCTCGGCATCCTGCTCGCCAACGGCCAGATCAAGAAGATGATCTCGTCCTACGTGGGTGAGAACAAGCTGTTCGAGCAGCTTTATCTCGCCGGCGATCTCGAGCTGGAGTTCAACCCGCAGGGCACGCTGGCCGAGCGCATCCGTGCGGGCGGCGCCGGCATTCCCGGCTTCTACACCAAGACCGGCTACGGCACGATCATCGCCGAGGGCAAGCCGACCCGCGAGTTCAATGGCCAGCACTATGTGCTGGAGACCGGCCTCATCGCCGACCTGTCCATCATCAAGGCGTGGAAGGCCGACAAGGAAGGCAACCTCGTCTATCGCAAGACGGCGCGCAACTTCAACCCGATGATGGCCACCGCCGGCAAGGTGACCATCGCCGAGGTGGAGGAACTGGTGGAGATCGGCGACCTCGATCCCGACACCATCCATACCCCCGGCATCTATGTGGACCGCATCGTCGTCAGCAAGGGCGCCGAGAAGCGCATCGAGAAGGTGACCACCCGCAAGCGCCCCGAGGAGGTGAAGTGATGGCCTGGACCCGTGACGAGATGGCGGCCCGCGCCGCCCAGCAGATCCGCGACGGCTTCTACGTGAACCTCGGCATCGGCATCCCCACCCTGGTCGCCAATGCGCTGCCCCCCGGCATGACCGTGAGCTTCCAGAGCGAGAACGGCATGCTCGGCATCGGCCCCTTCCCTTACGAGGGCGAGGAGGATCCCGACCTCATCAACGCCGGCAAGCAGACCGTGACCGAGGTGCCGGACACATCCTATTTCTCCTCGTCCGACTCGTTCGCCATGATCCGCGGCGGCCATATGGACCTCTCCATCCTCGGCTCCATGCAGGTGTCGGAGCAGGGCGACATCGCCAACTGGATGGTGCCCGGCAAGATGGTGAAGGGCATGGGCGGGGCCATGGATCTGGTGGCCGGCGCCAAGGAGGTCATCGTGCTGATGGAGCACGTGGAGAAGTCCGGCGCGCCGAAGCTGGTGGAGCGCTGCACCCTCCCGCTCACCGGCACCCATGTGACCGACTTCGTCATCACCGACCTCGCCGTGTTCGAGTTCACGAAGCGCGGCGGCACGCTGGTGCTGAAGGAACTGGCGCCGGGCGTCAGCCTTGACGAGGTCAAGGCCAAGACGGCGGCCAAGTTCGAGGTGGGCCTCGCCTGAGCGCGTCCCGCTCCTGACGAAGAAGGCTCCTCCGCCCTGCGGGGAGCCTTTTTCGTTCACGCCGCAGCTGTGTTCCGCAGCCCGTCCGGCAGTGCGAGGCTCACGTCGGCCGCGTCGAGGATGGCGGGCATCGCCTCCCCGTGGAGCACGGCATATTCCACCTCGCGCTGCTGGGTCAGGGGATCGCGCGCGGTGAGGGGGTCGTCCACCCGGCCGGGATGCACCATCACCAGCCCGCCATCGGGCACGCCCTTCAGGAAATGGGTGAGCAGGGTCGCGAAATCGTGGTCGGCGGAGAAGTCGTAGGCACCGCCGAAGCCGCGATTGGTGGCGAGGCCGAAGGGCGTCGCATCGCGCGCGAAGCCGCTGGCGAAGGCGCCGATGAGCCTGCCCTTCACGTCGAAGCCGTGCAGCGCCGCCCTGGCCGGCGTCACGTCGCGCAGCCAGGCGCGGGGGGCGAAGCGGGCGGTGGCGGTGAGGACCGCCTTGCGCACCACCGGCAGCACGTGCACGTGCTGGTGCCCGTCCACATGATCCGGCGGCCGCCCGAAGGCGTCGAGGAAGGCCTGGAACTGCGCCTCGACCTCTGCCTCGACCGCCTGCGCGTCGAGGCGCCGCGACAGGGCCGCGACCACCACCCGGGACAAAGCGGGGAAGTGGCCGTCTGCGCCGGCGATGCCGCGGGTGAGTGGGGGGAAGGTGCCGGTGAGGGTGACATGCAGGCCGATGCTGGCATCGGTGCCCTCGGCCGCGGCCAGGAGGCAGTCGGCTTCCTCGATCAGGCCGTCGAACACGGTCATGACCGAGGTGGCGTTGATGCGCCGCGCCGCGATCAGCCGGCGGATCGCCTCCGACACGCCGGGCGAGATGGCGTAGTCGTCGGCGCACAGCACCACGCGCTTCACGGCTCGGCCCTCGAGGCCAGCGCCGCCGGATAGGATAGGCCCGGCCCGCCCATGGGTTGTCCGGCCAGCGGGTGGCCGGAGGCCTCGGCACCGGCGCGGTTCAGCACGTGGTCGGCCACGTAATAGACCGGGCGCGCCTTGATCTCGGAGAGGATGCGGGCGACGTACTCGCCCATCAGCCCCATCACCAGCAGCTGCGTGCCGCCGATCACCATCAGGCCCACGACGATGGAGGGATAACCCGGCAGCGGGATGCCCCAGACGAGGCGCTCCACCACGATCCAGCTGCCATAGAGCAGCGCCAGCCCGGCCAGCGCGGCGCCGAACGCCGCCGCAAGGCGCAGCGGCGCCGGCGAGAAGGAGGTCAGCGCCTCCATGGACAGTCCGAGCAGGCGCAGGAAATTGAAGGAGGTGGAGCCGTGCGCGCGCGCCGCCGGCCGGTAGGGCACGGCGATCTGGCGGAAGCCGATCCAGCTCGACAGGCCCTTGAAGAAGCGGTTGCGCTCCGGCATGCGCCGCAGGGCGGCCGCCGCGCGCGGGGAGAGGATGCGGAAGTCGGCCGCGTCCTCGGGAATGGTGGTGGCGGCGCCGAAGTTCAGGAGCTTGTAGAAGGCGCGCACGAACAGGCGTCGGCTCGTCGCCTCGTCCGAGCGGTCGGCCTTCACCGCATAGGCGACGTCATAGTCCTCGTCCTTCCACAGGCGCAGGAAGGTGGGGATCATCTCGGGCGGGTGCTGGCCGTCGCCGTCCATGAACATCACGGCGTCGCCGCGGGCATGGTCGAGGCCGGCCATGAGCGCGGCTTCCTTGCCGAAATTGCGCGACAGCGCCACCACCTGGATGTCGATGCCGAGCACGGGCAGGGTGGCGGCGATGGCCGCGCTGTCGTCGCGGCTGCCGTCGTCCACATAGACGATCTCCATGTGGAGGCCGCGGGCGCGCGCCTCGGTGGATGCGGCGGCGTTCAGGCTGGCATGGAAGGAGGGCAGGCCTTCGGCCTCGTTGTAGAGCGGAACGACGATGCTGAGATCTGGTGTCATGATACTTCCGCTCGGCCCGCGCAGAGAATGCAGGTTCATCTAGCCGCCTCCACCCCGAAAAGGAGCAGAAATTTTTTCAAGGGACGCGGAACCCGTGCTCCGCTCCCGCGTTGAGGTGCCAGCGCGATCATTCCCCCCATTGATCGTGCCATTGACGCGGCCGTCTTCCCCCAAGGCGGCCGCGTCGTCATTTGGCGGGCCGCGGTCGCGAAGAAACGGCCGCGATTGCGGGATATCAAGACCCGAGACTTTGGGCGAGTTTAGGGTAAGGTCGCGTCGTTCAAACGGCCGAATGGGGGCCTTACGAGATGATTCGCGACATTCTGGTCAATCTCGCCCAAGGGGTCGAGACGGATCGCGCCTGCGATTTCGCGGCGAGCCTCGCCTCAAGCTTCGGTGCTCATATCACCGGCCTCTCGGTCGCTTATGAGATTGATGTGCCGCCCTTCTACATGGGCGCCCTTCCCACCGACTTCATCGATGCGCAGGTGCTGGAAAACCAGGCGGCCGCCGAGAAGGCGTCGGCACGCTTCATCGCCGCCGCGAGCGCTGCGGGGGTGGCGCACGAGGTGCGCAGCCTGTCCGCGTCGCTGGGCGTGGCCGCCAACAGCTTCGCCGAGATGGCGCGGCTGTTCGACCTCACGGTGGTGGCCCAGCCCGATCCGGACCGTCCCGGTCCTGAGGAGGTGATCGCCGAGACCGTGCTGATGGAATCCGGCCGGGCGGTGCTCATCGTGCCGTATGTGCAGACCAAGCCCTTCGCCGCCGAGCGCGCGGTGGTGGCCTGGGACGGCAGCCGGTCCGCGGCCCGGGCGCTGGCCGAGGCGCTGCCCCTCCTGCATCGCGTGAAGGAGGTGGAGATCTTCCGCGTGGTCGCCCACGAGGAGGGCGAGGACACCGCCGGCGCGGAGGTGGCCCGCCATCTCGCCCGCCACGGCCTCAACGCCAAGGTGCGCAAGCTGCCGATGTCATCCGGCGAGCCGGTGGCCGCCGCCATCCTCAACGAAGTGTCCGACCAGGGCGCCGATTTCGTGGTGATGGGAGGCTACGGGCATTCCCGGATCCGCGAGCTGGTGCTGGGTGGTGTGACCCGCGAGATCCTCGCCACCATGACCGTGCCGGTGCTGATGGCCCATTGATGCGCATGGCCGTCGAGGCCGGCTCATCGACCAGGGGCCGGCCCGGGTGGTGACCCGCCTGGCATCGGCTGGCATCGGCTGGCGTTTCCGGCGGAAACGCAAAAAGCCCTCTCCCGGCGGGAGAGGGCTTTTTCGTCTGTGGATGAACGATCCCGAGGGGGCGGGCCGGGTATCACTCCTCGTCGTCGTCCTCGCTCTCGCCCTTCTTCGAGCCGCCAAGCTTGGCAAACACCGTCTCCAGGTCGAGGGATTCGCGGCCCTTGGGGGCCTCCTCCTCGTGGTCCTCCTTCCCGGTGGTGACGTCCGCCGGCAGCAGGGTGGCGCCGCGGTCCTCCATCGCGGTGGCGGGGCGATCCTTGGCGGCGCGCTGGACTTCGAGGTCGAGGTCGATCTGGCTGCACAGGCCCAGCGTCACCGGGTCCATGGGTGAGAGCTGGGCCGAGTTCCAGTGGGTGCGGTCCTTGATGGACTGGATGGTGGCCTTGGTGGTGCCCACCAGGCGGATGATCTGCGCATCCTTCAGCTCGGCATGGTTGCGCAGCAGCCAGAGGATGGCGTTAGGCCGGTCGTGGCGGCGCGAGACCGGGGTGTAGCGCGGCCCGCGGCGCTTCTTCTGCTCCGGCAGGCGGACCTTGGATTCCAGCAGCTTGAGGCGCCGGTTGGGGTCCTTCTCGGCGAGGGTGATCTCGTCGCGGGAAAGCTGGCCGGTGGAGATGGGGTCGAGTCCCTTGATTCCCTGCGCCACCTCGCCGTCGGCGATGCCCTTCACCTCGAGGGGGTGCAGCTTGCAGAAATCGCCGATCTGCTCGAAGGAGAGCGCGGTGTTGTCCACGAGCCAGACGGCGGTGGCCTTGGGCATCAAAGGTATGTTCGACATGGCGGCCTCTTGCGGCTTGTTGGTCGTCGGACGCTTCGGTCCTCGGGCTTGTTCGGTCCTGTGGCGCCTGGGCTTGGTCGGTGCCGGCGCCGGGATGTGATGGTGTCGGTGTATGCGGGTTCGCAAGGCCACCCCTCCCCTGGGGCGGACCACGGAACTCATCGCTTATATCCGGGATGGCGCCAACATAAGCGCGCCGGGGGCAAGTTGCAATTGCCGCGCGCGCCGGCCGGCAAAATGAGCGGTGCCGGGATGACCGCCCGAAATCGCCGGCGCGCCGTCGCGCCGGCTTGACAGGGGCGCCGCGAGGCCGCCAATTCGCCCGATGCCCCAATTCGAGCCTGCCATGGACGCCTCCGAAAAGCTGGATGCCGCCGCAAAGCCGCCGCTCAAGGTCCTTCTTGCCGCGCCGCGCGGCTTCTGCGCGGGCGTGGTGCGGGCCATCGACGCCGTGGAGCAGGCGCTGAAGCTCTACGGCGCGCCGGTCTATGTGCGCCACGAGATCGTGCACAACAAATACGTGGTGGAAGACCTCAAGCGGAAGGGCGCCGTCTTCGTGGAGGAGCTGGACGAGGTGCCGGACACCGCCGCGCCGGTCATCTTCTCCGCCCACGGCGTGCCGAAGGCGGTGCCGGACGAGGCGGCGGCCCGCAAGCTGTTCGCCATCGACGCCACCTGCCCGCTGGTGACCAAGGTGCACCGCGAGGCGCAGGTGCATTTCCGCAAGGGCCGGCACATCCTGCTCATCGGCCATCAGGGCCATCCGGAGGTGGTGGGCACCATCGGCCAGCTGCCCGACGGCGCCTTCACCCTGATCGAGACCGCCGCGGAGGCGCGCGCCGTGATGCCGCGCGATCCCGAAAACCTCGCTTATGTGACCCAGACCACCCTGTCGCTGGACGATACCGCCGAGATGGTCGCCATCCTGCGCGAGCGCTTCCCCGCGCTCTGCGAGCCGCACAAGGAAGACATCTGCTACGCCACCACCAACCGGCAGGAGGCGGTCAAAGCCATCGCGCCCAAGGTGGATGCGCTGGTGGTGGTGGGCGCCCCCAATTCCTCCAATTCCCAGCGCCTGCGCGAGGCGGCCGAGCGCGCCGGCTGCGCCCGCGCCGTGCTGGTGCAGCGGGCGGCAGAGATCGACTGGACGATGTTCTCCGGCATCGCCAGCCTCGGCGTTACCGCTGGCGCCTCGGCCCCCGAGGTGCTGGTGGAAGAGATCATCGACGCCTTCGCCGAACGCTTCGCCGTGACGGTCGAGACCGTGACCTCCACGGAAGAAGACGTGTTCTTCCCCCTGCCGCGTGCTTTGCGGCCGGATGCGGCGGAGTAGATCGTGGCGGTCTATACGGATGTTTCGCCGGCGGAGCTTGAAGCCTTCCTGTCCGGCTATGACGTGGGCACGCTCACCTCTTTCCACGGCATCGCGGAGGGGGTGGAGAACTCCAACTTCCTGGTTCAGACCACGCGCGGCAGCTACATCCTCACCCTCTACGAGAAGCGGGTGAACCGGGACGATTTGCCGTTCTTCATCGGCCTCATGGAGCATCTGGCGGCGCGGGGCCTGTCGTGCCCACAGCCGGTGGCGCAGCGTTCGGGGGCGGTGCTCTCGGAGATTGCGGGGCGGCCGGCGGCCATGGTCACCTTCCTGCCGGGCGTGTCGGTGCGCCGGCCCACGGCCGAGCATTGCGCCGAGCTGGGGCGGGGCCTCGCCCGGCTGCATCTGGCCGGCGCGGACTTCGCCCTGGCGCGGGCCAACAATCTCTCCGTCGCCGGCTGGCGGCCCTTGTTCGAGGCGGCGGACGGGCAGGCGGACGGTGTCGCGCCGGGCCTTGCCGCCGCCATCGCGGCGGAGCTGGCGACGCTGGAGGCGAGCTGGCCGAAGGGCCTGCCGGCGGGCGTCATCCATGCCGACCTGTTCCCGGACAATGCCTTCTTCCTCGACGAAAAGCTCTCCGGCATCATCGACTTCTACTTCGCCTGCACCGACTTCCTCGCCTATGACGTGGCGGTGTGCCTCAATGCGTGGTGCTTCGAGCCGGACGGGGCCTACAACGTCACCAAGGGGCGGGCGCTGCTGTCCGGCTACGAGGCGGTGCGGCCGCTTTCGGACAAGGAGAAAGCCGCCCTGCCGCGCCTTGCCCGCGGCGCCGCGCTGCGCTTCCTGCTGACCCGCCTCGTGGACTGGCTGAACGTGCCGGAGGGCGCGCTGGTGCGTCCCAAGGACCCGCTGGAATATCTCAGGAAGCTGCGCTTCCACCAGGCGGTGGACAGTGCGCAGGATTACGGTCTGGCGGCATGAAAGAGGTGGCGGTGTTCACGGACGGGGCCTGCTCGGGCAATCCCGGCCCCGGCGGCTGGGGCGCGATCCTGCGCTTCGGCGCCCACGAGCGGGAGCTGAGCGGTGGCGAGCCGCTGACCACCAACAACCGCATGGAGCTGATGGGCGCCATCTCCGCGCTGGAGGCGCTCAAGGAGCCCTGCGCGGTCGATCTGCACACCGACAGCGCCTATCTGAAGGACGGCGTCACCAAGTGGATGCACGGCTGGAAGCGCAACGGCTGGCGCACCGCCGACAGGAAGCCGGTGAAGAACCAGGACCTGTGGGAGCGGCTCGACGCGGCGCTGAAGCGCCATACCATCCGCTGGCACTGGGTGAAGGGCCATGCCGGCCACGCCGAGAACGAGCGCGCGGACGAACTGGCCCGCGCGGGCATGGCGCCGTTCAAGCTGAAGGGCCGGCTCGGCGGCGCCTGAGGGGGCCTCGAGCCGGCCCCCGGCCGTCCCGCGCGGGAGCCGGAAGGCGTTTCCGCACGGCGTCGCCGGCGGTTCGACACGGCTGACCGGCGCACCGCCGGGCCTGACTTGAGGGACCGGGCGATGCCTTCCCGGTGGTCCGGACGGCCAGTCAGGACTTTTTCTTGCTGGCCTCTTCCTTCTTGCGCTCGATGCAGCGCGAGATGAGGGTCGAGCGGTCCGCCTGCCGCGCCGGAGGATTTTCGGCCAGGCACTCCTGCCGCATCTGGTCGATGGTTTTGGTCCCCTGCGCCAGTGCCTGGTCGCGGCCGGCCGCCGCCATGGCCAGCACCCCGAACAGAGGTGCCCATAACAGTTTGTTCATCGCCCCAACCCCTTCCATGCCGCGTGCGGCGGCAAGCATCCAACCCTTTAATGCTATCATGGGTTGCATGGCGTGGCGAGGCCAACGGTATGCGGCGGGGCATGCCCCCGCTATCGGGCCGGCCGGATATCGCCTTGGTCGTGCCCTGCGGCCGCCCTCGAACCCCGGAGGCCGGCGCGGGGAGGGGGCGGACTGACGCCTTCCCTCCCGCCGCGCGGCCCTTTAGGGTCCGGCCACCTGTTCGGTGCATCCTCGCGTTGACACGCTTTCCGGATGCGACGGGGTGTCCGCTTCGCTCGAAACCGTTTCTGGGGCCGCCCGTTCCCATGTTCCGCAACATCCTTTCCGTCGGCGGGCTGACGCTCGTCTCGCGCCTCGCCGGCTTCATCCGCGACGTGGTGATGGCAGCCGTGCTGGGCGCGGGGCCGGTAGCGGACGCCTTCCTCGTCGCCTTCCGCCTGCCCAACCATTTCCGCGCCATCTTCGCCGAGGGCGCCTTCAACGCCGCCTTCGTGCCCACCTATGCGCGGCTCCGGGAGCAGGACGGTGCCGCCTCGGCGCGGGCGTTCGCCGACGAGATCCTCACCGCCATGGCGCTGGTCCATGCCGTGCTCCTCGCCCTGGCCCTGGGCTTCACGCCGCAATTCGTGGCGCTGCTGGCGCCGGGCCTCGCGGATGACCCCGAGCGGTTCGGCCTGGCGGTGACGCTCACGCGCATCACCTTTCCCTACCTGGCGCTGATCTCGGTGGCGACGCTGGTCTCCGGCGCGCTGAATGCGTCCGACCGCTTCGCCATGGCGGCGGCGGCGCCCATCCTCATGAATGTGTGCATGGTGGGCACGCTCCTGGGCGCGGCGCTCTTTCCCACCGCCGGACATGCGGCGGCGTGGGGCGTGCTCATCTCCGGCGTGGCGCAGCTGTTCGCGGTGGGGCTCGATGCGGAACGCCACGGCATCGGGCTGAGGTTCGGCCGGCCGAAGCTCGATCCCGGCACGCGGCAGTTCCTCAAGGCGCTGGGCCCGGCGGTGATCGGCTCGGCGGGGGTGCAGATCGCGCTGTTCGCCGATACCATCATCGCCACCTTCCTGCCGGCGGGCGCGCTCTCGGCGCTCTATTATGCGGACCGCATCAACCAGCTGCCCATCGGCGTGGTGGGCATCGCGGTGGGCACGGTGCTGCTGCCGGAAATGTCGCGGCGCCTCGCCGCGAAGGACGATCGCGGCGCCGCCTATTCGCAGGCGCGCGCCATCGAGCTGGCCGCCCTCCTCGCGCTGCCCTTCGTGGCGGCCGCGCTGCTGGTGCCGGACCTGACCATGCGGGCGCTGTTCGCCCGCGGCGCCTTCACCAATGCCGATGCCGCGGCGGCGGCGGCGACGCTGCAGGCCTATGGGGTGGGCCTCCTCGCCTTCGTGGTGGTGCGCGCCTTCATCGCGCCCTTCCACGCCCGGGGCGATACCCGCACGCCCATGATCGCCTCGCTCACGGCGGTGGCGCTCAACGTGGCGCTGAAGTTCGCGCTCATGGGCAGCCTCGCCCAGGTGGGCCTTGCCCTCGCCACGGCGGCGGGCGGCTGGATCAATGTGGGGCTTCTGGTCTTCTTCGCCCTGCGGCGCGGCTATCCGGTGGGTGACGCGGCGCTGGGGGGGCACCTGCTGCGCCTTCTCGGGGTGGGCGTTCTGGTGGGCGCGAGCCTCTTCGGCACGCAGCTGCTGGCCGGCGCCGTGTTGCAGGCGGACCTGCCGGCTCGCGCGGAAGTGATGCTGCTGCTGGTGATCCTGGCCGGCGCCCTGGTCTACGCTGGCGCGACCATTGTTCTGCTCGGGCGCGGCTTCATCGCCGGGGTCACGGGTCGACGGGCGCCGCCGTTGCCGCAATGACAGGCCGGCGACGATCTCGGAATTTTGCCGGGATCAACCGTTTTGCATCGCAGCAGCATATGCTATCGGATGCGCCGTCTTCCGGTTTCGGCTCGTCAGTTGCGGGGGGTGCCGAACCTTCTCCAAAATCTTCGTTGGCGGATGTTTCACCGCTCAGGAGCCGGATTGCCATGACGCCTGCCCCGCGCCTTTGGGTCCTCGTCGCTGCGCTCACCTTGCCGCTTGCCGCGTGCGGACAGCCTTCCGCCCAGCAGCAGGGTGCGCCGCCCCCGCCCCAGGTCACGGTGGCCACGCCCCAGACCAAGACCGTCACCGACCAGGACGAGTATGTGGGCCGCTTCGTCGCCATCGACGAGGTGAACGTGCGGGCCCGCGTCGCCGGCTATCTCGACAAGATCCATTTCACCGACGGCCAGATGGTGAAGGAGGGCGACCTGCTCTTCACCATCGACCAGCGCCCGTACCTGATCGCCCTCGACCAGGCCAAGGCCAACCTGGATCAGGCCAAGGCCAATCTGGACTTCACCAAGGCGGACCTCGACCGCGCCAGGACGCTGCTTGAGGACCGCACCTCGAACGCCATCTCCAAGCAGACCTTCGACCAGCGCACCCAGGCCGCGCGCGCAGCCGCCGCGACGGAGCTGTCGCAGGAGGCTGCCGTCCGTTCCGCCCAGCTCGATCTCACCTTCACCGAGGTGCGCGCCCCGGTGTCGGGCCGGATCGGCGACCGGCGGGTGTCGGTGGGCAACTATGTGGCGGCGGGATCGGGCGCGACGCCCACCCTGCTCGCGGTGATCGTCTCCACCGATCCCATACGCTTCGAGTTCACCATCGACGAGGCCGCCCTGCTGCGCATCCTGCGCCGCAAGGGCGGGGCCGACGTTTCCGGCGACCCGGTCGCCCTCAAGCTCATCGACGACAAGGATTTCATCCACCCGGGCAAGCTCGACTTCCTGAACAACGTCATCGACCGGGAAACCGGCACCATCCGTGGCCGTGCCGTGTTCGAGAACAAGAACGGCCTGTTCCGCCCCGGCATGTTCGCCCGCATCCGCCTCGACTCGTCCGCCCCCTACCAGTCGCTGGCGGTGCCGGACGCCGCCATCGGCACCGAGCAGGTGAACAAGTTCGTCTATGTGATCGGGCCGGAGAACAAGGTGCTGCAGAAGGTGGTCACCCTGGGGCCGCTGGTGGGCGACATGCGGGTGATCCGCTCCGGCCTCACGGCGGAGGACAAGGTGGTGGTCAACGGCCTCATGCGCGTGCGGCCCGGCGTCACCGTCAACCCGCAGATGGCGGAGGCCAGCCCGCCGCCCGCAGCCGCCGCCACGACCGCGAAGTGAGGTGAGAAGATGCGCTTCTCACACTTCTTCATCGACCGCCCCATCTTCGCCTCGGTGGTCTCCGCCGTCGTCATGATCCTCGGCGCGGTGACCTACCTGCGCCTGCCGGTGGCCCAGTATCCGGACATCGCCCCGCCGGTGATCACCGTGACCGGGCAATATCCCGGCGCCTCGGCGGAGATTGTCGCCGAGACCGTGGTCGCGCCCATCGAGCAGCAGATCAACGGCGTGGAGCGCATGCTCTACCTGTCGTCCAACTCGACGGCGGACGGCCGCTTCTCCATTTCCGTCACCTTCGACATCGGCACCAACCTCGACATCGCCCAGGTGCAGGTGCAGAACCGCGTCGCCATCGCCCAGCCGCGCCTGCCGAGCGAAGTGCAGCAGGTGGGCGTGGTCACGGCCAAGTCCTCGCCCGACCTGATGCTGGTGGTCAGCCTGTATTCGCCCGACGGCTCGCGCGATCCGCTCTTCATCTCGAACTTCGCCAATATCGAGATCAAGGACGTGCTCTCGCGCATCGACGGCGTGGGCTCCATCACCGTGTTCGGCTCGCGCGAATACGCCATGCAGATCTGGCTCGATCCGAACCGGCTGTCCCAGCTCAACCTCACCACCACGGACGTGGTGGCGGCGCTCAAGGCGCAGAACGTGCAGGTGGCTTCCGGCGTGCTCAACGCGCCGCCGGTGCCGGAGCAGCGCGCCTTCCAGATCGCGGTGCGCACCCTCGGCCGGCTTACGGACGCGCGGGCCTTCTCCGACATCGTCATCAAGCAGACCGACCAGGCGCTGGTGCGGCTGAAGGACGTGGGCCGGGTGGAGATCGCGGCCCAGGACTATGCCTCGACCTCGTTCCTCGACAAGGACATCTCGATCCAGCTCGGCGTGTTCCAGCGCCCCGGCTCCAACGCCCTCGCCACCGGCAACGCGGTGGTGGCGGAGATGGCGCGCATCGGCAAGACCTTCCCCGAGGGGCTGAAGTACGGCATCTACTACAACCCCACCCAGTTCATCCAGCAGTCGGTGGATGCGGTGGTGCACACCATCGGCGAGGCCATCGTGCTGGTGGTGCTGGTGGTGATCCTGTTCCTCCAGAGCTGGCGGGCGGCGATCATCCCCATCCTCGCCATCCCGATCTCGCTCATCGGCACCTTCTTCGTCATGGGCCTGTTCGGCTTCTCGCTGAACAACCTGTCCCTGTTCGGCCTGGTGCTGGCCATCGGCATCGTGGTGGATGACGCCATCGTGGTGGTGGAGAATGTGGAGCGCAACATCGAGGCGGGCCTCTCCCCGCGGGATGCCGCCTACAAGACCATGGACGAGGTGGGCGGCGCGCTGGTGGCCATCTCGCTGGTGCTGACGGCGGTGTTCGTGCCCACCGCCTTCATCACCGGCCTGTCCGGCGAATTCTATCGCCAGTTCGCCCTCACCATCGCCGGCTCCACGCTGATCTCGCTGCTGGTGTCGCTGACCCTGTCGCCGGCCATGTGCGCGCTGCTGCTGAAGCCGCACCGCTCGGTGCACCAGAAGCCGGCTTGGTACGCCCGGCCGGTGGTGGGCTTCTTCGGCCTCTTCAACCGCGCCTTCGAGGGGCTCGGCAACGGCTATGCCTATCTGACCGCGCGGCTGGTGCGGGTGGTGGCGCTGGTGCTCATCGTCTATGCGGGCATCGTTGCCTTCGGCGGCTATCTGTTCACCACCACGCCCCAGGGCTTCATCCCGCAGCAGGACCGCGGCTATCTCATCATCGCCGCCCAGCTGCCGCCCGGCGCCTCCATGCAGCGCACCGAGACGGTGATGAAGCAGGCCGGCGACCTGGTGCTCGGCACGCCGGGCGTCAGCCGCGTCATCAACATCGCCGGCTTCTCGGGCGCCACCTTCACCAACGCGCCGAACGCGGGCGCCATGTTCGTGATCCTGAAGCCCTTCCCCGAGCGGGAGGGCCATCCCGAGCAGACGGCGGCGGCGGTGCAGAGGGTGCTGTTCGGCAAGATGGCGGGCATCCAGGAAGCCCAGATGATCGTGGTGCAGCCGCCGCCGGTGCAGGGCATCGGCAATGCCGGCGGCTTCCGCATGATGATCGAGGACCGCTCCGGCTCGGGCCTCCTCGCCCTGCGCAACGCCACCTATGCCATGATGGGCGCCGCTGCGCAGACCCCGGGGCTGATGCAGGTCTATTCGCTGTTCGAGACCTCGACGCCCCAGCTGTTCCTCGACATCGACCGGCAGAAGGCGCAGCTGCTGCGGGTGAACACCGCCGACCTGTTCGCCGCGTTGCAGACCTATATCGGCTCCTCCTACGTCAACGACTTCAACCTGTTCGGCCGCACCTTCCGGGTGCAGGCCCAGGCCGATGCGCCGTTCCGGCTCGATCCCAAGGACGTGCTCTCGATCCGGGTGCGGACCGCGGGCGGGGAGACGGTGCCGCTCGGCTCCTTCACCACGGTGCGCGACATTTCCGGTCCCTACCGGGTGCCGCGCTACAATCTCTATCCCGCCGCCGAACTCGACGGCTCGCCGGCCCCCGGCTATTCGCAGGGCCAGGCCATCCAGATCATGCAGGATCTGGCGGCGAAGGTGCTGCCGCAGGGCTTCTCCTATGAATGGACGGCGCTGGCTTACCAGCAGCAGAAGGCCGGCAACACCGCCATCTTCGCCTTCGCGCTGGGCGTGGTGTTCGTGTTCCTGGTGCTGGCGGCCCAGTATGAGAGCCTGACCCTGCCTCTGGCGGTCATCCTCATCGTGCCCATGTGCCTGGTGGCGGCGCTCATCGGCGTGATCCTGCGGGGTCAGGACAACAACATCCTGACCCAGGTGGGCTTCATCGTGCTCATCGGCCTTGCCGCCAAGAACGCCATCCTCATCGTCGAGTTCGCCAAGCAGCTGGAAGACCAGGGCCATGGCCGGCGCGAGGCGGCGGTGGAGGCGGCGCGGCTCAGGCTGCGTCCCATCATCATGACCTCGCTGGCCTTCATCCTCGGCGTGGTGCCGCTGGTGTGGGCCACCGGCGCCGGCGCGGAGCTGCGGCAGGCGCTGGGCACCGCCGTGTTCGCCGGCATGATCGGCGTGACCCTGTTCGGCCTGATCTTCACACCCACCTTCTACGTCTTCGCCCGCTGGCTCGCCGGTCTCGGCGCCCGCCGCGCGGCGAAGGCCGAGACCCCGCAGCACCCGGCCCCGGCCGAGTAGGATCATCCCGCCGGTCGTGCCCTTTCCGGGGCGCGGCCGGTACGGTGACGGGGCGCCGCCAGCGTTCGCCCCGGCCTGCGCGCGGCGGATGAAACCCGTGCGCCGAGGCCGGTTGCGCAGGGGCCCGGCAAAGCCGCCGCAGGGGCGCGTCAACCTTTGGGCTTGCCGGGCGGTGTCCCGCCTCCTATGTGCAGGCGGTGTCCCGTAGCCCTTCCTTCCCCGGCATGCCGGATCGGCAGCCCATCTTCAACGTGCCTGCGGCCATCTCGGCGCTGGCGCTCGGCATGGTGCTGATCCACGCGCTGCGGGTCCTGGTGCTGTCGGACGAGGCAGACCTTGAGGTCCTGACCTATTTCGCCTTCATCCCGGCCCGCTACTCCCTGCCGGACACCGTGTTCTACCTGCCCGGCGGCTTCGGGCCGAAGGTGTGGACCACGGTGAGCTACGCCGTCCTGCACGCCAACTGGATGCACCTGATCGTCAACCTGGTCTGGCTGCTGGCCTTCGGCACGCCGGTGGCGCGGCGCTTCGGCTCGGCCCGGTTCGTGGCCTTCTTCGCGGTGACGGCGGCGGGCGGCGCGCTGGCGCACTATGTCAGCTATCCGGACGAGCTGCTGCCGCTCATCGGCGCGTCGGCGTCGGTATCCGGCGCCATGGCGGCGGCGGTGCGCTTCGCCTTCGCCCCCGGCGCGGCCCTGTCGGGCCGGCGCGTCCTCTTCGCCGACCACCAGCCCGCCGGCTCGCTCCTGGACAGTCTCCGCGATCGCCGGGCGCTGGTGTTCGTGGGCGCCTTCTTCGCCCTCAACCTGCTGTTCGCCGTCGGGGTATCCCTGCCGGGGGCGGACGGCGCGCAGATCGCCTGGCAGGCCCATGTGGGCGGATTCGTCGCCGGCCTGCTGCTGTTCTCCCTGTTCGATCCCGTCCCCCGTCGCGCCAGCCGCGCCCCTTCGGGCTGAGCGCCCGGGGGAAGCCTTCTGCCGCCGGACGGCGGTTGCGTTGCACGGCGCTGACTGCGCGCTTGCGTCGCAGCGCGATGCGAGGGATCATCACGCATTCGGGCAATGAGCCAGAGAAGACCGGCCAATCGCGAAGCCGGTCCCTGGACTGTGAGAAGGGAGCAAACACCAATGACCGTGAGCGTCATCCTCAGCCGCAAGGGCAGCGACATCTGCACCATCGGGCCGGACGCGACCGTGGGCGATGCCGTGGCGCGCCTTGCCGGGCGCCGCATCGGCGCCATCGTGGTGGTTGACGACGCCATGAGCGTGGAAGGCATCATTTCGGAGCGGGACGTGGTGCGCCTCATCGGCGAGCAGGGCGTCGGCGTGCTCGCCGAGCCGCTGTCGAGCGTGATGACGCGCGCGGTGGTGACCTGTACCCCCGACGAGACCATTCCGGTGATCATGGAGCGCATGACGCGCGGCCGCTTCCGCCACGTGCCCGTGGTGTCGGGCGACAAGCTCGTGGGCATCATCTCCATCGGCGATGTGGTGAAGTTCCGCGTCGAGGAGATGGAGCGCGAGAGCGCGCAGCTGCGCGACTACATCATGTCGGCCTGAAACGGGTCCGGCCGGCACGAGCCGGCCGGACCGGATGCCGCGGGACGCGCCCGCGGCAGAAGCTGGATGAGGCCCCCTCAGGCGCCGGGCTGGCGCACCACGCGCAGATAGGGCTTTACGGTCTTCCAGCCGTCGGGGAACTTCTCCTTCGCCGCGTCGTCGGACAGGGACGGGACGATGATCACGTCGTCGCCATGCTTCCAGTCCACCGGGGTCGCCACCGAGTGCTTGGCGGTGAGCTGGAGGCTGTCCACCACCCGCAGGATCTCGGCAAAGTTGCGGCCGGTGGAGGCCGGATAGGTGAGGGACAGCTTCAGCTTCTTGTCCGGCCCGATGATGAACACCGACCGCACGGTGAGTGTGTCGTTCGCGTTGGGATGGATGAGGTCGTAGAGGTCGGAGACCTTCTTGTCCGCGTCGGCGATCAGCGGGAAGTTCAGGGTGGCGCCGGTGGCGTCCTTGATGTCGCCCACCCAGGCCGGGTGGTTCTCGATGGTGTCCACCGACAGGCCGATCACCTTCACGCCGCGCTTGTCGAACTCGCCCTTCAGGTGCGCCACCTGGCCAAGCTCGGTGGTGCAGACCGGGGTGAAGTTCTTGGGGTGGGAGAACAGGATGCCCCAGCTGTCGCCGAGCCACTCGTGAAACTTGATGGGGCCTTCGGTGGTCACGGCCTCGAAATCGGGAACCACGTCGCCAAGTCGCAGGGTCGCCATGTTCTGCTCCAATATCACATATAAAACGCGTTGATATTGAAATTATACCACATCGTCGATGCATTTAAAGGTGAATTACGCCCGATTGCGTGCGTGCGGGCGTATAAGCGGGCAACGGGGCGTGGGCCCGGGTCCGGACGAAACGGGGATGATGGGGCGTGGGTCCGCCGCCCCGATCTTCGCGCGCGGCGGTCGGGGGCCATGGGCAAGGCCGGCCTCGGCTCCCGCCCGGGAGCGCCCGCTCAGACCACGGCGCGGCGGGCCACCTGCGCGCCCACCTCGAACACCCGCTTGTAGCGCTCGATCTCGTCGGCGGGGCCCATGGCCTTGGTGGGATTGTCGGAGAGCTTCACCGCCTGGCGGCCATTGGCGGAGACCACCTTGCAGACGATGGAGATGGGATCGAGCGCGCCATTCGGGGCGAGGCCGCGGAAGTCGTTGGTCAGCAGCGTGCCCCAGCCGAAGCCGAGCCGCATGCGCCCGAGGAAGGTGCGATGGATGCGCGCCACCTCCTCGGCATCGAGGGCGTCGGAGAAGATGGCGAGCTTGTCCTGCGGGTCCTGTCCCCGCGCCTTCCACCAGGCGATGGCCTCCTCGCCGCCCGCCACCGGCTCCTTGCTGTCGATGCGGATTCCGGTCCAGTGCGCCACCCAGTCGGGGGCATGGGCGAGGAAGCCGCTGGTGCCGTAGGTGTCGGGCAGGATGACGCGCAGGTTGCCGTCATAATCCTCCTGCCAGTCGGCGAGCACCTGATAGGGCGCCCAGCGCAGCTCCTCCTCGTTGCGGGCCAGCGCCGCATAGACCATGGGCAGCTCGTGGGCATTGGTGCCGGTGGCCTCCACCTCGCGCCGCATGGCGATGAGGCAGTTGGAGGTGCCGAGGAAGCCCTCGCCGAGCCCCTCGATCAGCGCCTGCACGCACCAGTCCTGCCACAGGAAGCCATGGCGGCGGCGGGTGCCGAAATCGGCGATGTTGACGGGGGCGAGGGTCTTCAGGAACTGCACCTTCTCCCACACCCGTGCCATGGCACGGGCATAGAGGATCTGCAGCTCGAACTTGCCCATGCCCTTGAGCACGGCGCGCGAGCGCAGTTCGTTGATGATGGCAAGCGCCGGGATCTCCCACATGGTGGTCTCGACCCACGGCCCCTCGAAGGTCAGCTCATACTGCCCGTCGCGCTTCTCCAGGTGATAGGCGGGGAAGCGGAAGCCCTCCAGCCAGGCCACATAGTCCGGCGAGAACATCTGCCGCTTGCCGTAGAACATGTTGCCGCGCAGCCAGGTGCTCTCGCCCCGGGTGAGCTTCAAGGAACGCACATGGTCGAGCTGCTCGCGCAGGGCGCCCACGTCGATGATCTCGGCCAGCCGGATGTGGGTGGAGCGGTTATGGATGCCGAAGGTGACGCGTGTCGCCCGATGGCGGTTGAAGATCGTCTGCCCCATCAAGAGCTTGTAGAAGTCCGTGTCGAGCACGGAGCGCACGATGGGGTCGATCTTCCAGGTGTGGTTGTAGACGCGCGTCGCGATGTCGGTCATTGGCGTCGTCTTATCATTGGCGTCGTCTTGGGAGGCGGCGTCCGGTCGCGGACGGCTCCGGGGGGGCAGGCATCCTACCTATAGCATGCCGGCGCGCGATGCGATCCGTTCGCAGCAAATTCCGCTCAGCGGCAGCCCTTGCGCGCCTCCCACATCTTCACCTCGTCCACGTAGCGCTGCTGGGACGGGGTGAGCTGGCCGTAGGGCGGGAAGCAGCGCTCGCCGAAGGTGGCGATGGCGTCCGCCGTCTTGAAGCAGTAGCCGCGCTCCGCATAGACGGCATTGCGCTGATACCACAGCGCGCGGCACGATAATTCGCTCAGCGCCTGGGCCTGCGCAGCCGGCGTGAACGCCGGTACGGCGCCCGAAACGCCCAGCACCAGCGTGCCCCACACCAAGCCCCGAATGAGCGCCGGCTTGTTCATCCCCGCCTCCCGCCTTCCGTCCCGCTCGGCAGGCTAGCACCGCGACCGGACCGGGAGAATGACGGCGGTGCGCATGATTGTTTCTCTCATGGCATCAATGTCATTCCGTTTCTTCCCATAGAAGCGAAGACGGCCGGGGCGTATTCAGAATGCAAGTCAATAAGACCAACAGGAGGAAGAGCCATGGCCCGCATGCGTGCTGTCGATGCCGCCGTCCGTGTCCTTGAGAAGGAAGGCATCCGCTGCGCCTTCGGCGTGCCGGGCGCGGCCATCAACCCGCTCTATTCCGCCATGAAGGCGCGCGGCTCCATCCGCCACGTTCTGGCGCGCCACGTGGAGGGCGCCTCCCACATGGCCGAGGGCTATACCCGTGCGGTGGCCGGCAATATCGGCGTGTGCATCGGCACCTCCGGCCCCGCCGGCACCGACATGATCACCGGGCTCTATTCGGCCTCGGCGGATTCCATCCCGATCCTGTGCATCACCGGCCAGGCGCCCCGCGCCCGTCTGTACAAGGAAGACTTTCAGGCGGTGGACATCGAATCCATCGCCAAGCCGGTCACCAAGTGGGCGGTGACCGTGCGCGAGCCGGCCCTCGTCCCCATGGTGTTCCAGCAGGCGTTCCATGTCATGCGCTCGGGCCGTCCCGGCCCGGTGCTCATCGACCTGCCCATCGACGTGCAGCTCGCCGAGATCGAGTTTGACGAGGAGACCTATGCCAGCCTGCCGGTCTACAAGCCGGCGGCGACGCAGGCACAGATCGACAAGGCCATGGAGATGATCCTCGGCGCGCAGCGCCCGCTGATCGTCTCCGGCGGCGGCGTCATCAATGCGGATGCCTCCGACCTGCTGGTGGAATTCGCCGAGCTGACCGGCATCCCGGTCATCCCCACCCTCATGGGTTGGGGCACCATCCCCGACGACCATCCGTTGATGGCCGGCATGTGCGGCCTGCAGACCTCGCACCGCTACGGCAACGCCAACCTGCTCGCGTCCGACTTTGTGGTCGGCATCGGCAACCGCTGGGCCAACCGCCACACCGGATCGGTGGAGGTCTATACGGAGGGACGCAAGTTCATCCATGTGGACATCGAGCCGACCCAGATCGGCCGCGTGTTCGGGCCGGATTTCGGCATCGTCTCCGACGCCAAAGCGGCGCTGGAGCTGTTCGTGGCCGCGGCGAAGGCGCTGAAAGCTGCCGGCAAGCTGCCGGACTGGTCGGCGTGGGCCGGCGAATGCCTGGAGCGCAAGCAGACCATGCTGCGCAAGTCCCACTTCGACGTGGTGCCGCTGAAGCCCCAGCGGGTCTATGAGGAGATGAACGAGGCGCTGGGCCGCGACGTCACCTATGTGTCCACCATCGGCCTGTCGCAGATCGCCGGCGCGCAGTTCCTGCACGTCTACAATCCGCGCCACTGGATCAATTGCGGCCAGGCCGGCCCGCTCGGCTGGACCCTGCCGGCGGCCCTCGGCGTGCGCGCCGCGCGGCCCGATGCCAAGATCGTGGCGCTCTCGGGCGATTATGATTTCCAGTTCCTCGTGGAGGAGCTGGCGGTGGGCGCCCAGCACAAGCTGCCCTACCTGCACGTGGTGGTGAACAACTCCTATCTCGGCCTCATCCGGCAGGCGCAGCGCGGCTTCAACATGGACTTCGAGGTGAGCCTCGCCTTCGACAATATCAACTCGGAGGAGGCCGGTGCCTACGGCGTGGATCATGTGGCGGTGGCCGAGGGCCTCGGCTGCAAGGCCATCCGCGTGCGCACCCCCAACGAGTTCAAGGACGCCTTCGCCAACGCCCAGAAGCTCATGGACGAGCATCAGGTGCCGGTGGTGCTGGAATTCATCCTGGAGCGCGTCACCAACATCGCCATGGGGGTGGAGATCAACGCGGTCAACGAGTTCGAGGAAATCCTCGACGTGCCGCTGGATCAGGTCCGCGCCCTGGAGCCGGCGGAATAATCCCCGCAGGCTCCGCTCCCGGCATGTGCGGCATCCTCCGGTTCCTCCGGGGGGTGCCCTTTGCCGCCCTTCGCCCCTTTCCATAAGCCGTGGATGCCCCGGAAGGCCGGGGCATGGCGGCGTGACTAAAGCGTTTTCAAGCGAAGTGGATACCGGTTCGCGTGAAGAAAACGCGTTAACGCAAAACTCTAGAGCGATTTCCGTGAGCCAAGGCGAGCGGAAAAATGCTCTGGCCCAAGGCTCAGCCCGCGGAGAGACGCATGCCCAAGTTCGCCGCCAATCTCACCATGCTGTGGAACGAGATCGACTTCCTCGACCGCTTCGGAAAGGCGGCTCAAGCCGGCTTCACCGGGGTCGAATATCTCTTTCCCTATCCGTATGAAAAGGATGCGCTGGCGGAGAAGCTGGCCACCTACAAGCTCACCCAGGTGCTGCACAATCTGCCGGCCGGCGACTGGGCGGCGGGCGAGCGCGGCATCGCCTGCCTGCCGGGCCGCGAAGGCGAGTTCCAGGACAGCGTCGGCAAGGGGATCGACTATGCGAAGGCGCTGGGCACCAAGGCGCTGAACTGCCTCGTGGGCCTCACCCCGAAGGATGTGCCGGCGGAACAGGTCCATGAGACCCTGGTGAAGAACCTCAAGTTCGCCGCCGCCGAGCTGAAGACGGCGGGCATTCCCTTCGTGGTGGAGGCCATCAACACCCGCGACATCCCCGGCTTCCACCTGCATAACACCAGGCAGACCCTGGCGGTGCTGGACGAAGTGGGGGCGGACGACATCTTCTTCCAGTACGACATCTATCACATGCAGATCATGGAAGGGGATCTCACCCCCACCATCCGCGCCAACATCGCCCGCATCAAGCACATCCAGCTGGCCGACAATCCGGGCCGCGGCGAGCCGGGCACGGGGGAGATCAACTATCCGTTCCTGTTCAAGGCCATCGACGAGGCCGGCTACGACGGCTGGATCGGCTGCGAATACAAGCCGAAGACCACCACCGACGAGGGCATCGGCTGGTTCGCGCCCTACAAGGGCTAGGCACGACGCGGCCCCCTCTCCCGCTTGCGGGGGAGGGGGCGCCTTCCGGCCGCACGTGCGGCAGATGCAAATGAGAGCTCTTCAGGAGAAACGCACATGAACGTCGGATTCATCGGCCTCGGCATCATGGGGTCCCCCATGGCGGGTCACCTCATCGACGCCGGCCACACCCTGTTCGTCTATGACGTGTTCCGCATCCCCGCGGAGCTGACGGCGAAGGGCGCCACCGCCTGCGCCTCCTCCGCGGACGTGGCGAAGGCCGCCGACATCATCATCACCATGGTGCCGGACACTCCGCATGTGGAAGGGGCCCTGTTCGGCAAGGGCGGCGTCGCCGAGGGCCTGTCCGCGGGCAAGATCGTGGTGGACATGAGCTCCATCTCGCCGGTGGCCACCAAGGGCTTCGCGGAGAAGATCAACGCGCTCGGCTGCGACTATCTCGACGCCCCGGTCTCCGGCGGCGAGGTGGGCGCCAAGGCCGCCTCGCTGACCATCATGATCGGCGGGCCGGAGGGCGCGTTCGAGAAGGTGAAGCCCCTGTTCGAGAAGATGGGCAAGAACATCACCCTCGTGGGCGGCAACGGCGACGGCCAGACCACCAAGGTCGCGAACCAGATCATCGTCGCGCTGACCATCGAGGCGGTGGCCGAGGCCCTGCTGTTCGCCTCCAAGGCGGGCGCCGACCCGGCCAAGGTGCGCCAGGCGCTCATGGGCGGCTTCGCCTCGTCCAAGATCCTCGAGGTGCACGGCGAGCGCATGGTGAAGCGCACTTTCGATCCGGGCTTCCGCATCGAGCTGCACCAGAAGGACCTCAACCTCGCGCTCCAGAGCGCCCGCGCCCTCGGCGTCGCCCTGCCCAACACCGCCACCGCCCAGGAGCTGTTCAACACCTGCGCCGCCCATGGCGGCTCCAAGTGGGACCACTCCGCCATGGTGAAGGCGCTCGAGCTGATGGCCAACCACGACGTGGCGTGAGGCGCGCCGCGCCGTCGCCGATTTTCCCTCCCCCGCACGCGGGGGAGGGCAGGGCGCCTGCCATGACGGGCGGATGCGGGCAGGGGACCGCCAAACGCCGATCCGGGGCCGATCCGGGCGCGCGCCCTCCAGGACGGGATGCCGAGGCGCCGAGGCCCGGCGTTTCCCTCCGAGCGGACCGGGCGGCGGGGCCGTCCCCGGGTGAAACGGCCCGCCCGGCTATCCGTCAGCGCTGCTGCCGTTTATGCGACTTTATGCGTACACGAAGGGCGCGCATGATGCCCCTAAGAACGCTCGACTCAACAAGACGCACAATCAAGGCGTGAACAATCGCGGGAGCCGGAGGAAAGTCCCAATGCCCACAAAGCGCCAAGAACAGCCCGAGTCGCAGGGTGAGTTGCACGGTGAACCGCAGCGCCAGCCCCTGAAGCGCCAGCGCTCCACCAAGATCGTCGCCACCGTCGGCCCCGCCTCCAACAGCGAGGAGAAGCTGAAGGCGCTGTTCCTCGCGGGCGTGGACGTGTTCCGCCTCAATTTCAGCCATGGCACCCAGGCCGATCACGGCGTGGTGCTGGACCGCATCCGCCGGCTGGAGAAGGAGATGAACCGGCCCATCGGCGTCATCGCCGACATGCAGGGGCCGAAGCTGCGCATCGGCCGCTTCAAGGACGGCGCCATCGCCATCAAGGCCGGCGACATCCTGCATTTCGACGCCGACGTGGACCGGCTCGGCGACGAGACCCGCGTGCCGATCCCGCACCCGGACATCCTCGCCGCCCTCACGGTCGGCTCCACCGTGCTGTGCGACGACGGCAAGGTGCGCCTCAAGGTGGTGAAGAAGGGCGAGGGCTTCCTGGAGGCCCAGGTGGTGGCGGGCGTGAAGCTCTCCAACAACAAGGGCTTCAACATCCCAGACGTGGTGCTGCCGCTGTCGCCGCTCACCGAGAAGGACCGCCTCGACCTGGAATTCGCCTGCGAGGCGGGGGTGGAGTGGATCGCCCTCTCCTTCGTGCAGCGGCCGGAGGACATCCACGAGGCGCGCGCCCTCATCAAGGACCGCGCGGCGGTGATGCTGAAGATGGAGAAGCCGTCGGCGGTGGAGCACCTCACCGAGCTGGTGGAACTGTCCGATTCCATCATGGTGGCCCGCGGCGACCTCGGCGTCGAAATCTCGCTGGCCGAGGTGCCGGCGCTGCAGAAGCGGATGATCGCCGAGGCGCGCAAATATGGCCGCCCGGTCATCGTCGCCACCCAGATGCTGGAATCCATGATCACCGCCCCGGTGCCCACCCGCGCCGAGGTGTCGGACGTGGCCACCGCGGTCTATGAGGGCGCCGACTGCGTGATGCTCTCGGCGGAGACGGCGGCGGGCCAGTTCCCGGTGGAGGCCGTCACCTTCATGGACGACATCATCCGCCACGTGGAATGCGATCCCGGCTACCGGCAGGTGCTGGATGCCACCCAGGCGGAATGGGGCAAGACCATCGGCGACGCGGTGACCAAGGCCACCTACCAGGCCGCCATCGCGGTGGACGCCTCGGCGCTGGTGGCCTTCACCCTGTCGGGCACCACGGGCCTGCGGGCGGCGCGCGAGCGCCCGGCCATCCCGATCCTTGGCCTTACCCCGAAGATGGAGACCGCGCGGCGCCTCGCCCTCTCCTATGCGGTGCACGCCGTGCACATGAAGGAGGACATCCATTCCTTCGGCGACATGGTGGATACGGCGGTGCGCACGGCGGTGGAGCATGGCCTGGGCAAGCCGGGGGACCGGCTGGCCATCACCGCCGGCGTGCCCTTCGCCAGGCCCGGCACCACCAACATCATGCGCATCACCACCATCGGCGCTGACAGCCCGCCCTCCCGCCATGACGTGGACACGCCAGCGGTCCGCTCGCCCAAGGCGCACCCGTCCAAAGCTCATGAGGCCAAAGCTCATGAGGCCAAGTCTCATGAGGCCAAGTCTCATGAGGCCAAAGCCAAGGACGCAAAAACCCAGGGCGGCAAGGTGCACGCTTAACGCGGTTCTGGTGCGGCCGGGCAACCTCCGGCCGCACCCCCACCCGGCCTCCGCTGTCCCCTGCCGCTGCCTTCTGACGCAGGCAAGGTGCCGAAATCGTTTTCTTTCGTCGGGCGGTGCCATGGAACCGCCCTCGCTCTGGACGGGCCCCCGTAAAATGGGGTTAAGCTGCCGGCTATGGGGTCAAGCAGCTGATGCCTGTCGAAATCGAGCGCAAATTCCTCGTCAAATCGAACCGCTGGCGCGCCGGCGCGCGGGCCTGCGCCATCCGGCAGGGCTATCTGTCCCTCGGCGACGGAGCCACGGTGCGCATACGCATCGCCGGCGCAGAAGCCTTCATCACCGTGAAGGGCAAGACCCAGGGCCTCAGCCGCGCCGAGTTCGAATATCCCATTCCCCTCCAAGATGCCGAGGTCATGCTCGAGACCCTGTGCTCGCGTCCCCTCATCGAGAAGACGCGCTATTTTCTGGAGCATGCCGGCAAGCTCTGGACCGTCGACGTGTTCGAGGGCGAGAATGACGGGCTGGTCATGGCCGAGGTGGAACTCGCCCGCGCGGACGAGCGGGTCGCGCTGCCCGATTGGGTGGGCGAGGAAGTCACCGACGATCCCCGCTACCGCAACTCCTCCCTCGTCAGCGCGCCGCTGGGCGGCCTCGCCCTCGTCGAGGGGGAACTGGGCAACGGCCTCTGAAGGGCGTCATGCCAATGGGCGATGCGCCTGACGCGTCAGCGGTCGGTTCTGGACCCGCGGGGCGCCTGAGCGGAGCCCTCCCGGCACCGGTCAAAGACAAAAGGCCGTTTTGGTATCACGCGCCCTTCAGCGCGGCTTCCACCGCCAGCATGTCCCGCCAGGCGAGGCGCTTGCCCAGCGGCGTGCGCAGCAGATAGGCGGGATGGAAGGTGGCGATGGCGCGAATGGTGCGGGTGCCGGTCTCATAGTCCATGAACCGCCCGCGCAGCTTGGTGATGCCCTCTGTGGTGGCGAGCAGCGCCTGCGCCGACGGGCCGCCGAGGCACACCAGAATGTCCGGGTCCGCCAATTCGATCTGGCGCTTGATGAAGGGCAGGCACACCGCCGTTTCCTGGGGCGTCGGCGTGCGGTTGCCCGGCGGGCGCCAGGGGATGACGTTGGCGATGTAGGCGCTGGTGCGGTCGAGGCCGATGGCCGCCATCATCAGGTCCAGCAGCCGGCCCGAGCGGCCGACGAAGGGCAGGCCCTGCTGGTCCTCGTCGCGGCCCGGCGCCTCGCCCACGAACATCACCTTCGCCTGCGGATTGCCGTCGGCGAACACCAGTCGGCTCGCGGTGCGCTTCAGGGCGCAGCCGTCGAAACCGTCGAGGATGGCGCGCAGGGCGTCCAGGCTTTCGGCGTTCCGCGCCGCCTCCCGCGCCGACATCACCGCCTCGTCCGGCGGCTGGGTGACCAGCGCCGAGGCGCCCGAAGCGGACGCAGCGTTGGAACGGGGCGGCGCCGTGGGGGTGGGGCGTGCGGCGGCAGCCTGCGGACGCCCGACGATGCCATGGGGCGAAGGCGTGTCGGGAACCTGAACCGCCGGTGGGCGCCGGGCCCGGGTCTGCTCCGCCGCGCTTTCGGCGAAACGATTCACCGGCGCCTCGCCCACGGCCACGTCCACGCCCGCCTCCTGATAGAAAGCGAGGATATCGGCGAGGTCGTCACGGGGCGTCAGAGTCATAATTCCATTCTAGTGCGCGCACCGAGCAGATTGCATCAATTTGCTCGGTGCGCTGCCCTCCGGCCGCAGCAAGGAGAACGCCTTGGCCGGCCGGCTTGCCGGGCGGGGCCGGGCGTCGCTTGCCGCCTCCCGTGCCACGTCCCGCTTGCCGGGCCGGATCACCATTTGCTCGTATAAGGCAATGGATTGTCGTATGCGGCATTGAGCCGATTGTCATTGCGCTGCAACCGTGGAAAAAGTCCAAGCAAGGAACGAGAGACAGGGGAGCTTGAGGCATGAGCGAGGCGGAACTGCCTGAACGCGAAGGCATGGATTATGACGTGGTGGTGGTCGGCGCCGGGCCTGCCGGGCTTGCCACCGCCATTCGCCTGAAGCAGCAGGCGGCCGAGCGCGGCAGCGAGATCTCGGTGGTGGTGGTGGAGAAAGGCTCGGAGGTGGGCGCCCACATCCTCTCCGGCGCCGTCATTGATCCGGTTGGTCTCGATGCGCTCGTCCCCGGCTGGCGGGAGGAGGCGGACGCCCCGCTCTCGGTCCAGGTGTCGGATGATCATTTCTATCTGCTCGGCCCCGCCGGCGGCATCCGCCTGCCCAATTTCGCCATGCCGCCGCTGATGAACAATCACGGCAATTTCGTCGGCTCGCTCGGCAATGTCTGCCGCTTCCTCGCCGCCAAGGCCGAGGCGCTGGGGGTCGAGATCTATCCCGGCTTTGCCGCCGACGAGATCCTCTATGACGAGAAGGGCGCCGTGGCAGGCATCGCCACCGGCGACATGGGCGTCGACAAGAACGGCGAGATGAAGGCCGAGTTCACCCGCGGCATGGAACTGCGGGGCCGCTACACCGTGTTCGCCGAGGGTGCGCGCGGCCACCTCACCAAGCAGCTCATCGCGAAATACGGCCTCGATGCCGGCCGCGACGTCCCGAAATTCGGCATCGGCCTCAAGGAATTGTGGAAGGTGAAGCCGGAGAAGCACAGGCCCGGTTTGGTGCAGCACGGCTTCGGCTGGCCGCTCGACGGCAAGACCGGCGGCGGCGCCTTCCTCTACCACATGGAGGACGAGCAGGTGATGGTGGGCTTCGTGGTCCACCTCAACTACCAGAACCCTTGGCTCTCTCCCTTCGACGAGTTCCAGCGCTTCAAGACTCATCCCTTCTTCCGCGACACCTTCGAGGGCGGCAAGCGCATCGCCTACGGCGCCCGCGCCCTCTCGGAAGGCGGGTACCAGAGCGTGCCCAAGCTCTCTTTCCCCGGCGGCGTGCTGGTGGGCTGCGCGGCGGGCTTCGTGAACGTGCCGCGCATCAAGGGCAGCCACAATGCGGTGCTCTCCGGCATCCTCGCCGCCGATCACCTCGCCGGCGCGCTCGCCGAGGATCGCGGCCATGATGAGCTTGCGAGCTACGAGGCGGCGTGGCGCTCGTCCGCCATCGGCGCGGACCTGAAGAAGGTGCGCAATGTGAAGCCGCTGTGGTCGAAGCTCGGCACCTTCGTCGGCATCCCGCTCGGCGCGCTGGACATGTGGACCAACACGCTGGGCTTCTCCCTGTTCGGCACCCTGAAGCACGGCAAGACCGACGCCGCCTCGCTGAAGCCGGCCAAGGACTGCAAGAAGATCGCCTATCCCCGGCCGGATGGCGTGCTCACCTTCGACAAGCTGTCCTCGGTGTTCCTCTCCAACACCAACCACGAGGAGAACCAGCAGGTGCATCTGGTGGTGAAGGACATGGCCCTGCAGAAGGCGTCCGAGCACGACATCTATGCCGGCCCGTCCAACCGCTACTGCCCGGCCGGCGTCTATGAGTGGATCGAGGAGGGGGCGGACGCGCCGCGCTTCCAGATCAACGCGCAGAACTGCGTGCACTGCAAGACCTGCGACATCAAGGATCCGAACCAGAACATCACCTGGACCGCGCCGGAAGGCGGCGGTGGGCCGAACTTGTCTCATAAACACAGCTGACGCTGCCGAAGACTTAATAGGGGTAGAGATCGGTGAGCGGCGGATCATTAAAAAAAACAAAAGGAAGATCGAG
>NZ_JAIVFN010000006.1 GCF_030015065.1 Xanthobacter autotrophicus | reverse complement strand
CCCTGGTCCAGGGCGACAAGGGCGAGCACAAGCTCATCTGGTCGCGATGACCGGCCACGGGCGCTCCGCTTCCCGCGGGGCGCCCGCCTTCCACCCTCGCAATTATGCGGAGCAGAACCCCCGCCGACCGAGCCCGACAGATTGACCTATACGATCAGTGCCGTATCGATCGGCGTCTTCTTGCCCGAATCCTGCGCCGCTGCACGATCCGCCGCGACCAGAGCCAAGCCGAAGGCAGAAAATCGAAGCAAGGAAGATCTCTCTGGAACCGAGATGCTATCATCCATTTGCGCGGAATAGTCCGCGCATTCAACGTGATAATGCGGCGACGCGCCCTTTCCAGTAAGCCTAAATAAATCCAGGCGCCGGGAGCGACCCATGAGGATGCAATGCGCCCGAAACCGTGTCAGAGCGAACCGATCACGCTCTTGAGCTTCGCCTGGACGTGTTCGGCCGCCTGCTTGAGCCGCGGATTGTCGATCGCTTGCATTGAGGCGACGGGATCGATCGCCGCCACTTCGGTGTTGCCGTCCCCCTTGTCCTGCACGATGACGTTGCACGGCAGCATCGTGCCTACCTTGTCCTCAATCTCAAGCGCCTCGTGGGCAAGCGCCGGGTTGCAGGCGCCGAGAATGCGGTAGGGACGGAAATCGACATTGATCTTCTTCTTGAGAGTGTCCCTGACGTCGATCTCGGTGATGATGCCGAAACCCTCGCGCTTGAGCGCCTCAGTCGTCAGCCGCACGGCGTCATCGAAGCCGAGCGCAAGCGTTTTGGCGAAATAATAGCTCATGGTTCACTCCCAAGGCGTTCTTGCAAGACGCGAATATAGGAAAGTTCAACGCAGGCCGGAGAGATATTCGGCCACGGCCCTCTTATCGGCTTCGCTCAGCGCCGCCGCGATACGGCCCATCATTGTCGACGACGGACGCGCGCCACTCGCGAAGCGATCCAATTGATCGACGATATATGCCGCATGCTGTCCATTCAGATAGGGAGCGTCGGCCATCATGCCCATCATCGGCATCCGCTCCATCATGCCGCCTCCCATCATGCCCGTCACGGGCATGCCGCGTTGGCCGGACGCACGGTGACACATGGCGCAAGCGGGCATTCCCGCGAAGAAGATGCGCTCTCCAATCGCCGCCAAGCGTTGGTCCTTGACCGCGTCCGCCTTGCGCGACTGCTTGCCATAAAAGCTCGACGCATTCGCCATGTCGGCGTCGCCGAGGTCTGCCGCGATTGGCGCCATGATGTCCGACCTGCGAGTCCCATTCCTGAAGGCCCAGAGTTGGCGATAAAGGTAAGCCGGACTTTGACCCGCCAGTTTCGGAAATTGCGATTCGCTGCTATTGCAATCCGCGCCGTGGCACTCGGCGCATTTGGCATCGGCCACATGGCTTCCTAGCGCCGGGTCGCCTGCGCGCGCGCCATCCGATTGTCCCCGTGAGGCTCCCGTCATGGCGAGTAAACCTGCTCCAGCGATGAGAATGATCGCACCCGCTAATGAGATCGCCATCTTGCTCATTGTCATGGCTCCGCGACGTCACCCGGTCCGGATCAGGCGCTGAGGTCGCGCTTTTCCTGGAGGTATTCGTCGCGCTGGATTTCTCCCTTCGCGCAGTACTCACCGAGAATGTCGAGGCCTCGCGAAAGGCTTCGATCGTTACCGATCCGCACGGCGCCTCCAAAGAAGGAGAGGACAAGCGCAACGATCCCAACTGTCAGAAGCACCAGCAACAAAAAGGAGAGGATGCCGTCGGCATCCATCCCCAGCTATGTCTATCAGCCCGAGGGCCGTTCCACCACATCGGGGTCATTGCGCAGATTGCCAAAAGCCCGTCCGCCCCGATGTCCGCGGCCGGTTCCGCAAGTTCCCGTATTTGGCCCTGCCGCCGAGCGAAAGGAACGATTTATATAGGGTACCCCCCTATATTATAAACCCGTGATGGCACACACGATCAAGCACAAGACCAAGCTTCTCGCCCGCATCCGCCGAATCAAGGGGCAGGCCGAAGCCGTGGAGCGCGCGCTGGAAGCCGAGATCGGCTGCACCGACGTGTTGATGCTGGTCGCCTCCATGCGCGGCGCCATCAACGGACTGA
Source organism: Xanthobacter autotrophicus (assembly GCF_030015065.1). Lineage (GTDB taxonomy): Bacteria > Pseudomonadota > Alphaproteobacteria > Rhizobiales > Xanthobacteraceae > Xanthobacter > Xanthobacter autotrophicus_D. The sequence goes on along the minus strand of NZ_JAIVFN010000006.1, from coordinate 80,728 downwards.
CGGCGGAGCTGATGGAGGACCACATCCGCCATCACGTGGTGAACCCGGACGCCGAGCCGGACCCCGAGCGTGCCAAAGGCGCCGCCGACCTGATCGAGGTCGTCCGCACCTACCTCAAGTGATCTGAGAGCAAGATGACTGCGTTTACAGACCTGCTCCAGCAGGGGGCCGCGCACGCCTGGCTGTTCATCCCCTCGGCCATCCTGCTCGGTGCCCTGCACGGGCTTGAGCCGGGCCATTCCAAGACGATGATGGCCGCCTTCATCATCGCCATCCGCGGCACGCTCACCCAGGCCGTCCTGCTGGGCCTCGCCGCAACGGCCTCGCACACGGCGGTGGTCTGGCTCATTGCCCTCGGGGGGCTGTATTTCGGGCAGCAATGGGGTGGCGAGGCCAGCGAACCCTATTTTCAGCTCGCTTCAGCCGTGGCGATCATCACCATCGCCGCCTGGATGGCCTGGCGGACGTGGCGCGAGCAGAGCGACGCGCATCACCACCATGAGGACAAGACCCGTCTCCTCTCGACCGCAGAAGGGGAACTGGCGCTCGACATCTTCGAGGATGGCGTGCCGCCGCGGTGGCGCATCTCCAGCCCCGGCGGGCGCATGCTTCCTGACGCCGAGCGCGTCTTTCTCGAAACCCTGCGGCCCGGCGGCGGCCGTCAGGTCTTCCCGTTCGTGCACCGGGGTGAATTCCTCGAGAGCACGCACGATATTCCCGAGCCCCATGCCTTTTCAGTGGAGCTTCGCATGCGCCTCGCCGACGGCGGGGAGGAGGTCCATGCCCTCGTGTTCAAGGAGCATGACCATGCCCACATGAATCTCGGCGACGAGGACGACGCCCACGCCCGCGCCCACGCCGCCGATATCCGCAATCGCTTTGCCGGCCGCCCGGTGACCACCTGGCAGATCATCGTCTTCGGACTGACGGGCGGGTTGATCCCGTGCCCGGCGGCGATCACCGTGCTGCTGATCTGCATGCAGCTGAAGGTCTTCAGCCTCGGCTTCGTGCTGGTCCTGTGCTTCAGCATCGGCCTGGCGCTCACGCTGGTGTCGGCCGGCGTGCTCGCGGCCCTCAGCGTCCGGCACGTCTCGCAACGTTGGTCGGGCTTCAGCGCCTTCGCCCGGCGCGCGCCCTATGCCTCGGCCGCGCTGATCCTGATGGTCGGCCTCTACACCGGCTGGCTCGGCTGGCATGGTCTTTCACGGGAGCACGCTCCGTCGGCCGGCATCAGCGCGGGCGCGGTGCAAGGCGATTTCTTGCCTGCGCCAACTTCGTATGGCGAAGCACGCCGGCTGGGATAAAAGGGCTTGTCCGCAGAGCAGCCGTCGCGCCCGCAGGACGGCCTCGCAGGAGTGCGTCACCCCGTGTCTCCCGAATGCCATATCCTGATCGTCGATGATGATGCCGAGATCCGACGCCTCGCCGGCAAGTTCCTGCGCGAGCACGGGCACAAGGTCACCGCGGCACAGGATGCGCGCGAGATGCGCGAGGCAATGAAGGCGGGGGCGGTGGATCTCATCATCCTCGACATCATGCTGCCCGGCACGAGCGGGCTCGACCTATGCCGGGACATCCGCCGCACGTCGGACGTGCCCATCATCATGCTCACCGCGCGCGGCAGCGACGTGGACCGGATCGTGGGGCTGGAGCTCGGTGCGGACGACTATCTGTCGAAGCCCTTCAATCCGCGCGAGCTGCTCGCGCGCATCCATGCGGTGCTGCGGCGCATGCGGCCTTCGGGCGACGCCACGGCTTCCGGGGGCACCCTGCTCGCCTTTTCCGGCTGGACCCTCGACACCCGCCGGCGCGAGCTGACCAATCCCGAAGCCGTGGTGGTGGATCTGTCGACTGGCGAATATGACCTGCTCCTGACCTTCCTCGAACATCCCCAAAGGGTGCTGACGCGCGACCAGCTGATGGACGCTGCCAAGAACCGCACCGCCACAGGCTTCGACCGCGCCATCGACATCCAGGTCAGCCGGCTGCGCAAGAAGCTTGAGTCCCATGGCGGACCGGAGATGGTGAAGACCGTGCGCGGCGCCGGCTATTTCTTCGTCCCGGAGGTGGAACGCTCGTGATCCGCGCCCTGATCCGCGCATCGGACAGCCTCGCCGTCCGCACCGCCGTGGTGGCGGTGCTGGGCATCGTCGTCGTGCATGTGCTGAGCCTGTGGACCTACGAGCACGCCATGGAGCGCGAGCGCCATGCGGCCCATGCCATCCGCCTCGCCGACCAGATCGTCGCGCTGCGCCGGTCGCTGGCAGCAGCGCCGCCGGAAAGCCGCGAGGATGTGGCCCATGACTTGTCCGGCGGCGCCATCGACGCGCACTGGAGCCGGGAAGCCATGGCCGCACCCGGCCCCCATGCCGCGGAGGGATGGCAGCGCCTCGCCGACGACGTGCGCACGCTGGCGCCTGACCTCGGACCGCAGGATGTGCTGGTGGGCGCGGGCACCGATCCGCACCTCAGCCTGGTCGCCGTGCGCCTTCCGGACGGCAGCTGGCTGAACGCCCGCCTGTTCGCCTCCATGCCGCAGGCGGCCGGGACGCACGGATCGGTGCTCTCCACGACCCTCATGGCGACGGGCGTGCTGCTGCTGTCGCTCGCCATCGCCGCCTGGCTGACGCGGCCGCTCAGGGCCATGGCGCGGACCGTCGCGGCCCTGCCTCCGGACGCCCCTCTGGTGCGGCTCCCGGAGACCGGCCCGACGGAGGTGCGGGAGCTGGCCCACGCCTTCAACGGCATGCAGGCTCGCATCGCGGAGCTGATGGAGCGGCGCACCCAGGCCCTCGCCGCCGTCTCCCACGATCTGCGCACGCCCATGACACGCCTGCGCTTCCGCATGGAGGACGTGGGCGACCCCGCCCTGCGCGAGGCCATGGCGGCGGACGTGGCGGAGATGGAGCAGATGGTGGACGCCACCCTGTCCTACCTGCGCGGCGAGGCCAGCGAGGAGCCGGTACGCCCGCTCGACCTCGTGGCGCTGGTGGAGACGCTGGTGGACAATGCCCGCGACCGGGGCCTTGCCGCCGATCTTGCAGCCCCGCCGCGCCTGGTGGTGGCAGGCCGCCTCGTCAGCCTGAAGCGGATGGTGTCGAACCTGCTGGAGAACGCGCTTCTCTATGGCGGCGCCGCGCATGTCGTGCTCGCGGAGGAGGGCGCCGAGGCGGTGCTGACGGTGAAGGACGAAGGCCCAGGCATTCCGCAGGACCAGTTCGCCGCCGTGCTCGAACCCTTCGTCCGGCTCGACACCTCGCGCAGCCGGTCCACCGGCGGGGTGGGGCTCGGCCTTCCCATCGCCCGTGCGGTGGCCGAGGCCCATGGCGGCACGCTGACCCTCGCCAACGGCGCCGGCGGCGGCCTCGTCGCGACAGTGCGCCTGCCCAAGCTCCAGACTGAAACAAACTGATACAGAAGCGATACGCGGCGTGACAGCCCGTGCGCTATCTGGCTCCCGTACCGGATTGAGGATCGGACGGGTTGAAGGATGGTGCGTCATTTCATGCGGAGAGTTGGCCTTGGGTCGTGGGCCCTTCTCGCCGGCCTGGTGCTGGCGACGGGCGCGATGGCGCACGAAGGCCACGACCACGGCGCGCCTGCCGCGCCTCAGGTAACGTCTCTCGCCCCCCGTGCCGAGGCCGCCTCCGCCGATTTCGAGCTGGTGGCAGTGCTGCGCGACGGCATCCTCGCCATCCACCTCGACCGCTTCACCGACAACGCGCCGGTGGACCGCGCGACCATCGAAATGGACACGCCCGAAGGCGCGCAGACCGCAAAGCCCGAGGAGCCCGGCACCTATGTGGTTGCCGCTCCGTTCGCCGCGAAGCCGGGCACGCACGACCTCGCTTTCACGGTCACGGCCGGCGGCACGGTGGACGTGCTCGCAACCACTCTCACGGTGCCTGCGGCTTCGGTGACGGCCGACCCCAGAGCCACTGCGCCGGCGGCGCTGGCGCTGCTGGGCGGATCGCAATTGGGCTTGGGTGCCGGCGTCGTTATCGGCTTTCTCGCGGCCGTGCTCTTGATGTCGCTGCGGCGGCGCACGGCGGCACTCGTTCTCGCTGCCGGTCTGGGGCTTGCCTCCGCCGCGCTCCCGCCGGATGCGCAGGCCGCGGATACGCCGAAGCCTTCCGCACGCGATGCGGCCCAGCGCCTGCCCGACGGCTCGGTGATCGTGCCGAAGCCCAGCCAGCGCATCCTCGGCGTGCGCACCATCGTCACGGCTTCCGCCAGCCATGCCCGCGCGGTGGAACTGCCGGGGCGGGTGGTGCCGGATGCCAATGCCAGCGGGCTCGTGCAGACGGCGGTGGGTGGGCGGCTGGCACCGCCGCAGGGCGGCTTCAAGCCGCTCGGCACCAAGGTCGCGGCGGGCGACATCCTCGCGTTCGTGCACCCGCCCATCGGCGCCTCGGACCTCAAGGACCTGGAGCAGCAGGGCTTTGAGCTGGACCAGCAGATCGCCATCGTGAAGCGCCGCTATGAGCGCCTGTCGGCTATCCAGAACGCGGTCACCCGCCGCGAGGTGGAGGAGACGGAGATTGAGCTGAAGGGTCTACAGACTCGCCGCGCCACGCTGGAGCGGGTGCAGCGCGAGCCGGAGGCGCTGCGCGCGCCCGTTGCCGGCATCATCGCCACCTCGGACGCGGTGGCGGGACAGATGGCGGACCCGAACACTGTGGTGTTCCGCATCATCGATCCGGATCGGCTGTGGGTGGAGGCGCTGGGTTTCTCGCCGGACATGGGCCGCTCCGGGGCTTCCGGGCGATTGCCCGATGGCCGCTCCGTCGCGCTCACCTTTCTGGGCGCGGGGATGTCCGACCGCAGCCAGGCCGTTCCGCTGCAGTTTTCCGTCACCGCGGGTGCCGAGGGGCTGCGTCCAGGCCAGTTTCTCACGGTCCTCGCGGAGGCCGGCGCCCCGCGCATGGGCATCGCCATCCCCCGCACGGCGGTGGTGCGCGGGGCGAACGGTCAGGCCATCGTCTATGAACATGTCGCAGCCGAGCGCTTCGTTGCGCGCGAGGTAAAGACGGAGCCCCTCGATGCCGGCCGCGTGCTGGTGGTGGCCGGCCTGCCGCCCGATCGCCGCGTGGTTACCGAGGGCGCCGAACTCATCGACCAGATCCGCTGAGGCCGGCCGATGTTCAGCTTCCTCGTCACCCAGTCCCTCAAAAACCGCCTGCTGGTGCTGGCGCTGTCCCTCGTGCTGGTGGTCACCGGCGCCTTTGCGGTCACCCGCCTGCCGGTGGATGTGCTGCCCGACCTCAACCGGCCCACCGTCACCATCATGACCGAGGCGGAGGGCCTTGCCCCGGCCGAGGTGGAACAGCTTGTCACCTTCCCGTTGGAGACGGCGATGAACGGCCTGCCGGGCCTCATCCGCCTGCGTTCGGTCTCGGGGGTGGGGCTCTCCGTCCTCTATGTGGAGTTCGATTTCGGCACCGACATCTTCCGCGACCGCCAGCAGATCGCCGAGCGCATCGCTTTGGTGCGGGACCGGCTGCCGGCGAACGTTGCCCCGCAGATGGGGCCCATCAGCTCCATCATGGGGCAGATCCTGATGTTCGCGGTGACGAGCGACACTGCGTCCCCCATGGCGGTGCGCGAGGCGGCGGACTTCATCATCCGCCCGCGCCTGCTCGCCATTCCCGGCATCGCGCAGGTCATCCCCATGGGCGGGGAAGTGCGGCAGTTCCGCGTTTCGCCGGACCCTGCGGCCATGCGCGCCCATGGCATCTCCCTCGATGCGCTGGAAAAGGCGGTGGCGCAGTTCGGCACCAATTCGGGCGGTGGCTTTGCTGACCATGGCGGGCGCGAGTTCCTGATCCGCAACATCGGCCGCACCCTCAGCCTCGACGACCTGAAGGGGCTGGTGCTGCCCCGCCCCGCCGGCGGCACCGTCTTCCTGCACCAGGTGGCGCAGGTGGATTACGCGGCCCGCATGAAGCGGGGCGATGCCGGCTACATGGGCCGGCCGGCGGTGATCGTCTCGGTGGAGAAGCAGCCGGAGGTGGACACGATCGCCCTCACCCGCGCGGTGGAGGACGCGGTCAACGACCTGAACCGCACGCTGCCCAACGGCATCCGCATTTCGCCGCCGGTGTTCCGGCAGGCCGACTTCATCGCCGCCTCCATCGGCAACGTGGAAAAGGTGCTGATGGAGGCCATGGCGGTGGTGGCCGTGGTGCTGTTCCTTTTCCTCGTCAACTGGCGCACCACCTTCATCTCGCTCACCGCTATACCCGTGTCGATCCTCGCCACGGCCATCGTGTTCCACGCCTTCGGCCTCTCCATCAACACCATGACGCTGGGCGGCCTCGCCATCGCCATCGGCGAGCTGGTGGATGACGCGGTGGTGGACGTGGAGAACATCTTCCGCCGCCTGCGCGAGAATGCCGCCGCCGCGGCGCCGCGGCCGGTATTCGACGTGGTGGTGGCGGCGAGCCGGGAGGTGCGCTCCGGCATCGTCTACGCCACGCTCATCATCGTGCTGGTGTTCGTGCCCTTGTTCGCGCTGCCGGGCATCGAGGGGCGACTGTTCGCGCCGCTGGGGCAGGCCTATATCGTCTCGATCCTCGCGAGCCTTGTCACCTCCGTCACGCTCACGCCGGTGCTCGCCTTTTACCTGCTCCCCGCACTCAGCCGCCATGTGGAGCGGGAGAGCGTGCTGGTGCGGGGTCTGAAGCGCGGATACGCCGGCCTGCTCGCCGCCGCCTTCCGCCACCAGCGCCTCGTGATGTGCGCAGCCGCGCTTCTCTTCCTCGCGGCGGTGGCGGCCGCCGTGGGCCTGCCGCGCGCCTTCCTGCCGCCGTTCAACGAGGGCTCGCTCACCATCTCCATGTCCTTCCGGCCGGGCCTTTCCCTCGCCGAGAGCCATCGCATGGGCCTTGTCGCCGAAAAGCTCATCCTGGACGTGCCGGAGGTGAAGGCGGTGGGTCGGCGCACCGGCCGGGCCGAGCTCGACGAACACGCCGAGGGCGTCCATGCCTCCGAGATCGAGGTGGATCTAGGACCCTCCGCCCGCAGCCGCGCCGAGATCACCGCCGACATCCGCGACCGCCTCGCGGTGCTGCCGGCCGCCTTCAACCTGGGCCAGCCCATCTCCCACCGGCTGGACCACATGCTCTCCGGCGTGCGGGCCGAGATCGCCCTGAAGCTGTTCGGCGACGACCTCGATACCCTGCGAACTACGGCGGAAGACCTGCGGGGGCGCCTCGCCGGCATTCCCGGCCTTGCGGACCTGCAGGTGGAGCGGCAGGTGCGCGTGCCGGAAGTGACGGTGCGCGTGGATTATGGCCGCGCCGCCCTCTACGGCCTCCAGCCCGCGCAGGTGACGGACGCGCTGGAGCGGCTTTCCAACGGCCGCGTGGTCTCCCGCCTCGTGGACGGCGCGCGGCGCTTCGACGTGGTGGTCCGCCTGCCCGATGCGGCGCGCACCACGGAGGGACTTTCGGGCCTGCTGATCGAGACGCCCTCTGGCTGGGTGCCGCTCTCGCAGGTCGCCGAGGTGACGGAGACGGACGGGCCGAACCAGATCCTGCGCGAGGGCGGGCGCCGGCGCATCGTCGTGCTGGCCAACACCTCCGGCGGGCGCGACGTGGCGGTGGTGGTGGCCGACATGCGTGAAGTGATCGCGGCGACCGCACTGCCGGCCGGCATCTCCGCGAGCCTTGAGGGCACCTTCGCCGCGCAGGAGCAATCCATGCGCACCATCGGCGGCCTGTCCGCAGTGTCGGCGCTACTCGTTTTCGCGCTCCTCTACAGCCGCTACCGCTCGGCGCTGTTCGCCGCCATCATCATGGGGAGCGTGCCGCTGGCGCTCATCGGCGCGGTGGTGGCGCTGTGGATCGCCGGGCAGCCCCTGTCGGTGGCGAGCATGATCGGCTTCGTGACGCTCACCGGCATCGCCGCGCGCAACGGCATCCTGAAGATCAGTCACATCATCAATCTCGCCATCGCCGAGGGCATGGCGTTCGGCCCCGCTCTGGTGATGCGCGGCAGCCTGGAGCGGCTGACGCCGGTGCTGATGACCGCCGCGTCCGCCGGCATCGCTTTGCTGCCGCTCATGAGCGGGGCCGAGGTTCCGGGCAAGGAGATCCTCCACCCCGTCGCCATCACCATTTTCGGCGGCCTGGTCAGTGCCACGCTGCTCGACGCCGTTCTCACCCCCGTCCTCGTCCTGCGCCATGGCCGACGCCCGCTGGAGCGGCTGGTGGCAGCGGCGTGGGAGACCGCCCCCTCCACCGCCGCCGCCCGCGCGGACGCCTTCTGACCGGAGCCTGTCATGATCTTTCGCCGCCTTTTGCCGGCCGTCCTCAGTCTCCCGCTGGTCGCCTTGCCCGTCCTGGCCCACGAGCCCGGCGCGGGGGCGAACGGCGGGGTGCGGGTGGATGCCGGCCATTACCACGCGGAGCTGGTGGCCGACGGCACGCCCAATGTCGCGCTTTATCTGAGCGACGGCGCCGACAAGCCGGTGGCGGCCGAGGGCTTCAAGGCCAACGCCATCCTCGTGGTGGACGGCAAGGCCCAGCGCTTTCCCCTCTCGCCCGCCGGCGGCAACCGGCTCGCCGGGACGGCGGCGGTTGCCATCCCAAAGGGCGTGAAGGGCGTGGTCCAGATCTCCGCGCCCGACGGCGCCTCCGCTCAGGCCAAATATTGAAGACCGCCCGAAACCCCTTCGCTTCGCCTCGTCTGCCCGGCGACGAGCCAAAGAGGCCGATCATGACCCGACCCGTGTTCCAATCCGCCCTCTCCCGCCGCGCCGTCCTGACCGGTGGCGCGGCGCTCGGCGCCCTCGCCTTCTCCAGCGGCTGGCAGCGCGCCCTTGCGGCTCCGCTTCTCACGGTGGAAAGCCTCACCCTCGACGTGAACGGCAAGGCGGCGAAGGTGTTCGCCGTTAAGGGCCCTTCCGGCGAGGGCCTCTTCGCCAAGGAGGGAGACCGGCTCACCGGCGCGGTGCTCAACGCCTCGCAGAGCCCTGCGGTGATGCACTGGCACGGCCAGATCTTCGCCCCGCCGGACCAGGACCTCGCCCGTCCCAATGGCGGCGAACTTGCCCCCGGGGGCATCGATCAGGTGGATTTCCGCCTTACCCCGGGCACCCACTGGATGCACTCCCACACCTTGAGCGAGCAGCAATTGCTCGCCGCGCCCCTCGTCACCCGGGAGGCGGACGCGGGCGATGTCCAGGACGTGGTGGTGATGCTGCACGACTTCTCCTTCCGCAGCCCGGAGGAGATCCTGGCCGAACTCGGCGGAGCGAACGCACACGGCGGCCACGGTGGTCACGGCATGGGCCAGCAGATGCAAGGCATGCCGGGAATGGCGATGCCGGGAATGGACCACTCCGGCCACGGCATGGGGGGAATGGGTGCCGGGCCGGGCGCTGGAATGGGCGCCGCGATGCAGGGGGGAGGTATGCAAGGCGGCGGCATGATGGTGCACGCCAACGATGTTGCCTACGACGCCTTCCTTGCCAACCGCCGCACCCTCGCCGATCCCGAGGTGGTGCAGGTGGAGAAGGGCGGTCGGGTGCGGCTCCGCATCATCAATGGCGGCACCGCCACCGCCTTCTTCATAACCGTGCCGGGCCTGAAGGCGACCTGCATCGCGGTCGATGGCACGCCTTGCGCCCCGCTGGTGGCGGATGCCTTTCCGCTCGCCCAGGGACAGCGCATCGACCTCCTCGTGGAGATCCCGGCAGGGGGCGGTGCCTTTCCGGTGCTGGCGCAGGTGGAGGCCTCGCCCCGTCGCACCGGCTTCGTGCTGGCGACGGCCGGTGCTGCCATCGCCCGCCTCGGGGAGACGGCCGACAGACCGCAGGGGCTTCTCGACCTCGCCTTCGAGGGGCGGCTTTCCGCCTTAAATCCTCTCCCGGCGCGGCGGGCGGACAAGGTCTTCCCCATCATGCTGGGCGAGGAGCCGGGCTATCGCTGGACCATCAACGGCCGCATCCACGGGGAGGACGTGCCCTTCAGCGTGCAGCAGGGCGAGCGGGTGGAGATGACCTTCCTGAACCCCACCGGCATGAGCCATCCCATGCACCTGCACGGCCACCATTTCCAGGTGGTGGGCATCGGCGGGCGCCGCTTTGCAGGCGCCCTGCGCGACACGGTGATGGTGCCGCCGCACACGCCCGTGACCATCGCCTTCGATGCCGGGCAGAGGGGCGAGTGGTTCCTGCACTGCCACCACCTCTATCACATGGCCACCGGGATGATGGCGGTGGTGAAGGTGGCTTGACGATCGAGGTGGACAGGAAGCAGCAGGAAGCCTGGCGGGAGGCTGCAGGTCCGCGCCCCGCCATCCCGAGGACCGTCTGGGCCCTCGGCTTCGTCAGCATGTTCATGGAAATCTCGTCCGAGATGATCCACGCGCTGCTGCCGCTCTTCCTCGCCGGCACCCTCGGTGCGAGCGTCGCCATGATGGGCATGATCGAGGGCGTGGGGGAATCCAGCGCGCAGATCGCGAAGGTCTTCTCGGGCTATTTGTCGGACCACTTCGGTCGGCGCAAGCCGCTGATCCTGCTCGGCTACGGGTTCGGCGCCGCATCCAAGCCGTTCTTTGCCCTGGCCGGCGCTCCGGCGATGGTGTTCGCCGCGCGCTTCGCCGACCGCGTCGGCAAGGGCATCCGGGGCGCGCCCTGCGATGCGCTTGCGGCCGACGTCACCCCGCCCGAGATCCGCGGACGCGCCTATGGCCTGCGCCAGGCCCTCGACACGGTGGGCGCCTTCGTCGGGCCGCTGCTTGCCGTCGCGCTGATGGCGCTGTTCGCCGACGACATGCGGGCCGTCTTCTGGGTCGCCCTCGTTCCCGGCGCTCTTGCCGTGCTCTGCGTCGTCCTCGGCGTCGAGGACAGGTCCGTGGGCACGGTTGGAACAGGCCGGCCTCCACCGGTGCGGATCGCGGATCTCAGGCGCCTCGAACGTCCCTTCCTTGTCGTCGTGGCCATCGGTGTCGTCTTCACGCTCGCGCGCTTCAGCGAGGCCTTCCTCGTCCTGAATGCCTACGACGAGGGACTGCCGCTGGCGCTCGCTCCGTTCGTGCTCGTCGCGATGAATGTCGTCTATTCCCTCGGCGCCTAACCCGCCGGCGCCTGGTCGGATCAGGCGCCGCCGGAGCGGCTTTTGCTCAGCGGCCTTGCCGTGCTGGTGGCGGCCGACCTCTCCCTCGCCTTCGTCCCGGGCCTGTGGGGGGCGTTCCTCGGCATCGGCTTGTGGGGCGCGCTCATGGCGCTCACCCAGGGCCTTCTCGCCAAGCTCGTGGCCCAGAACGCCCCGGCGGCGCTGCGCGGATCAGCCTTCGGCCTGTTCAACCTCGCCACTGGCCTCGCGACGCTGGCGGCGAGCCTTGCCGCCGGGCTGCTGTGGGACATCAGTGGCGCCCGGGCGACGTTCATCGTCGGCGCCGTCTTCGCCCTCCTCGCATCCGCGCTCGTGATCACCTTCGATCCCAGCCGGAAGTCCTGAGGCGGTCCCGCCGACCATCGTCGCGGGAGGCGCGCTGGTCCTGTCCGACAGGGGGCGGTGGACAGGCTTGGCCTGCCCACCCCTTTCGTCCCCGGGACGCACTCTCATCGGCCGAGATACTTGAGGAGCGCCGCGATCCCGAGGACGACCAGGACCAGGATCAGGAGGCCGAACAGCCACATCCCCCACATGCCGGAGCCCATCATTCCGTCGAAATTCAGCATGGTTCCCTCCCTGGAGCCGGATCCGTCTCTGCAGTCCAAGAACGAGGACGCCTTAGCCAAGCGGCGTGCGCCGCAGGCGCAGGGCATTGGCGATGACGCTGACCGATGACAGCGCCATGGCCGCGGCGGCGATGATGGGCGACAGCAGAAGCCCGAACAGGGGATAGAGCACGCCCGCCGCCACCGGTATGCCGGCCGCATTGTAGATGAAAGCGAAGAACAGGTTCTGGCGGATGTTGCTCATGGTGGCGTGGCTCAGCTGCCGGGCGCGGGCGATGCCCTGGAGATCGCCCTTCAGCAGCGTCACGCCGGCGCTCTCGATGGCGACGTCCGTCCCGGTACCCATGGCGACGCCGACGTCCGCCGCGGCGAGGGCGGGCGCATCGTTCACGCCGTCGCCGGCCATGGCGACGATCCGCCCTTCCTGGCGCAGCCGCGTCACCACCTGCGCCTTGTTCTCCGGCAGCACCTCTGCTTCCACCTCGTCGATGCCCAGGCGCCGGGCCACCGCCTCGGCGGTCGTCCGATTGTCGCCGGTGAGCATGACGACGCGGACCCCGGCGGCCCGGAGCGCCGCCAAGGCCACGGGGGTGGTCGCCTTGACCGGGTCGGCGATGGCGATGAGGCCGCCGATGCGCCCGTCCATTGCAACGAAGATCACGGTGGCACCATCGGCGCGTAGCGCCTCGGCCTCGGCCGACAGGGGGGAGAGGTCCACGCCTTCCTCGCCCATGATGCGGTGGCTGCCGATGACGAGCTTTTGGCCGTCCACCGTGCCAGTCACGCCCTTGCCCACCGGGCTGTCGAAATCCTGGGCCTCGCCGAGAGGCAGGGCGCGCTCCTCCGCCGCGGCGACGATGGCCGCCGCGAGCGGGTGCTCGCTCGCCCGCTCGAGCGTCGCCGCAAGCCGCAGGAGCGCGTCCTCTTCCAAGGCGCCGGCCGTCTTCAGCGCGACCACCTTCGGCTTGCCTTCCGTCAGGGTGCCGGTCTTGTCCACCACCAGCGTGTCCACCTTCTCGAACCGCTCCAGCGCCTCGGCATTCTTGATGAGCACGCCCATGGATGCGCCGCGACCGACGCCCACCATGATGGACATGGGCGTCGCCAGCCCGAGCGCACAGGGGCAGGCGATGATGAGCACCGCCACGGCGGCGATCAGCCCGTGGGCGAAGCGCGGCTCCGGCCCAAAGATGCCCCACGCCGCAAAGGCAAGGACCGCGATGGCGATCACCACCGGCACGAACCAGCCGGATACCTCGTCGGCGAGGCGCTGGATCGGCGCGCGCGAGCGTTGCGCCTCGGCCACCATGTGGACGATCTGCGCCAGCATGGTGTCCCGCCCCACCTTGCCGGCGCGCATGACGAAGCCGCCGCTCTGGTTGAGCGTGCCGCCGATGACCTTCGCGCCGACGTCCTTGGTGACTGGCATGGATTCGCCGGTGATCATGGATTCGTCCACCGAGGAGCGGCCCTCGACCAGCTTGCCATCCACCGGCACCTTCTCGCCTGGCCGCACGCGCAGGCGGTCGCCCACCACGACCGCCTCCAGCGCCACGTCCTCGTCGCTGCCGTCGTCACGCACGCGCCGGGCGCTCTTGGGGGCGAGGTCGAGCAAGGCGCGGATGGCGCCGCCGGTCTGCTCGCGGGCGCGCAGCTCCAGCACCTGGCCGAGCAGGACCAGCACTGTGATGACGGCAGCGGCCTCGAAATAGATGGCAACCGATCCGTCGGCGGCGCGGAAGGTCGCGGGGAAGATCTGCGGCGCGAAGGTCGCCACCACGCTGTAGGCCCACGCCACGCCCGTGCCCATGGCGATCAGCGTGAACATGTTGAGGCGGCGGGTGACCAGCGACTGCCAGGCGCGGGTGAAGAACGGCCATCCCGCCCACAGCACCACCGGTGTTGCCAACACGAGCTGGGTCCAGTTGGACGCTTGCGCGCCGAGCAGCATGTGGAGATTGGTGAGGTGCCCGCCCATCTCCAGGGCCAGCACCGGCAGCGCCAGCGCAAGGCCGATCCAGAAGCGGCGCGTCATGTCCACGAGCTCGGCGCTGGGACCGGTTTTGCCTGTCGCCACCTCGGGCTCCAGCGTCATGCCGCAGATGGGGCAGTTGCCCGGTCCCAGCTGACGGATCTGCGGGTGCATGGGGCAGGTGTAGATCACGCCTTGAGGCTGACCCTTCGCTGCGGGCGGCGTTTCCGCCGCACCGGCGGTATAGGCAGAAGGGTTTGCGTCGAATTTGTCGTGGCATTTTGCCGAGCAGAAGAAATAGCTCTTGCCGCCGTAGTCCGACCGGAACCCGGCGGTGGCCGGGTTCACCTCCATGCCGCAGACGGGATCCTTGACCATTTCCGTGGGCGCGATCCCGGCGCCTTCGGGCGGGTGAACTGCATGGTCGTGGTGGTGATGGTGGCCGGCGTGCGTGTCGTGCTCAGTCATGAGGGCGGTCTCCGGAGCGAGGGGCTGTCGCGGATGAAATTCCGATACGGGGAAAAAGGCGGGGACGCGGCTGGCATAATCATCCCACGTCGGCCCGAACTCAGTGCGGGCTGCGGCTTCTTCCTGCCGTGCGAGCCGCACATAGACCGAGACGAGAATGGGGAACATGGCGAGCGTGACCAGCGTCGGCCATTGCAGCAGGAAGCCGAACATGATGACGACGAAAGCGGCGTACTGGGGATGCCGCACGCGGGAATAGGGACCTTCGGTCGCGAGGCGGTGATCGCGCTGGGCCGCATAAAGCACGTTCCAGCTCGCGACGAGCAGCCAGAAGCCGCCGAAGATCAGAATATTGCTGAAGATGTGGAACGGCCCGAAATGGGGGTTCACGCGCCATCCGAACAGGGTCTCCAGCAGATGGCCGGCGTCGTGGGACCAGAAATCGACACCGGGAAACTGCCGGCCGAGCCATCCCGACAGGAGATAGATGGTCAGCGGAAAGCCGTACATCTCGGTGAACAGGGCAAGGATGAAGGCCGAGAACGCCCCGAGCGTGCGCCAGTCCCGCGGTGTCTGCAGCCGGGTGAAGCTTGCCGCAAACAGGATGAAGACCGCCGAGTTGATGATCACGAGGCCCCACAGGCCATAAGCGGAGGTCTCGGTCATCGGTTGCCCCCATCGGGACCCGGCGGCCGTTCGCCTGGCTGGTGTCCCGCATGATGGCCGTGGCCGTGATGCATGAACATGTGCATCAGCGGGCAGGCGAGCAGCAGGAGGAAGGGCAGATACCCCAGCGCATGGACGCGGTGCTCCGAGAACAAAAGAAAGGCCACCGCGAGAAGAAAGCCGATGGCGACGATGCCGCCGGGCGAGCGCCAGAAGCTTCGGTGCGGGGCGCGCGTGCCGGTGTCATTGCCGGGCCGCGGCATATGGCCGGTGTCGTCATGCAAGGACATTTGGTCCTCCTCCACCTGAGCGAAGCAGGCCGGCTGCGATCGCCGACCCGCCAGCGAGGTTCGACGCTCACATGGGGCCCATTCCACCCGGCATCATGAGCTGGTCCGCCGTGCGCTTCTGCGCTTCGTCGAACGACGCGTAGAGCGGCCCGAGCGCGGCCTTGAGGCGGCGCACCGCTTCGAGGCGGGCGACGAGCATGCGCTCGTGACCGTCGATCCGCTGCGGCAGGGTCGGCGCCGAGCCGCCCTGCGCGGCCATCATCATCTCCTGCATGTCACCCATCATGGCGCGATTGGCCTTGAGCGCTTCCGTGAATGCGCTCCACAGGGGCTGCTGCGCCTCAGTGATCTTCAGTTCGGCCTTCAGGAAGGCGATGCGCCCTGCGATGCGGTCGGGGTCCATCATCTGGCTCATCCCCATGCCGGCCCCTGCGTTTCCGCCGCCCATCATGCCCATGCCACCCTGGCCCATCATCCCCATCATGCCCGGCCCCATCATGCCTTGAGGGCCACCTGGCGTCGGCGTGGCCTGAGATGGCTGCGGTGCCGGCGCGGCAGCCTGGGGCGCAGCAGGCTGGGCCTCCGGCGGATGGTGCGCGTCCTCGGCGAAGCCCGGCGTCGAGAGCAGCAGCGCGCCGGCGAGCATCAGATTGCGAAACGTCGTCATAGTCAGTTCTCTCCTATCGCTGCGGTCCGGCTGATGCCGGCCGCCTGGAAATCCAAACCGCTCCGTGTATCCTGTGGCCCTGTGCCCTCACTCCTGTGCTGTGGGTCCGCACCGGCTGGGTGGGCACTGCCCACGCCGTCATAGAGACTGTCGAAGAGGCGCTCCCACAGGGCGTCCCGCAGGCGCCGGCCCTGCTCGATCCCCTCGGCGACGCGCGAGACGACGTGCTCCTCCTCGACCTTGAAGGGGTTGTCCGCTGCGGCCGGATGCCGGTCGGCGGCGACCTGCTCCGCGAGCCATCGGACATCGCGCATCCAGGGCATAAAGCCTTCCGACAACAGGTAGCGGCTGGTGCGCATTGGGTGCAGCGTCTCAAGCATCGCCGCCGACCAGGGCGTCGTCAGCGCCCGTACCCAGGGGCTGACGAACGTGCGGTAGAAGGCTTCGTTGCGCTCCGACAGGTCGCGCACGCGCTCGAAGGCAGGGTCCTGCCGGGCGAAGCGGATGTCGGACACCTCGCGCGCCTCGAAGCGGACCTGATAGGCGCCCTCACGGCAATCGGGATCGCCGGACGGATTGTCGATCTTCATCTCGTAGAGGCCGGGCGGGAGCGTCTCGATCCGCGGCAGGCTCTCGAGGATGGCCCGATGCTCCAGCCGCGCAACCTTTGCGGAAACGAAGATGCCGAGGTGACCCACATGGCGGTTGATGAGATAGACGATGCGCTGGCCCGCCGCCTTGAGATCTTCCGTATCCTGGTACACGATCGGTAACCAGCCGAGCGCCTGATGGGGCGGCGTGATGTTGTCGCCATAGGATGCGAAGATCACGAGCGGGTTGCGGATGCGCCTGAGATCCGCATGGCACCCTTCGCAGATCCGGACGCGGCCCTGCTCCAGCCTGTTGCCGACGAAGAAGTTCTCCACGATGGCGAGGATCTCCTCGCGGCTCAGGAAGTAATAGCCGCCCCACCAGCGCTCGAAGGCGAGGAACCGCTCCCGCTCAGTATCCATGTGGGCATAGAGGTTCGCGTACTTCTCCCATACCGCCTCGGGCTTCAGCCCCTCGAAGTTCTGCACCAGAAAGGCGCCGTCGAAGCGTCCGTCCCCGAGGTCGGCGAGAAGGTGTGTCAACCACGCCCCGCCCTCGAAGCCGGCGGCGATGCGCATGGGGTTGATGCCGGTCTCGCCGGCCCAGTAGGACAGAGGGGTCCCGTTCAGCACGGCCGGTCCGGCCAGCCCCGCGCAGTTCGCGGCGAGCAGCGTCACCGCCCAGCCGGCCTGGCAGTTCCCATAGAGCACAGGCGCGGCGCCGGAATGTCGCCATGACACCTCCTCGACGAACCGCCGCAGCACGTGAAGCACGTCGGCGAGCGTCTGCCCCGCGGCGGGCTCTGGATAGAAGGTGACGAAATAGACGGGGTGCCCCTGGTGCAGGGCGATGCCGACCTCGGAGTCCTGCTTGAAGCCACCGATGCCGGGGCCGTGGCCGGCGCGCGGGTCGAGGATCACCACGGGCGGCTTGGCCGCGTCCAGACAATCTTCCAGGCACTCGTCCCCCACGCGGGTCACGCGCAGGAGGGCATAGTTTGCCGGACGCTCGAGCCGGCGGGCATCGAGCAGGACCTCATAGTCGAAGTCGAGCAGAGCCGGCTTACCGGCGCGCTCGTGCGCCAGCATGTTGTCGGCCCGCTGGCGCAGCGTGTCCCAGAACAGGATCCAGCGCTCGGCCACGTCCCTGCCATAGGACAAGAAATCGCGAGCGAACGTTCCGGGATCGCTGGAGAAGGCGCTCCCTTGGGCATTTCGGGTTTGCCGCGGGGTTCCGGTGCCAGTCGGTCCGGATTGTCCAAGCGCAGCCGTGCCGGCCATAGGCTCGGCAAGCGTGTCGCGACCATACATGGAAAGGTCCTCGTTTCGCCATCGGCACGAGGCCGACGCTGATTTCGGGGGCATCTTGCGGCACGTCGACGCGCCGGCGCCCTCAACGGGCGCTGCTTCGCGCGTCCGCCTCACGCCTGAAATGCGTTGAGACCGGTATCAGCTCTGGAAACGCGGGGGATCGAGGCCGGGCAAGACCGCCAAGCCGTCCGCGGCCTGGTTGGCGAGATCAAAGGGCTCTCGAACAAAGGTCAGATCCAGAACGTGCAGGCTCGCGCCGTCGGCCACGGGCACATAGACACTGCAGGAGACGCTGCAGCACTTTCCGTGTTCAGCGGGTTGGGTCGGCTCGTCCGGATGATGATCTGCGGGATCAAGCGAGGCGATCTGGTACGGATGATCCGCCGCAGCTGCGTATGCCGAATCCTCGTCATGGCACGGCGCGGAATAGGCGCTCGCGATGGGTCCGAACAGCATGGCCATTGCCACCAGGATCGCTGGCAGCACCTTCACCCACCCCGCTGCCGACCTGAGCCTGATCATATGCCTCATCGCCTCACCGGCGAACTATGCCTCATCATAGGTGCGCATGAAAGGACCGCCTTGAGCAGGATCAACGCGGGCGCCGACGAGGTCACCTGTTGCACGTGCTGTTCGGCGAGATCATCACGCTGAACACGCTGGGACTGGGCCTGGAGGTGCCGATGTTGGCGTCGATCCGGCCAGCGTCCCTGATCCTCACCCTTGCCGCGCTCAACGCCGTGTTCCGCTTCCACCTCGGCGTGATGACGATTTTGGCAGGCTGTTCAGTGCTCGGACTGCTCTATGGGCTTGCGGGCGGTATCGGGTGAGCCATGAATAATGGCTCTGTTCGACTTGGCGCGTCGACGGACGGATGCCGAACGGGGATGATGGCGGCCTCCGCAACCTCACAGAAGACCGGCCCGATCCTCTTCGGCTTCACGTCCCCCGTTCCGGGCCGGCTCCGTGCACTTCCGCCGCGACGGGTAGGACCAGATAAGATAGCTCCCATCATGCGCTGGTCCGCGACCGACCACGTGGCGTCGTCTCGTCTCAAGTAATCGCGATCGACCGCCGCTTGGGCCTCTGCCACAATCCGGACGGCGCCACCGATCCGCATCCTCGGACAGCATGGATGGCAAGGCTCTTTCGGCTCCGGCCCTGCCGAATGACATGGAGCGTGCTCAGATCTGCGCAAGGTCCCAACTGGACGCGCTGGCCGCGACCCGCAACAGCGTCGTGACGCCGATGGCAATAGCGCCGATGATCGAGAAGACGATCTGCCACGTCTCGGACGGCATGGCGAGCTTCGCGATGCCATGCGTGGCGTGATAGCCGACGATGACGGCCGGGATGACGAAGGCGAGCGCAAAGAGGAGCCGCGCCCACATCGGACGAACGACCGCGAACAGAACCTGGCCGATGCCGAGCGTGATGCCCCCGGCGATCAGGCCAACGACGATCGCACCGAGCCAGCCCGCGCCGGTTTGGTGTGCCCAAGTGCCGGCGCTGACAGCGGCGAAGAACGGCAGCGCGAAGACCGCGAGCGTAAACAGCAGCCAGCAGAATAACGCGATGGCGGCGAGACCAAGCAGGATGCCGAGGAAAATCATGGTGGTATCTCCATAAGGAAAGCTCTGACGGTTGCGCCTTCCACCACCACCACCGCGGCGCGATCACCAGCATAGCAAGGGAAAAAGCCGCCGGAATCCCTGCAATGGGGATGCTCGGGACTTCCGCGCTCCCTCCGCTATCTGGCGAAGGGATCAATCTCCCAGACGATCTGGGAGGCATCGCCGTCGAATTCGTCGGCCGGCACGACCGAGAGGCTGCCGTCGCCGGCGCGAAAGATCACGATGACGACCATCAGGGTCTTGGCAAGGCTGAGGGCGAAGGCCTGCGCATCGGTAGAGGACATGGGGTCCGGCTCCTGCTCGAAGCGGAGGACCATCCCCCGCTGACAGGCGCCCGATTGGTCCGGCCGATGGCCGCAATCACCGCGACGGCGAAGCGGAGCGGCGGCACGCGGTGCGTAGCCGACCCCTTGCGGGTTGATGGCGTCAGGCCCTCGGCCGGACCAAGGATCAGCGCAAAAAAAGCGGGGGTGGATGGTCGCTCGAAGATCGGCAGGTGCGGCCGTCTCCCTGCATAAGCTGACTCTGGAGGCTTTGTTCAGCTACACGTCTGATGAGTACAGGTCCTGCTCGTCAGTCCGGTGAAAATCGATAATGGAGCCAGCACTTTCATGAGAAACGTTCAGGGCTCGTGAAATTCGATTCCGATGGTCGAGAAGGGGGCAGCGCTCATGCGCCGCCTGACCCGAACCGATAGACCGGGATGCCGAGCTTGCGGGCCTTGTCGGCGAGGTTGTCCTGGATGCCCGTGCCGGGGAAGATAATGACCCCGATGGGCATGACCGAGAGCATCTGGTCGTTGCGCTTGAAGGGGGCGGCCTTGGCGTGCCGTGTCCAGTCGGGCTTGAACGCGACCTGCGGCACCTTACGGGCATCGGCCCAGCAGGCGGCGATCCTCTCGGCACCCTTGGGCGAGCCACCGTGCAGCAGCACCATGTCAGGGTGCTTCGCGCGGACCTGATCGAGCTTCGCCCAGATGTGCGTGTGGTCCATCGTGTCGCCGCCGGAAAAGGCGATCTTCGGACCTGTGGGCATCATCACCTCGGTCTCAGCCCGCCTGCGGGCGGCGAGGAAATCGCGGCTGTCGATGAGGGCTGCGGTGAGGTGCCGATGGTTCACCAGGGATCCGGAGCGCGGGCGCCAGGCTGAGCCGGTGTGCCGTTCGAAGGCATCGGCAGCCTCGTCGCGCATCAGCTCGAAGGTGTTGCGGCGTTCCATGAGGCTCTGGCCCTCGGCGATGAGTCGCTCCAGCTCCGCCGAGCGCACCTCGCTGCCGTCCTGTTCCTGCTGGCTGCGGCGCTGGCCTTGCTCGTTGTCGTCAAGGGTGCCCGAGATACGGCCGGCGGCACGGTGGAAGAGATGGACGGTCGACCACAGGAGATCGGGAAGGTCCGGCTCGAGGCGAGTGTCTTGCAGCGTCGCGATGAGGGCATCGAAGATGTCGGCAATTGCGCCGGTGATGCGGTCGGCATCGGGAAGCGGCCGCGGATCCGTTTCGTCGTCCGAGGGACGGTAGCCATAGAGCTGAAGTTCCTGCAGCAGGTGATCGGTGGGAGAGGAAGCGTGGCGGGGTCCGTCGTGCTCGGTGCTCATGGGAGGCTCCGTCGGTTGGACCGCAGCCTTGCGGCCTTCATGGCGACGAAGCCGGCGGGCGGGACGGACCTGCACCCCGCGGGAAGCGCGGGGCCGGAGCGTGAGCGGAGGATGGCGAAGGCCGGGGATTTTGCTTCGCGATGGAACGCCGCGTGTCGGGGCCCTGCGACGCCTGCGTCGTGGGGAAACACCGGCGACGGAAAATCACCGGCCGGAGCCATTGCCGGTCCGGGACGACTGCCGGCCGATCGCCCTCTGGAAGGCCTGGCTGCGGGTTCTCTGTCGGCGGTGGGTATCAGAGCGTGGCGGAAGAGCATTCCCGCTCGCAGCCACTCCAGATCATGGGCTCGTCACGGACAAGCGGGCGACGTCCTCGGGAGCAAGCTGACATCGGAGTTGCGCCCGCAAGGCGTCAACGCCAAAGGCGCGCAGATCTTCGTTGAAGTCGCCAAGCGTCGGCGAGAGCACGATGGCCTCGATCCCGGTGGAGTTCGCTCGTGCAATGAGGCTGTCCCGTGCCCTGTTGCCGGCCGGATCGGTGTCGCGGGCGATGTAGAGCCGCCGTAGCCCGGGTGGAAAGGCGATGGCGGAAAGGTGGGCGGCCGAGAGCGCCGCTGCCGTCGGGAGGCTTGGCAACACGCCGCGGAGGGAAAGGATCGTCTCGATGCCCTCTCCGGCAGCCATCACGTCATCAACTCGGCCGAAGCGAACGGCATGCTCCAGCAGGTGACCTATGGCCCGCCGGGGCGTGGCGATTGCCGCCTTGTCCGATCCGTCCGGAGCGAGCCACGTCCGGTGGATGCCCATGATCCGTCCCCTGAGGTCGGTGACGGCAGCGATCATGGCCGGCAGGGGTTGAATGGGCCCGTGCGCAGCCGGGCGATAGAAGCAGCGAGGATGAAAGCGCAAGCTTCCGGTTTCGTGCAAAGCCGAGATGCCGCGGGTCCGCAGATACGCCTCTACGATTGTGCCCGAAATCGGCTCTGCAGCGGCGAACAGCCGTCGTGCCGAGATGACCGGATCACGTGAGGAACATTGCTTTCCGCCATGAGGAGCTTCCGCGTCTGGTGAGATTGGTGGAAGGCGCAGAAATGCTTGAGCCTCTGCGACCACATCGGTGAAGTTGAGCAGGCCCCGGCTTTCGCGGATCACGTCGAGGAGGTCGCCGTGCTCGCCCGTGGCAGCGTCGGTCCATTTTCCGGCTGGGCCCTTCGCGGTGTCCGTCAGCCGCACGAACATGGAGCGGCCGGGAGAGTTGCGAACATCGCCGACCTGCCAATAGTGCCCCTGCCGTCGGCCCGCGGAGAGATAATGGCGGCAGACTGCCTCCGCCTGCCGCCCCAACTGCCGGGCCAGATCATGGGTCACATCCGTCATGGGGACGCTCCAAGAAAATGGCCCGCCGTCCGGGCCACGCGATAGGGGGGATCGCGGAGCCACAGACGGCGGGCCAGGTTGCCCGGGGAGGATTATTCGGCAGCGATCGAGGAGGAGATCGCTTCGGGCTCCTCAGTGTCGGCGAGGTCTTCGCTGTCGGCCATGGCCGTTTCGCCGTCGGTCTCCGCCGTTTCCTCGCCGACGGTGTCCAAGGGCTGGGTCCGCAGCGCCTCCGGGAGCCAGCCGCTGTCGGCGAGGAGGGTCTCGGCCTCCCGGGCCATGTCGCCCTTCTTGAGGTGGGCGATCCGCTCGGCCGGGCGCTCCCCCTTGGCCTCGGTCACCGCCTGCAGGATGCGGGCCTTGGTGACCCTGCCGAGGAAGGTGTCCACCGTGGGCTTCCATCCGACGGCTGCCATGTCGAGCGACACCGCCTGCGCCAGCCTATCGGCATGGGCGAAGGCGCGGGGACGGCGGTTCCAGGCCTCATGCACCGCATTGACCGAGAGGCTCACCACATGGGCGAACAGTGCGGCCCGGCTGTCGTGGTCCCACCCGCTCAAGGTGTCCCAGAGCGTGCCCGGCTCCTTCGGCAGAGCCTTGGCCCAGCTCTCATGCCGGACACGAATGGACTCGGCGGAGACGCTGTCATTGAGGCCCGGCGCCTGGGCATTGAACGAGACGCTCTTGAGATCGAGCTCAAGGCAGCTGTCCGAGCCATAGGCGTAGAAAGCTTTCAGCGTCAGGGCATGGACCGCGGCAAGGAAGGCGACGTCAGGCTGCTCGCCCAGCGAATGGCGCAGGCCGAGGGTGCGGTGGGTGGTCAGCTCCGTGAGCAGCCGGTCGGAGATGGGGGTGAGGCCGTCCTCCTCCTCGGGCTCGCCAGGAGCATCGCCTGCTGCCGCCTCCTGCCGAGGGGATGAGGCCACGAGGTTGGCACCGTCGGTCTCGATGGAAGGGTCATGGTCCTCCTCGACCGGCACCTCGTCCTCCGGGCGGACGAAACCCCGTTCCACCCGGAGCTTTCCATCCTGTGCGATGCTGACGAAGGCGCCGGCCCGGGCGACCTCCGCCGGATCGAACGCGAGAGGACGCGCTTCGAAGGCCTCCAGCATCGCCTCGAGTGCCCCGAGCCGCGCGTCGACCTCTTCGGGAAGCTCGTCGACATCGGCATGTTCTTCGGACAGACGATCGTATTCCCCCTGGGCTGCCTCCCGCGCAGCCTCCTCCGCTTCGGTCAAATGCATGGGCTCGCCCCGCAATTGGCGTAGGCCATAGGTGTGGCCATAGGCGAAGTCCGGCGCGACCTCGATCCACTTCCAACCCTCGCTCCGGATCACGTCGGCCTCGGCGACGAGCTTCTCGGCCACCATCCGGTCGACGAGGGGCACATCCTGCAGCCAGCCACCGTCATCGCCCTGGAACAGGTCGCGCAGCACCGTGCCGCCGGCCATCTCGTAGGCCTCGATGCCGATGAAGCGGGCCCGCTTGTCGGATGCCCGCACCGCGCCCTCCGTCAGCATGCGCCGGATGACATAGGGCTGCTTGTCGTAAGCTTGGGCGAGACGCTCCAGCACCTGCTCCTGCCGTTCATGGTCGCCCGATACGGTGAAGGCCATGAGCTGGTCGAGGGTGAGGCCATCCTCGGCATAGGTGTCGAGGAGCGTCGGAGAGAGCGAGGCGAGCTTCAGCCGCTGCTTCACCACCGCGACCGAGACGAAGAAGGCGGCGGCGATCTCCTCCTCGGACTGGCCCTTCTCCCGCAGAGCGAGAAAGGCACGGAACTGGTCGAGGGGATGGAGCGGCGCGCGCTGGACATTCTCGGCGAGGGAATCCTCCTCGGCGATGCCGCCCTCACGGACAATGCATGGCACCGGGGCCGTCCTGGCGAGGCGCTTGCGCTTCACCAGCAGCTCCAGCGCCCGATAGCGCCGCCCGCCGGCCGGGATCTCATACATGCCGGTCTCGACGCCGTCGGGATCGACCACGGCTCGGACATTGAGGCCCTGGAGCAGGCCGCGCCGGGCGATGTCCTCGGCGAGTTCCTCGATGGAGACGCCCGCCTTCACCCGGCGGACGTTGGCCTGACTCAGCACCAGCTTGTTGAAAGGGATGTCGCGGGAGGACGAAAGGGTGATCTTCTGAACGGCCGTGGCCATGGGATATTTCTCCGCGACGGGCGGCCAGAGAACCTCTCTCTGGCCTCCAACCCGTCACGAAGGACGGCGCCGCCCTCTTCCTCTGAGGGCAGCGCCGCAGAACCGATGATCCGGAAATCCGGAACAACACGAAGCCGGAGACACGACATTCCGCATCTCCGGCTTCGCGGATCTCAGACGGCGCGGTCGAGGAGTTTCTTCGCCCGCGCCTCCAGATCGAGGCGGGCATCCTGGTGGGGCTTGTCCCGGGCCACGGCCGTGATGCCCTGCACGAAGTCGAAGATGCTCTCCGGCTTGCGACCTTCTTCGGCCAGCACGGTCTCGATCACCTTCTGCGTCTCCGCCTTGGAGAAGCCCTTGCGGCGCAGGAACTCGGTGCGGTCCTCGTCGGTGCGCGCCACGATGCGCTCGCGTGCCGCCTTGATGCCGTTGACGAAGGGCATGGGGGAGGAGTTAGCAAAGCGCTCCAAAGCCGGCGCCGCCTGATGGGCGAACCGAGATGCGGCATACTTGGAGTGCCGGATGGTGATCTCCTCGAAATCCTCGACGCCCCACAGGTTGCGGTTCTGGCAGACGGCCCGCAGGTAGAAGCTGGCGATCCCCAGCGTCTTGGCGCCCACCTCCGAGTTCCAGCAATAGAAGCCCCGAAAAAACAGGTCCGGAGAGCCGTCCGGCAGCCGGCCAGCCTCGATGGGATTGAGATCATCCACCAGGAACAGGAAGACGTCCCGATCCGAGGCGTAGAGCGTGGTGGTGTCCTTGGTGATGTCGACGCGGGGATTGTAGATGCCTGTCGACCAGTCGAGCACACCCGGCACCTTCCAGCGGGTGTCGCCGGTGCCATTGCCGGCGATGCGGCGCACGGCATCCACCAGCTCGTGGTCGTAGATGCGGCCGTAGTCGGGACCGGTCACGGCCCGTAGCTCGACGCGGCCGTCCTCCACCTCCAGCGTCTTCACCTGCTCAGCGCGGTGCGTCAGCAGGCCGTGCTGCAGATTGATGCCGGCGAGCGGAGCCGGGAGTTGCCGCAGGTAGGCCGCCGGCGCGCCGATGAGGCTTGCAAGCTGGCCGAAGCTCCAGTGGGTCGGCGCAACAGGAGCCTCCGTCCCCGGCAGCGCGAGCGTCAGCCGGTCCGGCGCCTCTCGGCTCGCTTTGACGCGGATAGCCGCGCTCTCCACCGTCCGGGTCCGGCTCC
Organism: Xanthobacter autotrophicus; assembly: GCF_030015065.1. GTDB lineage: Bacteria > Pseudomonadota > Alphaproteobacteria > Rhizobiales > Xanthobacteraceae > Xanthobacter > Xanthobacter autotrophicus_D. The sequence goes on along the minus strand of NZ_JAIVFN010000006.1, from coordinate 55,117 downwards.
GGTCGGACCGGCCGCGCACCGCGCCATACAGCTCCGACAGGGACAGATAGCGTTCGTCCGCCGGCCGGGAGAACCACTCCGACGACACGCGGCCGACGCGCTCGCCGCGATTGACATCCACCTTATACCCGCCGCTCGGATCACCGCGGGCGTCCAGAACCTGTTCGTTCATGGGATCGTTCTCCATGACGGGCGCCGGCAGCCTCTCTCCCGGCAGTCAACCCGTCACGGAAAACCGGTCCACCCTCTGACTCTTGAGGGGCGTTGCGGGGGCTCCCCGCTCGATGGGGTCGGCCGAGACCTGGCTCGGCCGCAGGGGAAGGCTTTCCCCTAGCAGCGTCACATCAGAAGAGCCGGATTCATTCAGGCCGGCTCGGGAACAGGAGATAGATCCAGTCGGCGCAAGCCGCCAGGATCTTCAGCGCCATGCCGGGGGAATGAATTTCAGCGCTGCCGTGGGACAGACCATTACGTAATGCGATAAGCGCCTCGACAGGATCGGCCATCAGCATGCTGCCCTCGACCATTGGCGGCAACGCGCCCGTTTTGCGTGCTCGATCGACCAGATTGCGCAGCGTGCCGCGTGCGTCTCCACCATGCCCACTCAAACGAAATTTGAGCGCTAGCTCGAAAGCTCCGAATGCTTGGATTTCTCCCACCACGAAGAGATCGTAGTCAAAAAAGGCGTAAAGCATGATGCTACGCGCTCTGTCGAAGGCCTTTTGAACCTCTACGGGTGCCGCACCCTTCAAGCCGACATCAACTATTCCGGCATGATGGTCTCGAAGCGTCATTCGACGCGCGACATCTTGCTCAATAACATAGAGGTCAGCGAACCGGGGATCGGGCTCGAGAAGGGAGTCGAATGGCTTGAGAGACATGGGGCAGATGGCTCCTCTGAGCTATGCGCCCCAAGCGTCAATGATTTGGCGCAGAGGAAACGGAGCTCTTTCCTTCGACCATTCGTGGTACGGCGCTGCCGTCTGGCTATAGGGGCCAGGCTCCGGTCGATCGAACTGAACCCGCGCCGGGATATGGAACGCGCTTCCGAAAACGATCGCCTCGCCCGACGACAAAATCGTCACCTGATCGAGCAAACGCCGCGCCTGCATCGGGATGATGCGTCGGAAATGGTCGATGTCGTCCGGGTTCTGCAGACGATGGCTGATGAAGTTGGCACACTGGCTGATAATTGTCTGGCTGATCTCGCTCGGTCGCTGGCTGGCGATGATCAGTGAGAGGCCAAACTTCCGTCCCTCCTTGGCGATACGCTCATAGGCGAGACGTGCGAGGCGATGGCCGCGGTCTTCGTCCGATCGCGCCGGCCGCGCGTAGTTGTGCGCCTCCTCCAGGACGAGCACCCAAGGATGCTTATAGCGTGATGCCGCCGGCAATCGCTCCCTTGCCTCGAGGAGTACGCGCCCGATGACGGCGCAAGCATAAGGGAGAATCTCGTTTCCCAACATGGATAAGTCGAGCACCGACACCTTAGGCCCGCCCGCATTTCCGAGACCAAAACGGGAAAACCACGATGCCAGATCCGGGATGCTAGTTTCGGCGTTCTCATAATTGAGAAACGAATGCCAGCGTTTATCGTCGAGGCGCGTCTTCAACCTCAGTTTCAACGTCGTGAGGTGTGCATCGACCCTTATGGTATCTTCCTTGGACACCGCTCGATTGATCAGGGATGGATCTGTCAACGTCGAACGGGAGATGCGCAACGGTGAATCGGCTGTCCGAACGGCAGTCTCGGCGACATGGCTGCCGCCGATGATCTTTGCGCGGATTTCATCCTGGAGCTTTCGAGCCTCGGCTTCGATCTGAGCAGCATTCGCGAGGACCTCTTGATTGAAACCGGTGATCGCTTTGTGCGATGCGAACAGAGTTTCAAATGAGGCTGTATCGATGTCGGAATTCGCCAGATAGCCTACAATCAGATCGCAATATGAACCAGCCGACTTCCGTTGTATCTTTTGGAGATCGGAAAGCAGCTTTTCGATTGAGCTTAAAGCACTCTGGAATGTATTAAGATTCGAAACCTCATCAGCATTCCCGCCCTTCGCGATCGCCCACCAATCCTTCAGGACCGGCTCCTGCGTTTGTTCGGCAGCGCTCAACCAAGCGCAGATCTCTTCAGCATTGAGAAACCAGAGTGGAAGGCCGAATTCTTCACCGTTGAGGTAGATGCGATCGGGCAATCGTGTGACGGTCTTGCCTGTTGGGAATGCCTTTTCATACTCGCCATTAATGTCGAGGATAAAGACATGCGGCTCCTCGGCGGCACCATCGAGCGCCTTCATCGCCTTCTGGATCAGGCTGGAAACGGAAAAGGACTTGCCCGAGCCGGTGTTGCCGACGATCGCCAGAGGGCGCGAAAACAGATCGTTGTAGGAGGCGCGCACGACATTGCGCGTCTGGCCCGTTGGAAACCCGATTTTCAGGTCGTAGTCGAAGTCCTTGTCATCATAGCCTTCTGGCCTATTGCGCCGCGGCGGAAGCTCGAACACAGCGCGCAGCACGGCCGGCGATCCGATCTCAGCAGGGGTATCGAGGGTTGGCAGAACGGATATGCCCGGGCTGAAGGAGGCGTCGTCATCAATGTTCTCGATCGTGCCCAGCAACTGCACGCTGGCGATCCGGCGAGACTTCATCAACTCAAGGCTGAGGTCGTCGCCACTTGCAGGGTCGAAGCTCTCGCGCGCCTCGAGGTCGGTAATGATGCCGATGACGGTTTCGCCCGCCCCCAATGAAAATGTCAGGTAGGCGTTGATGGCGATCGCGACCTGGACGCCGTCAAGGGTCGCGCGAAGCGCCGAGCGGGTTTCGGGCAAAAGCTCGACTTTCACCCGAAACCCCTGAACAGCGACGATGTGGCCGACAAGTCTAGGATTATCCATGGTCAAGCCCCCGTATCGGGTTCGGCGGGCATTGCAGACGAGGCGATCTGCTTTTCAAAACGACGCAGACGCAAGAAATCGTCGAGCCATTGGACGTCGGGCATCGCTGACCGCGCAAAATCATCAAAGGTCGCGTGCTTGAACGTGGCAGCCGCAAAGGCTGCGTCGGTCGGGCACAACACGAAAGCGCGCTTGCCAAGGTCCTTGTACCGCCGGATGCGCTCGACGACCGGGCTCTCCGGATTGGGCTCCACCACCAGCATAACCAGCGACGGGTTGATCAAGGCACTCTCGATGATTCGGCTGACATGATCGTCGCCGAAGCCGTAGCCGAGGACGAGCAGGAACGTCTGAGGGATGCCGAGGCGCACTTGGAATGATCGGAAGAGATGCGCATACGGCATCGTCAGCGTCTGCGTGAACTTATTCGCGGTCGGCAGAATACCGATCGATGCGGTTCCCTCGGCAAGATCAACGAGTGCGGCTGCCTTCTCCTCCGGCTTCAAGTCCACATAGGCTCGGAACGGCGCGAGGTCGGGGTGCCGCGCCCGCATCTCGCCATCTTGCTCGAACCAGTGAATTGACCCATGCAGCTTGTAAAAATGCAGGAACTTGTCGAAGCGCCGGACTCGGCCTTCGGCGACTTCCCCCGGATAATAGACGTCAAGGCCGTAGACGGAGGGATCGAACCGCGCTGCGGCGCGGCCGGTGAACCCATCGAAATACTGGATGCCGAGCAACTCCAGCGCCTGCTCGAACAGGGTGTCGTAGTTCAACGTGAAAAGATGAGTTCGCCCGAGATTGCTATCTCGGGCGACGAGCTTGGAGAGAAATGCGAGCTGCGGCGGGGTCTCTCTTATCGACTTCGCCATGGCCTTATCGGGCAAGGACAGCGCGCATTCTGCGAAAATCGACATGCGCAGATGGTTTACGAACCACTGGAGATCGTCAAAGCTTGGTGCGGGTGTGCTCGGCCAGGTGACACCGGAGAATGGTGCGTCTTTCGACTGGCCAATGACCAAGGCGTTGGCGACGAAGGATAGCCAAGCTTCGAAACCTAGCGTCGGTTCATCGATAAAATTAGCCAGCCAGACGGCGTCCCTCCGCGCCTTGATGATGGGGCCGATTGAGGCAGGCACATCCGGGAGGGCCTCGATCGTTTCGAAGACAGCGGTTTCAAGATTCGCCATGGTCTTCCCGCCGGCTGAAACCGACGTACCGGAACCCGTCAAAACCACGAGGTTTTCCATGCGTAGCCATTCGGAGATCAGAGCTTGGAGGCGAACTCGCCCCTGTTTCTGGTCAAGCCCAAGCAGGAGATCTCCAGCATTGCCGTCTTCGGTCAGACCGATGAGCTGGTACTCGATGGGTACAGGCGGCGGCGCCATCTTCATTTTTCCCCCTCCAGGCCGCCACGCAACGGATTGATGATCTGGAGCCCGGCGAAGTCCTTCTCGTTGTCAGTCACCACGACGCATTCATTCGCACCGGCGACGGCGGCGATGATCATGTCGAGTCCGCTACGGGGACGACCCGCCACCTTGCCCTCCGCCATCAGCCGCGCCCAGATCAGGCCGGCCTTGGCGTCGAAGGATAAAATGCGGCCCGTGAACAGGGCCTGCGGCCCCTCCGGCCCGACAAACCAGGCGTCGAGCGCATCGCGTTTCTTGCCGCGGGGCTTTTCCAGAATGCCACGTCGAATTTCAGCGACGGTCAATGACGCAATAAACAGGTCCTCGTCGCGCTGTGTTGCCATCCAAGCCAGCAACGACGCCGACGGCTGCGGCTTGACGATATTGCTGATGATGTTGGTATCGAGGAGATAGCGCGTCACAGATCGACCTTACGCCCCTCTTCACGCGGGCGGGAAAGATCAAGCTCCGCGCCCACCAGCGGCGAGCGGCGTAAAGCGGTGAGGATGCCGCCGGGCTTGGGTGGTTCGCCAGCGACGACTGTCTTCACGGCCGCGCGAACCTGCTCCGCTTCCGGCCCTTCCTCAGCCAGACGACGGGCAAGAGCGCGTATCAGCTCGCGATCGGATTCGAGCGCCATGATCTCGAAGCGCGTGAAGCCGCGCTGCGTCAGACGGGCGCGGTAATTCTGGATCGCTCTCTTCTGTGCAGCATTGCCCATGGCCACCCTCCATGCTATATCTGGATATATAGCCCAGATTTGTTGTGCAGACAAGTGAGGACGCGATGGCGAAACGCGTTTCAGACAGGCTTGGCCAGAGAGCGGATCGCCGCGCCATCCGATGCCGGTATTTTCCGTCTGCTGTGATGCGCTTTTCTACGCCGGATGGCGCCAGCACCAGCAACAATATGCCGAATGCCGTCGAATACTCTCCGTTGATTTGCGTTGCTTATACTTCGATTCACAACAATCGTGAAGCCGATCAACTTGCAATCGCTATCGAACGGCGCAACGATGGACCAGGACAAACGCCAGCAGCAAAGGAGCGCGCTTCGGCTCGTCGAGCCGGAACTGTCGCTCGTGCGCCGCGGCGACGGTCCCGACCCGCGCCTGAGCGAGTTGGCTCGCCTGCTCGCCCGTCGTGCTGCGCGGGAGGTGTTCGAAGAGCAGATGAAGGAACGCAGCACGACGCGCTCCTGACACCTCAGGAGAGTGCGCTTTGAAAGTCGCGATCTACGCCCGCTATTCGTCCGACAATCAGCGCGACGCCTCCATCGCCGACCAGCTCCGCATCTGCCGCCTCCATGCCGAGAAGCAGGGTTGGCAGGTGGTCGAGGAATATACCGACCACGCCATTTCCGGCGCCTCCCTTCTTCGTCCCGGTATCCAAGCCCTGATCTCGGACGCAGCGCGCGGCCGTTTCCAGTACGTGCTGGCCGAGGCGATGGATCGTCTTTCGCGCGATCAGGAGGACATTGCCGGCCTCTACAAGCGCATGGCCTATGCGGACGTGAAGATCGTCACGCTCTCCGAGGGCGAAGTCACGCATCTGCATGTCGGTCTGAAGGGCACGATGAACGCCCTGTTCCTCAAGGATCTCGCCGACAAGACGCGCCGAGGCCAGCGCGGGCGCGTCGAGATGGGCAAGTCCGGCGGCGGCAACGCCTATGGCTATGATGTGGTGAAGAAGTTCGACGCCGGCGGCGAGCCCATACGCGGCGACCGGACCATCAACGAGTTTCAGGCGGGGGTCATCCGCCGCATCTTCCGTGACTATTCGGCCGGAAAGTCGGCGAAGCGAATTGCCTTCGAGCTGAACAAGGAGGGCATCTCCGCGCCGGGCGGTGGAGAATGGGGCTTCAGCACGATCAACGGCAATCCGAAGCGCGGCAACGGAATCCTCAACAACGAGATGTACGTTGGCAAGCTGGTCTGGAACCGTCAGCGCTTCATCAAAGACCCGGACACTGGCAAGCGCCAGGCGCGCATAAACCCGGAGGAGGACTGGATCACCCAGGATGTGCCCGAGTTGCGCATCCTTGACGACGAGCTGTGGCGGGCGGTCAAGGATCGCCAGAAAGCGGTCAAACTGAACCGTAGCGACAACGGCGAGACCGAGAACCACTTCCGGGAACGTCGGCGCCCCAAATACCTTTTCTCGGGCCTGACCAAGTGCGCCTGCTGTGGCGGTGGCTATTCGATGATCTCGGCTGACCTGGTTGGCTGCTCGACAGCCCGGAATAAGGGCACTTGCGACAATCGCAGGAACATCCGGCGCGATCAGTTCGAGGCGCGCGTCCTGAACGCGCTGCGCCATCACCTGATGGACCCAGCGCTGTTCAAAGAATTCTGCGAGGAATTCACCCGCGAGATGAATCGGCTGCGCATGGAAGGCCGAGCGTCGATCGATGCGGCCGAGGCCGAGATCAAGCGAATCGACCGGGAACTCGACAAGTTGATGAAGCTCATCCTCGCGTCCGACAGCGACGACGCCCCCACCCGGATGATGAAGCAGATGAAGGAGCTGGAGGCTCGCCAGAAGGAGCTAAAAGCGTTCCTGCAGGACGCCCAGGAGCCGCCGCCCCTCCTGCATCCAAACATGGCGCATCACTACCACGCCCAGGTGGATGAGCTGTATGCGGCGCTTCAGGAGGATTCGGAGGAAAAGCGGATGACGGCGGCCGACCTGATTCGCTCGCTGGTGAAGGAGATCATCCTGACGCCGGCAGGAGGCGAGCTTCGGGTCGACGTGCGAGGTGATCTGGCTGGAATTCTTGCGATTTCGCTCAAAAGCAAACGGCCCGCCAGAGGGGCGGGCCGATCGCAAGTCGAGATGGTTGCGGGGACCTGCTCTGATCAGAACTTGCGAACGCAAAAAAGCCGCCCGGTGGGGGCGGCTGATTTGCGCGATTTGGTATCGCAATTTGAGATGGTTGCGGGGGTAGGATTTGAACCTACGACCTTCAGGTTATGAGCCTGACGAGCTACCGGGCTGCTCCACCCCGCGTCAGTTGTCGAGCCGGCGAACCGCCCGTCGACGAGGCGTATGTAGCAACCCCCGTTCCCGATTGAAAGGGCTGGAGGGGAAAAAATGCCCCGTCGCCCGCCGCCCTGTGGACGACGCGGCTTCCATCGGGCCCCCCGACCCCACGCTATCCCTTGCCGGCCATGGAAAAACACCCAGGATGGGCGGCAACCGAGAGTGGGGAGGAAGGGCGATGGGAGTTTCCGATATCGATGCGCTGCGCGCGATCCTTGCGGCGAGCCCACGGCCGCAAAGCCTCGCCGAGCGGCGCGAGCGGATGGAGCAGGTCACCGCCGTCGATCCGGTCGATCCGGACATCGTCGTCACGCCCGTGGATGCGGGCGGCGTTCCCGGCGAGTGGTCGCTGGCGCCGGGCGCGGACCAGACGCGGGTGCTGCTGTTCCTGCACGGCGGGGGCTATTCCTCCGGATCGCTGAAGAGCCACCGCACCATGGTGACGGGGGCGGGCCGGGCCGTCGGCATCCGCACCCTCGCCATCGCCTACCGCCTCGCCCCCGAGCATCCCTTTCCCGCCGCGCTCGACGATGCCGAGGCGGCCTATGGCTTCCTGCTGGCTGAGGGCTATGCGGCTCACAGCATCGCCGTGGGCGGCGACAGCGCGGGCGGCGGGCTGACGCTGGCCCTGTTCCAGAGGCTGCGGGCGAAGGCCATGGACCTGCCGGCGTGCGGCTGGCTGGTCTCCCCCTGGGTGGACCTCGACATGACCGGCGCCAGCATCGACGCGAAGGATGCCGTGGATCCGCTCATCCACCGGGCCTATCTCGAAATGCTGGCGGAGGCCTACCTCGCCGGGGGAGGGCGCCGGACCGATCCCCTGGTGAGCCCGCTTCACGCCGATCTTGCCGGCCTGCCGCCCATCCTCATCCAGGTGGGGTCGGCGGAAACCCTGCTGGACGACGCGGTGCGCATCGCCGGACGGCTCGGCGCCTGCGATGGGGAGGTGCGCCTCTCGGTCTATCCGCACATGATCCACGCCTGGCCCATCTGGTATCACCGCCTCGCCGAGGGACGCCGGGCGCTGGAGGAGGCGGGTGCCTTCCTCGGTCCGCGGCTCGGCGGCTGATACCAGAGGCCGGAGGGCGCTTCTCTCCGGCCTCCGGTCACGCCTGCGGGGCGCTTCAGCGCGCCCTCGGCGCAGGTCGAAGAGCGGGCAGGCGCGCGCGTGGACCGGTCAGGGGGCATCTCGTTCGGGCGGGCGTTCGCCGCCAGCCGCCGGCCCGGAGGGCTCCTCCTGCGCGCTCGGAGCCGGGCCTTGTGGCCCGCCCCCCTTGCGGGCGGCGGCTCGGGCGTTGTTCTCCAGCTTGCGCGCTTCCCGGCCGGCGCGTCCTTCCTCCAGCGCGGTGACGGCGCCGTGAAGGGTGGCGAGGTCCTGCCGCGTCAGGCCGAGGCGGTGGAAGATGTTGCGCAGGTTGCGGATGGTGGAGGGCGCCTTTTCCGGCGAGCGGAAGAAGCCGGACTGCTCCAGCGCCCCCTCCAGATGATCGAAGAAGGCGAAGAGGTCGCCCTTGTCCGCCAGCGGCGAGCGGTCCGGCGGGGCGAAGGGCAGGGCGCCTTCGCTCTCCGCCTTGAACCATTCATAGCCGGCCACCGCCACGCACATGGCGAGGTTGAGCGAGGCGAAGGCCGGGTTCACCGGCAGGGTGAGGATGGCGTCGCAGAGCGAGACCTCCTCCGTATAGAGCCCTGTGCGCTCGCGGCCGAAGATGAGGGCGACATCCTCCCCGCCGGCGAGGCGGGAGCGGGTTTCCTGGGCGACCGCGTCGGCGCCGAGCACGGGCTTGGCCATGCCGCGCTCCCGCGCCGTGGCGGCGAAGGCATAGTTGACGCCTGCGAGCGCCGAGCGCAGGTCGGGATAAAGGGTCGCCTCGGCGAGGATGCGGTCGGCCCCGGCGGAGAAGATGCGGGCCTGCTCATTGGGCCAGCCCTCGCGCGGATTGACGATGCGCAGGCGAGACAGGCCGAAATTGCCCATGGCCCGCGCGGCCGAGCCGATATTCTGGCCCAGCTGGGGCTCCACCAGGATGACCAGGGGCCCGCCGGACGCCCAGGGCTTCGTGCTGTCGGTACCGGAACCCGGCATGTCGTCTCCCGTTTCGCGCTGTCTGCCACGAGGCGGGCGGGGAAGTCGAGACCTTGGGGAACGGGCATCGCGCATCGTGAGAAATCATCTCACGCAAAACCACGGGTTTGCGGCTGTTGCACTGCGCCACGCCAATGCTATAGCGGCGGCGCTGAAGGATTGCCGGCACGCCAGCGTCGGCGGCCCTTCTCCTCTTTCCATAAGGCTCGCAGAGCAGTCGTGAAAGGCCGTCCCATGGCGAAGATCAAGGTGGCAAATCCGGTCGTCGAGCTCGACGGCGACGAGATGACCCGGATCATCTGGCAGTACATCAAGGACAAGCTGATCCACCCCTATCTCGACATCGACCTGGAATATTACGACCTCTCCGTCGAGAACCGGGACGCCACCAACGATCAGGTCACGGTTGCCGCTGCGGAAGCCATCAAGAAGCACGGCGTGGGCGTGAAGTGCGCCACCATCACGCCGGACGAGGCCCGCGTCGAGGAGTTCAAGCTCAAGGAGATGTGGAAGTCGCCCAACGGCACCATCCGCAACATCCTGGGCGGCGTGATCTTCCGCGAGCCCATCATCTGCAAGAACGTGCCGCGCCTGGTGCCGGGCTGGACCCAGCCCATCGTGGTGGGCCGCCATGCCTTCGGCGACCAGTATCGCGCCACCGATTTCAAGGTGCCGGGCAAGGGCACGCTGTCCATCTCCTTCGTGGGTGAGGACGGCACCAAGATCGAGAAGGAAGTCTACAAGTTCCCGGGCGCCGGCGTGGCCATGGCCATGTACAATCTCGACGAGTCGATCCGCGAATTCGCCCGCGCCTCGCTGAATTACGGCCTGCTGCGCAATTATCCGGTCTATCTCTCCACGAAGAACACCATCCTGAAGGCCTATGACGGCCGCTTCAAGGACATCTTCCAGGAGGTGTACGAGGCCGAGTTCAAGGCCGAGTTCGACAAGCGCGGTCTCACCTACGAGCACCGTCTCATCGACGACATGGTGGCCTCGGCCCTCAAGTGGTCCGGCGGCTATGTCTGGGCCTGCAAGAACTATGACGGCGACGTGCAGTCGGACATCGTGGCCCAGGGCTTCGGCTCGCTCGGCCTGATGACCTCCGTGCTGATGACGCCGGACGGCAAGACCGTGGAGGCCGAGGCCGCCCACGGTACCGTCACCCGCCATTATCGCGAGCACCAGAAGGGCAAGGAGACCTCCACCAACTCCATCGCCTCCATCTTCGCCTGGACCCGCGGTCTCTCCCATCGCGCCAAGCTCGACGGCAACGAGGAACTGGCCAAGTTCGCCGCGACCCTCGAGAAGGTGTGCGTGGATACGGTGGAAGAAGGCTACATGACGAAGGACCTCGCGCTCCTCGTCGGCGCCGACCAGAAGTGGCTCTCCACCACCGGCTTCCTCGACAAGATCTCCGAGAACCTCACCAAGGCCATGGCGGCCTGATCTTGCCGCGTGAGGCAAGGCGGGGGGTCATCGCCCTCGTTCGAATCCGGAAGGGGCCGCGCTGCGGCCCCTTCTTTTTTGCGCGGGCGGCTGCCTTGCTCCGGGGGGCGGAGAGAGTGGCGCGCGGGCAATCCCCGCCCCGGCCGGCGCGCGAGGCCCGGTCCGGATCGGTCGAAGACCGGCGCCGGCGGCTTCAGCCCGTGTCGTCGGCGTCCCGGTCCCGCGCGGCGGCGCTCAGCCGCCCGATCACCGCGGGATGGCGCAGCGCCAGCATGTGAAGCTCGTTTTCCTCGATGGCGAGGATCTTGGACTTGACCACTGCCCGCACCGGAACCGGGCTCGCCTTGGTGTGGCCGGGCAGAAGGCCGAACACGTCGCCGGGGCCCAGCGCGCGAAAGCCGGTCTCGCCCTCCATCTCCAGGCGGCCTTGCAGCACCACGAACAGATGCGCCGTACTCTCCCCCCGCCGCACCACCTGGTGGCCCCGGTCGAAGCTGCGGGAATTGAGCAGGGGCAGGATGTCCCCGAGCACCGGCGCGTCGAGGTCCGAGAATGGCGGCAGGCGCGAGATCATGGAGAAGGTGACGACGAAATTGTGCTTCGCGATCACCTCGGAGAACGAGCTGGCGATGATGGCGATAGGCAGCGCCAGCATGACGAGGCCAGACACCATGGTGAGGGCGCCGATGACGCGGCCGGACGTGGTCACAGGCACCACGTCGCCATAGCCCACCGTGGTGAGGGTGGTGATGGCCCACCACATGGCTTCCGGGATGGAGCCGAACTTGTCCGGCTGCACGTCGCGCTCGGTGAGATACATGGCGGTGGCGGCGATCAGCACTCCCGCGCACAGGATGATGAAGCAGGACAACAGCGCGTAGCGCTCGCGCCGCACCGCGAGGTAGAGCGCGTTGAAGCCCGAGGAATAGCGCGCGAGCTTCAGGAAGCGCACCAGCCGCAGCACCAGCAGCGCGTGCACGTCGAGTTCGGTGGTGAGCGAGATCAGCCAGGGCAGGATGGCCGCGAGATCAATCAGCGCCGGCACCGTCACCGCGTAGTGCGCCCGCGCCACAAGGGGCGGCAGCTGGCGCCGCAGCGGATGTTCCGGCGCTACCCACAGGCGCGCGCCATATTCCACGGTGAAGGCGACGAGGGCAGTGAACTCGCCCCAGTGGAACCACCATTTCTCCCGCAGCGCCAGCGAGGGAACGGTGGCGAGCACCGCGCCGGTGACGGACAGCAGCACCGTCGCAATGAGGAAATAGTGCACCGCATCGGCAATGTGGTCACCGGGCAGGTCCCGCTCCAGGATGTCGAACAGGCGGCGGCGCAGCCTTTGCGGACGCTGCTTTTCCGTGCTCATGCGGTCAGATCCCTTCCCCGGTCGCGTTCCGCTCGATGTCGTCGCGGATGCGCGAGCGGGCCTGCTCCGTACGGGTGGAGACCGCCTCGTCGGGAAGCCCGAGGGCGGACAGAAGCTGGGCCATGAGCTGGAGGCTGGCTTCCGCCGCCTCGGGAATGACGCCGGCCACGCCGAGAGCCGCGAGGCGCCGCGCATGCTCGGTATCCTTGGCGCGGGCCACCACGGCGGTTGCGGCCCAGTGCTGGCGCACCGCCGTCACCATGCGTTCGGCGGCATTGGGCGCGTCCATGGTCACGACGAAGGCGAGTGCGCGGTCGGCGCCCAGGCGGTCGAGGATTTCGGCGCGGCCGGCATCGCCGAAGAAGACCGGGCGCCCCGCCGCGCGCGCCTCCGCCACCCGCCGCGGATCGGCATCCACCGCCACATAGGGGACGCCTTCCTCCTCCAGCGCGTCGGCGATGGTGCGGCCGACGCGGCCGTATCCGGCGATGATCACATGGTCGGCCGCGGTGCTGGCCACCGGCGCGAGCGTATCGTGCATCCTGGCATCCAGCGAGCGCCCGAGCCTTGCAGCGATGCGGGCGAGCACCGGGGTCGCGGCAAGGCTGAGGCTGACCACGGCGACGAGGGTGGCGGCGTCCTGCGCGCCCAGCACGCCCTTGGCGGCGAGCAGCCCCAGCACCACGAAGGCGAACTCCCCGGTCTGGGAAAGGAGCAGGGCTGCCTCGGCGGCGGCGGGCGCACTCACGCGCAGCAGCCGGGCGGCGCCATAGGTGCATGCGGCTTTCACCGCGATCAGCCCGGCGACGCCCGCCACCACCCACAGGGCGCGCGGCAGCACCGCCCCGAAATCGAGGCTCATGCCCACGGTGACGAAGAACACGCCCACCAGCAGGCCCTTGAACGGATCGAGGTCCACCTCGATCTGGTGGCGATAGGCGGTTTCCGACAGCGCCATGCCGGCGAGAAAGGCGCCGAGCGCGCTGGACAGCCCGGCCGCATGGGTCACCGCCGCCGAGCCCACCACCACCACGAGAGTGATGGCCATGATCAGCTCGCGCGAGCGGGTGGAGGCGGCGACCGCCACCAGCGGCGCCAGCACGAAGCGCCCTGCCACCAGAATGAGCGCCACCGCGCCCGTGGCCTTGGCGAGCGCCCCCACCGCGAGGGTCACCACATCGGTAGCCGGCCCGCTCAGCAACTCCGCCGCGAGCAGGATGGGCACCACCATCAGGTCCTGGAACAGCAGCACGGCGATGACCAGCTGGCCCAAAGGCGCGAGGGAGCGGTGCTGGTCGATGAGCAATTGGGTGACGAGGGCGGTGGACGACAGGGCGAGGGAAAAGCCCAGCACCAGGGCCACCTCCGGCCCCGGCGCCGCCACCAGCGCGAGGCCGAGGGCCAAGGGGACGCCGCAGAACAGCACCTGGAGGGCGCCGACGCCGAACACCTCGCGCCTCAGCTTCCACAGCCGCGGGGCTGAAAACTCAAGGCCCAGCAGAAACAGGAGGAACACCACGCCCAGCTCGCCGAACGGGGCGGCGCGCTCCGGGCTGGAAATGGTGATGAAGCTCACAAAGGGCAGGCTGTCGGCCAGCCGGCCGAGGCCATGGGGGCCGATGAGCGCGCCTGCGGCGATGAAACCCACCACGGCGCCGATTCGGGCGCGGTGGAACAGCGGAACGAGGATTCCGGCGGCGAGGAGATAGACGAACGCGTCCTTGAGGAAGGCGTCACTCACCCTCTGCTCCCTCGACCCGGCATCCTGTGTCCCGTCCGCACGCTTCATCCGGCCGGGCTTCGGCCGTCCATGGTTTGCGGGAGATGACCACGCGGAAGGGCCGGCGCCAAGCGCCAAGATCGCACACCGCCAAGATCGCACACCCTCCAGGCGCGCGCCCGCGCGGTCGGGCGGGGCGCCGGATCCTCGGGGGGCGCTGCCGTACCGGAGAGCTGCGCCGGTTCAGGCCGCAGGACCGAGCCGGGAGAGGGCGTCGACGGCGAGCTTGCGCGTCAGGTCGGCCGCCGGCAGCCGGGGGGCGAGGCGCGCGGCCTGCCCGGCCCAGAGGTTGGTGAAGTCGCCGCGTCCCTCGGCTTCCGCCGCTGCCCGAAGAGGAGCGAGGGCGCCACCGGCGAGGGGGAAGGGCGGCGCATCGTCGGAGAGGGGGCCCACCTCCCGCATCACCCGGTTCATGACGCCGCGCGCCGGGCGGCCGGTGAAGAGATTGGTGAGGGCGGTGCCGTCGTCTCCCGCCGCCTCCAGCGCGGCGCGATGGACGGCGGGGATCTTCGCTTCCGGGCAGAACAGGAAAGCGGTGCCCACCTGCACCGCCGATGCGCCGAGGGTGAGGGCGGCGGCCATGCCCCGCCCGTCGGCGATGCCGCCGGCGGCGATCACCGGCACGCGCACCGCATCCACCACCTGCGGCACGAGGGCGAAGGTGCCGACCTGCCGGCTCATGTCGCCTGCCATGTCACCCGCGACATCGTCGCCGAGGAAGGTGGCGCGATGCCCGCCCGCTTCCAGCCCCATGGCGATGATGGCGTCGCAGCCGCGCGCTTCCAGCCATCTGGCCTCGGCGACGGTGGTGGCGCTGGAGATCACCTTCGCCCCCGTCGTCTTCACCCGTTCAAGCAGCGCGGGATCGGGCAGGCCGAAATGGAAGCTCACCACCTCCGGCCGCTCTTCCTCAACCAGCGCACAGAAGGCGGCGTCGAACGGCGCGCGCCCGCCAGTCGGGGGCGTCGCCTGCGGGTCGAGGCCCCGCTCCACGTAATAAGGCGCGAGCCGCGCCCGCCACCGCATCATCCGCACCGGATCGGCCGACGGCGGGGTGTGGCAGAAGAAATTGACGTTGAGCGGCCGTCCGGGGAGGCCGGCACGCACCTCCTTGATGGCCGCGCGCAGGTCGTCCAGCTGGTACATGGCGCCGGGCAGGGAGGCGAGGCCGCCCGCCCAGCCCACCGCAATGGCGAGCTTCGGCGTGCCCGCGCCCGCCATGGGCCCGAGCAGGATGGGGTGCACGATGCCGAACAGATCGAGAAGACGGCGGTCGGGCCAGGGCGCTGTCTGCGCGGGGTGATCCGGAAGATGCGTAACGTGGGTCATGGGCGGGCGTCCTTCGCTCATCCCATTATGGCGCGCGCTATCTTCATTGAAATTGAAACATTATGATATTATCGTTCACTTTTGATGATGGATATCCGCGACATCCAGTTCCTCCAGGCCGTGGCCGAGACCGGCAGCATCACCCGCGCGGCGGAGCGGCTGGGCTGCGTGCAGTCCAATGTCACCACCCGCCTCAAGAAGCTGGAGGAGCGCCTCGGCCAGAAGCTGGTGGCGCGCATGGACGGGCGCATGGTGCCCACCGCCGCCGGCAGCCTCGCCCTCGACTACGGCGCGCGCATCGTCAGCCTCTCCACCGAGGCGGAAGCGCGCCTGAAGGCCTCGGCGCAGGACTGGCCGCCCCTGCGCCTCGGCACCATGGAGACTACCGCGGCGGTCCGCCTGCCGCCGGTGCTGAAACGCATCCGCGACACCCTTTCCCCCCTGCGCCTGACCCTGAAGAGCGGCACCAGCGGCGAGCTGATGGCGGGCCTCAGGCGCGGCGCCTTCGACCTCATCTTCGTCGCCGAGGACGTGGTGGACGATCGCTTCGCCTCCGCGCCGCTGTGGAGCGAGCGGCTGGTGGAGGTGGTGCCGAGGGGGGCGCCGCCGGAGAGCGCGGCCATCGTGTTCCGCGAAGGCTGCTGCTACCGCGAGCGCTGCCGCGAGGTGCTGGGCGACCTGCCCATGCTGGAACTGGGCACGCTGGACGGCATCATCGGCTGCGTGGCGGCCGGGCTCGGCCGCACTTTGCTCCCGGAGGCGGCGGTGGAGCGCTGGCGCGCGCTGGGCGAGATCGAGACCCGCGCCATCGCCGGGCCGCAGGTGCGCACCATGGCCGTCTGGCATGGAGCCAGCCCCTCCCTTCGCTCCATCGAGGCGGTGGTGGCGCTCGCCGCCGGGTGAGGGCCGCTCTCGCGATCGTGTCCAGCCAGACGTAACGAACGGCCACGCTCGCGCGTACCTGCTTGCAGAACCAACACGTGTCCGCCGGCGTTATCGCTCCGGAGCACGCGCCGATCGGCTTGCTTTGCAAGCTGATCGGGCAACGCGTTCTCCTTCTTTGGGCTAAAGGGCGGTTCACCGGGCAGATTGGTACGGTTTGCCCGGATCGCGCTGCGGACGCGTGCTGACCTTCGAGCCGTCCAACGGCGAGGTGAAATGACGATCCATCACGAGATGCGCGCGCACGGCGTCCCGCGCAGCGAATGGCTGGGCCGGTTCCGCAGGGTGCGGGCGCTGAGCGAGGATCTGGCGCGGGACCTCCATCCCGAGGACCAGACCGTGCAGTCCATGCCGGACGCGAGCCCCACCAAGTGGCACCTTGCCCACGTCTCCTGGTTCTTCGAGACGTTCCTGCTGGTGCCGCATCTTCCGGGCTACACCGTCGCCCATCCCCGGTTCGCCTACCTGTTCAACTCCTATTACGAGGCTGCCGGCGCCCGCCATGCCCGGTCCGCGCGCGGCCTCATCACCCGGCCGACGGTGGAGGAGGTCGCGGCCTATCGCGCCCGGGTGACGCAGGCCATGGGCGAGCTGATCGCGACGGCGGGGGAGGGTGCCTTTTCCGCCATCGCGCCGCTGGTGGAGACCGGCATCAACCACGAGCAGCAGCATCAGGAGCTGATCCTGATGGACCTCCTGAACCTGTTCGCCGCCAACCCGCTGCGCCCGGCCTACCGGCCCGGCGCGAGCGCCCCGGCGGGAGCCGCGCCGGACCTGTCCTTCTTCGACTATCCCGGCGGCATCTTCGAGATCGGGCATGCGGGCACCGGCTTCGCCTATGACAATGAAGGGCCGCGCCAGGCGGTGCTGCTGCGGCCGTTTCGCCTCGCCAGCCGCGCGGTGACCAATGGCGAGTGGATCGCCTTCATGGAGGATGGCGGCTATGGCCGTCCCGATCTGTGGCTCGCGGACGGCTGGGCGCGGGTGAAGGCGGGCGAGTACGACGCGCCGCTCTATTGGGAGAAGACCGACGCCGGCTGGGAAGCCATGACCCTTGGCGGCCAGCGGCCGGTCGATCCTGCCGCCCCCGTCGTCCATGTGAGCTATTACGAGGCCGATGCCTATGCCCGCTGGACCGGGCGGCGGCTGCCCACCGAGGCGGAGTGGGAAGTGGCGGCGCGCCATGTGCCCGTCTCCGGCAATTTCCTGGAATCCGGAGCGCTGCGCCCGCTGGCGGCGGGGGCGTCGTCCGGCCATCCCGCCCAGCTTTATGGCGACGTGTGGGAATGGACCCAGAGCCCCTACGTCGCCTATCCCGGCTACCGGCCGGCGCCGGGGGCGCTCGGGGAATACAACGGCAAGTTCATGTCCTCGCAGATGGTACTACGGGGCGGCTGCTGCGCCACGCCGGACGGGCACGTCCGGGCCACCTATCGCAACTTCTTCTACCCCCACCAGCGCTGGCCCTTCGCCGGCCTGAGACTTGCGGAGGATGCCTGATGGCGGTCCATCTTATTGCCCAGCCGGCCGCTGGAACGGTCCCGACATTGCTCGACGCGTCAGGCGCGGCGTCCCTTTCCGGCACCGGGAGCGACCGGGCGGACGACGCCGTCGCCGCCTTGCGCGCCGACGTGATCTGCGGCCTCTCCCGGCCCCAGAAGGCGCTCCCGCCCAAATATTTCTACGACGCAGCCGGCTCGCGCCTGTTCGACCATATCTGCCGCCTGCCGGAATATTACCCGACGCGCTGCGAGCTGGAGATCCTCAAGGCCCGCGCCGGCGAGATCGGTGCGCTGGCGGGACCCGAGGCGAGCCTCGTGGAGTTCGGCTCGGGATCGAGCATCAAGGTGCGCCTGCTGCTCGATGCCATGGCCGAGCCCTCGGCCTATGTGCCCATTGACATTTCCGGCCCGCACATGCGCGCGGCGGTGGCGCGCCTTGCCGACGCTTATCCCGCCGTCGCCATGGTGCCGGTGGAGGCGGACTTCACGCAGCCGGTGCGCCTGCCGCCGCTGGGGCAAGGCCGGCGGGTCGGCTTCTTTCCCGGCTCCACCATCGGCAATTTCACGCCCGAGGCGGCAACGGACTTCCTCGCCCATGTGGGCGAGGTGCTCGGTGCCGGCGCCCTCTTCGTCATCGGCTTCGATCTGGCCAAGGCGCGCACGGTGCTGGAAGCGGCCTATGACGACCGGCAGGGCGTCACGGCCGCCTTCAACCTCAACCTGCTGACCCGCATCAATCGCGAGGTCGGCGCGGATTTCGAGCCGGCGGCGTTCCGGCACCGGGCCTTCTTCAATGCGGAGGAAAGCCGCATCGAGATGCATCTCGAAAGCGTGAGGGAGCAGGCGGTACGCATCGACCGCCACCATTTCGCCTTCGGCATGGGCGAAACCATCCACACGGAGAATTCCTACAAGTTCTCCGCCGAAGCCTTCCTCGCCATGGCGCGTCGCGCCGGGTGGCAGAAACGGCGGGTGTGGACCGATACCAGGGGCTGGTTTGCGGTTGCGGCTCTGGAGCGTGACGGGGAAAGGGCGTGAGACCGAGGGGGCGATCCCGCCGGGCGGGCGCGAGTTTGGGGGCCGAACCGAAGAGGGTGTCCGGGTGCGAAGCCGGGGCCGTCTTCCCTGCGTTTGAAGGTCACCATGACGCGATTCTGGCTTACGCCACTCAACCGTCCCATCTGCCTTCCCGACGGCACGCAGCTTGAGAACCTCTCCGATTGCGGTCGCCTCCTGCTCCAGCGGTTCGCCGAAGGGGAGGGCGGTCCGGGCCTTGATTCCGCACTGAAGGCGCTGATCGGCGCCGCCGAGGCGGGCCGGCCCGAGGATGTGGCCTTCGCGGAACGGCGGGTGCGCCTGTTTTTCCACGCCCGCGCGCTTCTTTGAGCCAGAGCGCGATCCGAGCAAATTGAATCAATTTGCTCGGTGAATCGCCCTCTAAACGCAAGAAAGAGAACGCGTTCGCCGATCAGCTTGCGATGCAAGCAGATCGGCGCGTGCTCTAGGCGCGGACCATCGCCATCATGCCACCGTGATTTGGAGGCTGATGCGGGCGATGATCTGTGCCGAATGCGGCCGCTGCGGGCGGCGCTCCCTCCTGTCCCCGCGACAGGACACTGCTGAGCGTCAGCTCACGAGCCAAACACCTGAACCCGCGAGCGAGACTCTCGCGCTGCGCTGCGACGTGTGCGGCAGCCGGCGGGTGAGCGTGGTCCAGTTTGCCTCGCCCTTCCAGGCGATGGCATTCATCGCGGGGCGCGGATCAGGGCGCTGACTGCGCAGCTTCGGCGCGCTCCGCGGTGTAGGCGCCGTCCCGTTCGGACCGCAGCGCCGCGCTCAGCGAGCCCATGCAGAAGATCGGGCTCCCGGCAACGCAACGTCCTTCCGCGTCGAGCGGATACACGCCCGACCATGAGCAGCTTCTGCAATCGTCCATCGCCATGGCGACGGCTAGATCACGGTCAAAGCAGACGGTCTCGCTCTCAAGAACGAGACTGCCCCGCGAACGCACCATCGACATGACGAGATACGCGGCGGGAATGCCGTTCAACGACATTTCCTGAACCTTTCCGCCCCCGGATCGGCTTACGGTTCACATCACGGACGGCCTGACCTCGCGACCGCGACGATCAAAAGCTTACGCCTTCGGCTCCACAGACGCTACTGTTGCATCTCAATTGCGAAGGGCGGGCGGGTGGCCCGGCATGTGATGGGTTCCGTCTTCGTTTCCAATCTTGTTCTTCTTGTGGTTGCCGCCCTGGTGGTTGTCGGCACCCTTTCGAGCTTGCTCGCGGCGCGATTCGGGGCGCCCATCCTGCTGGTGTTCCTCGTCATCGGCGTCGCGGCGGGGGAGGGCGGGCCCGGCGGCATCCATTTCAATGACTACTGGGCCACCTACATGGTGGGCTCGGCGGCTCTGGCGGTGATCCTGTTCGATGGCGGGCTGCGCATGCGCATCGCCAGCATGCGGGGGGCCATCATTCCGGCGGTGGGCCTGTCCACCATCGGCGTGGTGATGACGGCGACGCTGGTGGCGCTGGTGGCGGCGCCGTTGCTCGGCCTCGGTCCGCTGGAGAGCCTGCTGGTTGGCGCCATCGTGGCCTCCACCGATGCGGCGGCGGTGCTGTTCCTGGTGCGGGCGCAGGGGCTGCATCTCGGGCGCCGCGTGGGCTCGGTGATCGAGATCGAATCCGCCACCAACGATCCGGCGGCGGTGTTCCTCACTGTGCTGCTGGTGGAGCTGCTGACCACGAACATGGGCAATCCCGGCATCGCCATGGTGATCGGCGTGATGCGGGAGATGGCGGTCGGAGCCGTGCTGGGCGTGGCGGGCGGCTATGCGCTGGTCGCATTGCTCAACCGGGTGGACCTGCCCGGCGGACTCCATCCGGTGATGGTGATGGGCGTCGCGGTGCTGCTGTTCGCGGTCACCTCGCTGCTGCACGGCTCGGGCTTCCTGGCGGTCTACCTGGCCGGGCTGGTGCTGGGCAACCGGCCGGTGCGCGCCATCGCCTCCATCACCTCGTTCCTCGATACCGTGACCTGGCTGTGCCAGATCGTCATGTTCGTGATGCTGGGCCTTCTGGTGTCGCCCGAGAAGATCGTGTTCTACGCGCTGCCGGCCCTCGGGGTCGCCGCCTTCCTCATCCTGGTGGGGCGCCCGGCGGCGGTGTTCCTTTGCCTCGCGCCGTTCCGCTTCTCGCTCAAGGAGAAGCTGTTCATCTCCTGGGCCGGGCTGCGCGGGGCGGTGTCCATCTTCCTCGCCACCATTCCCATGCTGGCGCACCTTCCGCAGGCAGAGGTGTATTTCAACGTGGCCTTCGCGGTGGTGCTGGTGTCGCTGATCCTCCACGGTTGGACCATGGCGGCGGTGGCGCGGCGGCTCGACGTGGCGCTGTCCGATCCCGCCCCCGGCATCCGCCGCTTCGAGATCGACCTGCCGGGGCAGACCGACATGGAGCTGGTGGCCTATCCGGTGGTGGCCGGCACGCCCGCCACCGGGCAGGCCGCGCTGCCCACCTGGGCGCGGCTGATGATGGTGGTGCGCGCCGGCCAGACCCTGACGCCGGAAGCCGCCGGCCACCTCAAGGTCGGCGACTACGGCTATGTGCTGGCGCCGCCCAAGCGGGTGCACCAGCTCGACCGCCTGTTCCGCCCGCAGGAGGCGACGCCCATGGATGACGGCGCCGCCTTCCCCTTCGTGGGCGAGGTGCGGCTCGGCGACCTCATGAGCTTCTACGGCCTCACGGTGCCCGACTCGGAGCTTGGCCTCACCATCGCCGAGGCCTTCGCCGACCGCTCGGACGACCATCCGGCGCGGGGCATGCGCATCAAGTACGGGCACGCGGTGATCGAGGTGCGCGAGGTGGTGGATGGCCGCGTCACCTGGGCCGTGCTGCGGCTGGAGGCGGGCCGGCTCAAGCGGTCCATCGCGAAGGTGCGGCGGCTGTTCGGCCTCCAGCCCGAGGGGGAGGACGATGAGGAGTGAGGCGCCGTCATGTTTGCGCCGCGAGGGCGGTTCAAACATCGCCGGGAATCCATCGGGGAGACGGGGATGAGGCTGTTCATGCGCCGGCGGGGGGAGGCGGGGCCCGCGCGCGATGCCGCCCGCACCCTGGCGGATCTCGTGCGCGACACCCTGAAGCTCGATGCCGACGCCACGGTTTCCGTCTCCGAGATTTCCTGCGGCGATCCCGCCTGCGGCGGCTCCGAGACGGTGGTGCTGGTGATGCGGCCGGGCGTGCGCACACAGGCCGCAAAAGTGCTCATGCCCATGGGCCAGGTGACGCCGGAGGCGCTGGTGGCCGCCCTGAAGCCGCTGATGGCCGGGGAGGCCGCGGTCTCCACCGGGCTTCCGTCCCACGGCGAGAAGGTCTAAACGGCCAGAGCCTTTTTCCCTTGTCGTGACCGTTCCATGTCCCTTCTTTCCTCTCCGTCCGCCCGCCCCGCCCGGTCGCTCAACCCGATCTACGCGCAGCTGCCCACCACCATCTTCGAGGTGATGTCGCAGCTCGCCCGCACCCACGAGGCGGTCAATCTGGGCCAGGGCTTCCCGGATGATCCCGGCCCGGAGGACGTACGGCGCAAGGCGGCGGACGCGGTGGTGGACGGCTGGAACCAGTACCCGCCCATGATGGGCCAGCCGGAGCTGCGCGCCGCCGCCGCCGCGCACTATCGCCACTGGCAGGGGCTGGAGCTTGATCCCGACGCCGAGGTGATGGTGACCTCCGGCGCCACCGAGGCGCTGGCCGGCGCGCTCCTCGCCCTCATCGAGCCCGGGGACGAGGTGGTGCTGTTCCAGCCCCTCTACGACGCCTACCTGCCGCTGGTGAAGCGGGCCGGCGGCATTCCGAAGCTGGTGCGGCTCGAGCCGCCGTCCTGGGGCATCACGCGGGAGAAACTTGCCGCCGCCTTCTCCGAACGCACCAAGCTGGTGCTGTTCAACAACCCGCAGAACCCCACCGGCGTCGTCTATGGCCGCGAGGATCTCGCCCTTTTGGCCGAGTTCTGCGTGGCGTTCGACGCCTATGCGGTGTGCGACGAGGTGTGGGAGCACGTCATCTTCGACGGCGTCGCCTTCACCTCGCTCATGGCCCTGCCCGGCATGCGCGAGCGGACGGTGAAGATCTCCTCCGCCGGCAAGATCTTCGGCATGACCGGGTGGAAGGTGGGCCTCGTCTTCGCCGCGCCGGCGCTGATGAAGGTGCTGTCCAAGGCGCACCAGTTCCTCACCTTCACCACCCCGCCCAACCTGCAGGTGGCGGTGGCCTACGGGCTCGGCAAGGCGGACAATTATTTTACCGGCATGCGGTCCGACCTCCAGCGCTCCCGCGACCGCCTGGCGCAGGGGCTCGCCGGTCTCGGCTTCTCGGTCCTGCCCTCGCGGGGCACCTACTTCCTCTCCATCGACCTTTCCGCCCATACCAACGCGGCGGACGACGAGGCCTTCTGCCTCGACCTGGTGCGCACCTTTGGGGTCGCCACCATCCCGGTCTCGGCCTTCTATGCGCAGGACGCGGTGAAGAGCGTGGTCCGCTTCTGCTTCGCCAAGCGCGACGAGACCATCGACCGGGCGCTGGAACGGCTGGCCCAGGTTCCGTTGCTGCGCTGAGCTGATCACGAGTGCGTCATGCCGTCATGGCGCACCGGGAGCGGACCTGACCAAACCTTAATTGGACCGAACCAACGGTTTAGTGTTGCATCGCGGCGAGGCCGGGCCCTGCCCGTCCGTTCGGATTGTGTCCCGATCAGAGCGGTATAAAGGCTTCTGGAAGGCTGGAGACGAACGGCCTGGGCTGAGCGGGCCCGGCTGAATCCGGTTCCGGCGCGGTGTCGATCGAGGTTTGCATGTCCGCCCAGAAGGGATCGCGTAAAGGACGGATCGTAACGGCCGTCCTGTGTCTCGCACTGCTCGGCGCAGGCGCCTGGGTGTGGGACAGGAAGCCGTGGATGAGCGCCGCGGCGCAGAAGCAGCAGAGCCCGCAGGGCCGCGTCGTCGCCGTGCTCGCCGCCAAGGCCGAGCGCACGGCGCTTCCGGTCCGGGTGGAGGCGCTGGGCACCGTGGAATCCATGGTCACCGTGCCGATCCGCTCCCGAGTTGCCGCCGCGGTGGACATGGTCGGCTTTTCCGACGGGGCCTTCGTGAAGGAGGGCGACCTCCTCTACCGGCTCGATTCCCGCGTCATCGACGCCGAGATCCGCCAGGCCGACGCCACTCTCGCCCGCGACAAGGTGCAGCTCGAGAAGCTGCTGCGCGACGTGGAGCGCTATACCGGCCTCGTCACCCGCAACGCCGTCTCGCAGGTGCAGGTTGACGACGCCCGCACTGCCGCCGATGTGCAGAGGGCCGTGGTGGCGCAGGACGAGGCGAACCTTCAGTCCCTCAAGGTGCAGCGCGGCTATTACGACATCCGCTCCCCGGCCTCCGGGCGCATCGGCGTATCCACGGTCCGGCCCGGCGCGGTGATAAGGGTGGACGATACTCTCGCCACCGTGCGCCAGCTGAAGCCTATCTATGTGGCCTTCGGCCTGCCGGAGCGCTACATCGGCGACCTCCGGGCGGCGCAGGACGCCAAGGTCTCCATCATGCTCCAGGGCTCGGGCGAGACCATCTCCGACGGCAGGGTGGCGGTGATCGACAATACGGTGGACCCCCAGACCGGGACCCTGACCGCCCGTGCCATCTTCCCCAATGCCGACGAGCGGCTGTGGCCCGGCACGCTGGGTTCCGTCACCGTGACGCTCCGGGTGGAGAACGACATCGTCGCCGTGCCCAGCGAGGCGGTCCAGAACGGCCAGGACGGCACCTTCGTGTTCGTGGTCGAGGACGGCATCGCCCATGTGCGGCCCGTCACCGCCGCGCGCACGGTGGACGGGCGCACGGTCATCACCAGGGGGCTTTCCGGCAGCGAGACGGTGGTGACCGACGGCCAGCTCTCCTTGAGAAACGGCAGCCGCGTGAACGTGCGCCCCCGCGCCCAGCCCGTGGCCGGGAGCTGAACCGCCATGTTCGCCGAACTGTGCATCCGCCGTCCGGTCATGACGACGCTGATCATGCTGTCGCTGGTGGTGGCGGGCCTGTTCGCCTACCGCCAGCTGCCGGTGGCGGCGCTGCCGCGGGTGGACTTTCCCACCATCAACATCTCCGCGTCCCTGCCCGGTGCCAATCCGGAGACCATGGCGACGGCGGTCGCCACCCCCATCGAGCGCCAGCTGGCCACCATCGCCGGCATCTCCTCGCTCACCTCGTCGTCGACGCAGGGGTCCACCTCCATCACGGTGCAGTTCGACCTCAACCGCAACATCGACGCCGCCGCCCTCGACGTGCAGTCGGCCCTCTCCGTGGCGCAGCGCCAGTTGCCGGACGAGATGACCACGCCGCCGAGCTTCCGCAAGGTCAATCCCGCCGACGCGCCAGTGCTGCTGCTGGTGGTGTCGTCCGATACCCTGCCGCTGTCGGCGGTGAACGAATATGCCGACACGCTGATCGGCCAGCAGATCTCCCAGCTGCCGGGTGTGGCGCAGGTGCAGATCTACGGCACGCAGAAATATGCCGTGCGCATCCGGGTGGATCCTGCTGCCGCGGGCGTGCGCAACATTTCCGCCGACGACATCCAGCGCGCGGTCGCCGCGGCCGCCTCGAACACCCCGCTCGGCGTCATCTCCGGCCCCAAGCAGTCGCAGACCATCGACATGGGCTCCACCAAGGCGGATGCGTCCCAGTTCCGGCGCATCGTGGTGGCGTGGCGCAACGGCGCGCCGGTGCGGCTCGAGGAGATCGCCACCATCAGCGATGGCGTCGAGAACGAGCGGGTGGCGAGCTGGTTCAACGATACCCGCGCCATCGTCCTGGCCGTGGTGCGCCAGCCCGATGCCAACACGGTGAGCGTGGTGGACGAGGTGCGCGCGCGCCTGCCGTCCTTCCGCGCCCAGTTGCCCGGCGCGGTGAGCATCGACGTGTTGATGGACCGCTCCGTCTCCATCCGCGATGCGGTGGCGGACGTGCAGAAGACCCTGTTCGAGGCCATCGTCCTCGTGGTGCTGGTGATCTTCCTGTTCCTGCGCAACGTGCGCGCCACCATCATCCCCTCGCTGGCGCTGCCGCTCTCCATCATCGCCACCTTCGCGGTGATGTGGCTGATGAATTTTTCCATCAACAACATGACGCTCTTGGCGCTCACCCTGTGCGTCGGCTTCGTGGTGGACGACGCCATCGTGGTGCTGGAGAACATCTACCGCCACGTGGAGAATGGCGAGAAGCCCTTCCGCGCCGCCATACGCGGCTCGCGGGAGATCGGCTTCACCATCATCTCCATGACGCTGTCGCTGGTGGCGGTGTTCATCCCCGTTCTGTTCATGGGCGGTGTGGTGGGGCGCGTGTTCCGCGAGTTCGCGGTCACCATCTCCGTCGCCATCCTGGTCTCGGGCTTCGTCTCGCTGACGCTGACGCCCATGCTGTGCGCCCGCGTGATGAAGGCGCCGGACCACACCAGGAAGCCGTCCGCCTTCTTCCGCCTCACCGAGCGCATGTTCGACGCCTGGCTCGGCGCCTACCGGGTGAGCCTCGATTTCGTGCTGCGGCACCGGCCGTTCATGCTGCTGGTGACGCTCGCGACGGTGGGGCTCTCGGTCTACCTCTACATCATCATCCCCAAGGGCTTCTTCCCGCAGGAGGATAACGGCTTCATCACCGGCACGGTGGAGGCGGCCACCGATTCATCCTTCGACGCCATGGTGGAGCGGCAGAAGCAGGTGGCGGCCGCCGTGCGCGCCGACCCGGACGTGGACTATCTGGTCTCCACCGCCGGCGCCACCGGCATCAGCCGCACCACCAATACCGGCCGCCTGTTCATTGCTCTGAAGCCGCGCTCCGAGCGCTTGCTCTCGGCCGACGGGGTGATCCAGAACCTGCGGCGCCGGGTGGCGCAAGTGCCGGGCGTAAACGTGTTCTTCCAGCCGGTGCAGAACATCTCGGTGGGCGGCGTCGCCTCCAAGAGCCAGTTCCAGTACACGCTCCAGAGCGCGGACACCCATGCCCTCTACACCGTCGCCAAGGACATGGAGCAGCGCCTCGCCACGCTTCCGGGCCTGCGCGACGTGACCTCCGACCTGCAGATCACCAATCCGCAGATCACCATCGTCCTCGACAAGGACAAGGCGGCGGCGCTCGGGATCACCGAGCAGCAGCTGCGCGATGCCCTCTACACCCAGTTCGGCACCCGGCAGATCGCGACGCTCTACACCTCCACCAACCAGTACGCGATCATCGCCGAGGTGCAGCCGCGCTTCCAGCGCGAGCCGGGCGACATCGGCCGGGTCTATCTGCGCACCTCGTCGGGTGGGGTGGTGCCGCTGGAGACGGTGGCCAACATCACCCGCACGGTGGGGCCGCTCTCGGTGCAGCACCAGCAGCAGCAGCCGGCGGTGACCATCTCCTTCAACCTCGCCCCCGGAACGGCACTGGGCCAGGCGGTGGAGCAGATCGAGGCCGCGGCGGCGGCGGCCTCGATCCCGGCCAGCATCAGCACGGGATTCCAGGGCAATGCCCAGGTGTTCCAGGATTCGCTCTCCAACCAGCCGCTGCTCATCCTCGCGGCGGTGGTGGTGATCTATATCGTGCTGGGCATCCTCTACGAGAGCTTCATCCACCCCATCACCATCCTGTCTGGACTGCCCTCGGCGGGCATCGGGGCGCTCATCACGCTCATGGTGGCGGGCATGGAACTGTCGGTGATCGCCATCATCGGCATCATCATGCTGGTGGGCATCGTGAAGAAGAACGCCATCATGATGATCGACGTGGCGCTGGAGCGCCGCCGCGCCGGGACCGATGCCGCGGACGCCATCCGCGAGGCGGCGCTGCTGCGCTTCCGCCCCATCATGATGACCACCCTCGCCGCTATCTTCGGCGTGCTGCCCATCGCGCTCGGGGCGGGGGCGGGCTCGGAGCTGCGCCAGCCCCTGGGCGTGGCGGTGGTGGGCGGGCTGCTGCTGTCGCAGCTTCTCACGCTCTACATCACGCCGGTGATCTATCTCTATCTCGACCGGCTGGACGGCGTGGTGCACCACGCCATCTCTGGCCGCCACGCCGAGCCGGCGCCGAAGCCCGTCCCGGAGCGGATCGCGGCGGAGTAGGGCGGGCGCTCCCGGTTCCCCCTCAGGTCACCGAGCGGGCGGCGCGGCGTTCGCGCAGGGCGAATTGCAGGTTGCGGATATAGATGAAGGTGGACAGCGCCTGCCCGGCGATGAACACCGGATCGCGCCGGTAAAGCGCGTAGATCAGGAGCAGCGTGCCGCCGCCCAGCGAAAAGGTCCAGAAGGCGAAGGGGATCACCGAGCGCTGCGCCTTCTCGCTGGCAATCCACTGCACCACGAAGCGCATGGTGAACATGATCTGGGCCACGAGACCCAGCACCACCCACCAGTCGAACTGGTCGATGAAGACGTCGTGCAGGTAATCGCCGATCTGGCTGAGGTAATAGATCATCAGCCACGCTCCACCACGTGCGGAACGCGCCGGCGCTGCACCAGCCACCACACGCCGAAGAGATCCAGGATCCCGACGCCGAAGCGGTTCCAGAAGCCGTATTTGGACACGCCGGACCAGCGCTCGCGGTCCACCACCTTCACGGTGCGGGTCTCATAGCCCTCGCGCCGCACCAGCGCCGCCATGAAGCGATGCTGCCCGTCGAACAGGGGCAGGCGCAGGTGCAGGTCGCGCCGCACCGCCTTCAGGCCGCATCCGGTGTCGCGCGAGCCGTCGTTCAGCAGGCTGTTGCGGATGCGGTTGGCGAGGCGCGACTGGAAGCGCTTGAAGCGCGTGTCCTTGCGCCCCTGCCGCTCGCCCTGGACCATGCCAATGCGCGATCCGCCCTCGTCCATCACCCGCACCATCTCGGGGAGGTAGGCCGGATTGTTCTGCCCGTCGCCGTCGAGCAGCAGCAGGATGTCGCCTTGCGCCGCGCGGGCGCCGGTGTCGACACCCGCGGTCTTGCCGCAGGATTTCTCGTGCACGAGGATGCGCAGATAGGGCCGCGTCTGCGCCGCCTTCCGCAGGTTGGCGAGGGTGGCGTCGGTGGAGCCGTCATCCACGAAGATGAGCTCGAACGCCTCGGCGACGAGGGCGCGGTCGATCTCCTCGATCAGCGGGAGGACGTTGTCCGCCTCGTCTTTCACGGAAATGACCACCGACAATCGGGGGGCCGCGGACGCATTGGCAACGGGAGAGGTCACGGTCTCGCCTCTTCGACTGGAACGGCGGAGCTGAAAGCGGCGCGGGGCACAAGGCGACCGAGCCGGCGCGCGGATGGACCCGCCATGGGCGCGATCCGGCCCGCGGCGTCAACCTGGAACACCAGCCGGCGCGCCGCGAACAGGCGGATCATCCACAGGGCGAAGGCCGATCCGACAGCGGCGCCGGCGATCACGTCGCTCGGGAAATGGGAGCCGAGCGCAACCCGCGTCGCCGCCACCGGGACGGCGAGCGCGAGCAGCCAGGCACGGGCGCGCGGAAACAGCGCGGCAAACGCCATCGCCGCGGCGAAGGTGGTGGTTGAATGGCCCGAGGGGAAGGAGGCGAAGCTCGATTTCCACGCCAGCACATGGAAGGTGAGCTCGGGATTGGGTCCCGGCAAGGCCAGGGCGGCGTGGGGCCGCGCCCGGCCGAGCATGTGCTTGAAGATGGAAACCCCGAGCCCCACCGGCGCGACGGCGAGGAACAGGAAGCCGATGCGCGCGGCGACGCTCGCGGCGATGCGCCGGGTCACGGCATCGCCCGCATGGGTCAGGAGCAGCGCATAAGCGAGGCCGATGCCGAGCGGCCACAGCACCACGCCGCTGAAGCCGAGATCGGTGAGGCGCTCGGACAGGACGATAAGCCATACCGGCAGCCTGTGACGCAGACCTGCCACCATCGGGTCCACCAGGATCATGGCCGCCGCCGTCAGCCCTGCCGCCAGCAGGATGAAGGCGAGGATTTCCCACCGGCCCGCGAAGCCGAGGCGGGGCAGGGGAGTGCCGATCCGGCGCCGCACGAGATAGGACAGTGCCTGCCCGATGGAGAAGACCAGCAGCCGCACCCCCTCGGCCGCCTGCGTGATCGCATGGCGGACCGGCGCGTGCGGCACCCCTCCGGGGGCGGCCTCAGCCGTCACGGGGCGGCCTCGTCCGAGCGGAACACGGTGATCGCCACCTGCCGCCCGCCATTGTAGGTGAAGCCCGAAAGCGTCCCGACGGCGTGATATTTCAGCCCGATCTCGGTGGCCTTGGTCTCGAAGAAGGGAATGAAGCGGGTGTCGATGAAGGCGAGGGCGCAGCCGCCCTGCTTCAGCAGCACCGCCGCCGCGTCGGGCAGGATGTAGTTGATCTTCGTGCCCACGAGGAAGACGAGGCTCGGCTCCTGGTAGGGGAAGGAGGCGATCTTCTCGGCCGGGCAGCCCTCGTCGCGGGCCACCTGGGCGAGGTGCTCGGAGATCCACAGGGCGCGCATCTGCGGCAGCATCACCTGATAGACCGCGATGAACAGCACCAGGGCCCCAACCAAGGCAGTGAGGAACGCGCCTTCGATGCCCACGCGCGCAAACGCCCGCGCCGCGCTCCACAGCAGCACGACGGCGAGGATGAGCAGCGGCCATGCGGCAAGGCCGAAGCCGCTGCCGAACCACAGATAGGCGCCGCCGAGCGCCAGCGACAGCACGATGGCGAGCACCGGCCACAGCCAGACGAGGCCGCCGAGCCGGCTTCCCGCCTTGGCCATGGCGCCGCGCTCCACCGCCAGCGCCACCAGGATGGCGAGCGCGGGGTAGAGCGGCAGCACATAATGGGGGAGCTTGGTGGCGGCGATCTCGAACACCAGCCAGCCCGGCACCAGCCAGCACAGCAGGAAGCGGACCTTCTCCTCGCGCCGGGCGCGCCAGACGAAGGGCGCGGCCATGGCGACGAGGGCCACGGACGGCCAGAAGGTGCCCCACACCGCCAGCAAATAGGTACCGGGCGGGCCCCAGTGCCCCTCGGCGCCGTCGGCCACCTTGCCCAGCATGTCCACGCCCACGGCGTGCTGGTAGAAGGCGCCGTCGGTCACATAATAGATGGCGACGAACCAGGGCAGCACCAGCAGCAGGCACCAGGCGAGGCCCGGAAGCGGCTTCAGCGGCTTCAGGAAGCCGCCCGAGCGCTCCACCACCGCCAGCGCCGCCACTGCGAGGCCCACGAACAGGGGCGCCATGGGCCCCTTGATGAGGATGCCGGCGGCCAGCGAAGTCCAGAAGATGGCGGCGAGCTTCAGGTCGCCCGCGCGCTCCGCGGCCGGACGCATATAGGCCCGCGCCAGCGCGCCGAAGGAGGCGATGATGGTGAAGAGCAGGACCGCATCGGTCTTGGCGAGGCGCGCCTCCACCCCAAGCAGCACGCATCCCGCCATCATCAGGCCGGCGAGGAGGGCCCCGCGGCGGGTGACGAAGGCGAGGGCGGTCCAGTAGGTGAGCAGCACCGCGCCGATGGCGGCGCACAGGGACGGCAGGCGATAGAGCCAGATGGAATAGAGCGCGGAAGGACCGATGACCGCCTCGCCGGCCTTCACCGTCGCGGCCTGGAGCCAGTAGATGCCCACCGGCTTCTTGTGGCGGGCCTGGGTGTGGAAGCGGATGTCCACGAAATTGCCGCTCTCCAGCATCTGCTTGGTGGCCTGCGCGAAGCGGGCCTCGTCGCGGTCGATGGGCGAGAGCTGGAAGAAGCCGGGCAGGAAGGCGAGAAGCGCCACGGCCACGAGCAGCAGGCTGGCGCGGCCATGGCGCGCCGAGGCAACGTCCAGGAGGCGAACGAGGCGCCGGGGCAGGTCGAGGTCGAACGCCCGGCGCGTGTTGGACGCGGGCTCTGAGATGGCCATGCTTCTGTCTGGATCCGCTGAAATCGGCGCGGACAATAGCAGAAACGCCCGTGCCGAAAAGGGCCGGACGATCGGCGCGCGGCGCGCCTTTCGCCGGGGGCGGCCCTGATGCAGGCCAAAGGCGGCAAAGGAAAGGCACGGGGCGAGCCCTCGCGGCGGCGCCCGGCCGCCTCGTGGCGGCGTGCCGCCGCAGGGGGCGGGGACGGGCTATTTGGTGAGGATGAGCTTGTTCTGGGCCGTGAGGCGCAACTGATAGGTGTGCTCGCCATGGGTGATGGTCACGAGCCGTCCGGCGGCGAACAGGTCGCGGCTGTCGAGCTGTGTATCGGTCATGGGAATGGTGCGGCAGGCGCGCTGCGCGCCCCTCACCGCTCCGTCTTCACCCACCTGCACGCCGAAGAGGCCGGCGCCACCATGTTCATGCCTGCTCATTTTTGAATCGCTCCAGATCAGCAGGTGCGCCCGTCAGCACAATCGGGACTTCAGGGCCAGTTTAGAAGCATTCAATACTAGAATACCGCTTCATAGTCCTTGAGTAATACATCAGTGTCCGAAGATCAACTCCCGGCACAGGTGCTGGCCACCGCGCGCTGGGTGGAAAAGGGCTGCGGATCTGTCAGCGGGTGGTGAGGCGGCTGGATGGGGAGTTTCGGCGGTGCTGGTGGGCGGGCCCGAACCCGTGGCCGGGGGAGATCCGGCCGATGGCCGTCGCTGGCGGGGCGAGAGCGCGATCGCGGCAGCAGCCGAGACGGAGGGACGGGAGCGCGGCACGGGCGGGGATGCGCGCCGATGCCCGCGCGCCGGCGAGGCCGAGGGAGTTCAGTGTCGTCCGGCCCGCGCGACCCGGGGGATTGGCGGCAGGCAGGTGCCGCCGATGCCGCGGCGGGTTGAGGGTGATGCCGTCGCGGGCCTGCGCGGGGCGCGCTCAAGGGCCCCGTCCGGGCCCTGTCGTGAGGGGCCGGCGCGCACTCCGCCGGGTCACCGCCGGTGCCGCGTTTCACGTTGAGGCGCCACGCGCCCGCCCTGCCGCGCACGGCCCGGCCGCTCCTCAGTGCAGGATCTGGCTCAGGAACAGCTTGGTGCGCTCGTGCTGCGGGTTGGAGAAGAAGGCATTGGGCTCGTTCATCTCGATGATCTGGCCCGCATCCATGAAGATCACCCGGTTCGCCACCTGCCGCGCGAAACCCATCTCGTGGGTCACGCACAGCATGGTCATGCCGTCATGGGCGAGGCTCACCATGGTGTCGAGCACCTCCTTCACCATCTCGGGGTCGAGGGCGGAGGTGGGCTCGTCGAACAGCATGATGCGCGGACGCATGCAGAGCGCGCGGGCGATGGCCACGCGCTGCTGCTGGCCGCCGGAGAGCTGGCCGGGATATTTGTGCGCCTGGTGGGGGATCTTCACCTTCTCGAGGAAGTGCATGGCGAGGTCCTCGGCCTCCTTCTTCGGCATCTTGCGCACCCACATGGGCGCGAGTGTGCAGTTCTCGAGGATGGTGAGGTGCGGGAACAGGTTGAAGTGCTGGAAGCACATGCCCACCTCGCGGCGCACCTGGTCGATGTGCTTGAGGTCGTCGGTCAGCTCGATGCCGTCCACGACGATGCGGCCCTTCTGGTGCTCCTCCAGCCGGTTGATGCAGCGGATGAGGGTGGACTTGCCCGAGCCCGAAGGCCCGCAGATGACCAGCCGCTCGCCGCGCTCCACCGTGAGGTTCACGTCGCGCAGCACGTGGAAATCCCCGTACCACTTGTTCACGCCGACCAGCTCCACGGCGATCTTCGGGGCGGTGGCCTCGGTCTGGGCGATGATGGGGTCGGTGCTCATGGGTCGCCCTTTCGATCAGTGACGCTGGGCCCGGTCGAGGCGCTTTTCCAGCGCCATCGAATACCGGGACATGCCGAAGCAGAAGACGAAGTAGATGATGCCGGCGAAGCCGAAACCGGTGAACAGTGTGGTGGGCGAGGCCCAGCTGGGATCGGTGAAGGCCGCGCGCATGGAGCCGAGCAGGTCGAAGATGGAGACGATCAGCACCAGCGTCGTGTCCTTGAACAGGCCGATGAAGTTGTTGACGATGCCGGGGATCACCATCTTCAGCGCCTGCGGCAGCACCACGAGGCGCATCATCAGCCCCGGCCTGAGGCCCAACGCCATGGCGCCCTCATACTGGCCCTTGGGGATGGCCTGGAGGCCGCCCCGCACCACCTCCGCCATGTAGGCCGAGGCGAACAGCGCCACGCCCACCAGCGCCCGGAGCAGGCCGTCGATGGTGAAGCGCCCGGGCAGGAACAAGGGCAGCATGTAGGTGGCGAAGAACAGCACCGTGATGAGCGGCACGCCGCGCCAGAACTCGATGAAGATGATGGACAGCGCCTTCACCAGCGGCAGCTTGGAGCGCCGCCCGAGCGCCAAAAGGATGCCGAACGGCAGCGACACCGTGATGCCCGTGACCGCGATCACGAGCGTCACGAGCAGGCCGCCCCACAGCCGGGTTTCCACCTGCGGCAGGCCGAGGTCGATATCCATCGCGAAGATGATGAGGCCGAGCAGGCCGAGCATGCTGAGCGTGGCCTTCGCCGCGGCCGGCCCCGCTTCCGGCCCCGCGACGAAGCGCGAGACCAGGAAGGCGATGGCGGTGACGATAACCGTGGAGACGACGAAGTCGATCCAGAAGCTGGCGCGCAGGCCCTGCACCGAGCCGCCCGAGGTGAACAGGTCGCCGAAGCCGATCGAACCGATCGAGCCGACCAGGAAGCGCTGCATGTCGAGATTGCCGCCGGTGAGCAGCACGAAGGCGACCACCGGGAACACGCCGAAGAACGCGATGGCGTTGAGGCGCTTGCCGGGCAGCTTCTGGATCAGCAGCGGCAGCAGCAGGATGGCGCCGAGGGCATAGACCACGTTCACGCGCCAGCGCTCGCTCGCCGGATAGAAGCCGTAGAGCAGCTGGTCCATCTTGGCCCAGATGAAGGGCCAGCACGCACCGACGGGCCGCCCCACCTTCTCGGGCAGGCAGGCCTCGCGGCTGGTGCCGGTCCACACCGCGTCGATGAGGAAGAATTTGATGAGCGGCGGGACGGTCACATAGACCAGCCAGATGCCGAACAGGGTCAGGAGCACCTGCGGCACCGAGCCGACCAGGTGCTGGCGCACCCACAGCACGGGGCCGCGGGTCGAGACCGGGGCCGGCTCCGGCTCGCGCAAGGCGGCGGAAACGAAGGCCTGGGCCGGGGAGACCCCGGGGCGGGAGAGGGGGGCGGTGGTGTCGCTCATCTCACCGCTCCACCAGCGCGACGCGCTTGTTGTACCAGCCCATGATCATGGACGTGACGATGGAGATGGTCAGGTAGACCGCCATGGTCACCGCGATGATCTCGATGGCCTGTCCGGTCTGGTTCAGTGTCGTGCCGGCGAAGACCGCGAACAGGTCCGGATAGCCCACCGCGACGCCCAGCGAGGAGTTCTTGGTGAGGTTGAGATACTGGCTGGTGAGCGGCGGCACGATCACCCGCATGGCCTGCGGGATGATGACGAGGCGCAGCGTCGGCCCGCTCCTCAGGCCGAGGGAGTGTGCCGCCTCGCTCTGGCCCTTGGAGACCGCGAGGATGCCCGAGCGCACGATCTCGGCGATGAAGCCGCCGGTATAGATGGCGAGCGCCAAAAGCAGCGAGACGAATTCGGGGATGACGCGAACCCCGCCGACGAAGTTGAAGCCGCGCAGCTCCGGCGTCTCGATGCTGACGGGATTGCCCACGGCGTAGGACGCCGCCAGCGGCAGCACGATGATGAGGGCGAGGCCGGTCCAGAATGCCGGGAACGGCTTGCCCGTCGCCTCGCGCCGCTTCTTCGCCCACAGGCCGATGAGCACGCTCGCCACCACCGCCGCCACGAGGGCGTAGAGGATGGCCATGGAGCCGTCCTCGAAGATGGGACGGGGCAGGACGAGGCCGCGATTGTTCACGAACACGGACGGTGCCGACAGGCCCGCCGCGAAGCCGGAAAGCGGGTTGCCGAGGAAGCCGAGCCCGATGGCCGACAGGCCGGAGCCGATGGAGCCGAGCAGCGGCTGCAGGCCGAAGCCCCAGCTCTGCCGCGGGCCGGGCAGGGTCGAGAGCACGGCGAGGTACCAGAACATGATCTGGAACAGCGGCGGCAGGTTGCGGGTGACTTCCACATAGGCGGAGGCGAGGGCCTTGATCACCACGTTCTTCGACAGGCGGGCGACGCCCATCACGAAGCCGATGAGGGTGGCGAGGATGACGCCGAGAAAGGCCACCAGGAGGGTGTTCAGCAGGCCCACCACGAAGGCGCGGCCGTAGCTCATGGATTCGTTGTAGGGGATGAGCGACTGGCTGATGGCGAAGCCGGCGCGATTGTCGAGGAAGCCGAAGCCGGAGGCGATGCCGAGCCGGGAGAGGTTGGCCGTCGCATTGGCATAGAACGACCAGACCAGCCACACCATGATGAGCGCCAGGACGATCTGGATCACCGAGGAGCGCAGCTTGGGATCCGTCCACGACCAGCGACGGCGTGACGCCGCCGGTGGCCCCGAAAGGCGAGCATCCGACATGGTACCCCCGAAAAGTGCGGGCTTTTGAGCCCTTTTATCTTTGCTGGCAGCGGGCGCCGCGCACGGCGTCCGCCACCGGTGGTTTCAATGATGGCCGCTCGCGCGCATCAGCGCACGGGCATGCCGTACTGGATGCCGCCCTTCGTCCACAGGTTGTTGAGCCCGCGATCAATGCCGAGCGGGGTGGCCGGGCCCACATTGCGGTCGTAGATCTCGCCGTAATTGCCCGTGGCCTTGACGATGCGCACCACCCAGTCGGCGGTGAGGCCGATGCCCTCGCCATACTTGCCGTCCGTGCCCAAAAGGCGCTTCACGTCCGGGTTCTGGGAGTTGACCTGCTCTTCCACGTTCTTCTGCGTGATGCCCAGCTCCTCGGCGTTGAGGAGGGCGAAATAGACCCACTTCACGAGGTCGGACCACTGGTCGTCGCCATGGCGCACGAGCGGGCCGAGGGGCTCCTTGGAGATGGTCTCGGGCAGGATCACGTGGTCGGCGGCATTGGTCAGCTTGAGCCGCACGGCGGCGAGCTGGGAGCGGTCGGCGGTGAACACGTCGCAGCGGCCCGATTCATAGGCCTTCACCGTCTCGTCGATGGTGCCGAACGCGATCACCTCCCCGTTCTTCATGTTGTTGGCCCGGAAGAAGTCGGACACATTGAGCTCGTTGGAGGTGCCGGTCTGCACGCAGATCGAGGCGCCCTGCAGCTCCTTCGCCGACTTCAGGCCCACCGCCTTGCGCACGAGGAAGCCCTGGCCGTCATAATAGATGACGCCGGCGAAGTTGAAGCCCAGCGTGGTGTCGCGCGACATGGTCCAGGTGGTGTTGCGCGACAGGACATCAATGGCGCCGGAGGTCAGCGCGGTGAAGCGGTCCTTGGCGGAGAGCGGGCTGAACTTCACTTTCGTGGGATCGTTGAAGATCGCCGCCGCGATGGCGCGGCAGAAGTCCACGTCGAGACCGCTCCACTCATTCTTGTCGTTGGGGCTCGAGAAGCCGGGCAGGCCCTGCGAGACGCCGCAGTTGACGGCGCCGCGCGCCTTCACCTCGTCGAGCGTGGCGGCATTGACGGCACCCGCCAGAGACAAAAGCCCAACTGCTGCGAAGAGGATGCGTTTCACGGAAGGTTCCTTCTCTGAGATGACGCCTGTCTTCTCCCCGCCGTCCGCTCGCGTCGCCGGGATGACGGCTCAGGCTCGACGGGGCGACACAAGACGTCTATCCCGCCCATCACAGCCCCTTGGCGCGGGCGGGTCAATAGCAGGACACCGGCCGCGGCCAACCGTCGGCACAGGAGATTTGCATGTCGCATGGGCAAGGTGATGGAACAGGCAGCGACACCGGCCTGAGGCCCGCGACGAAAGTCGTGCATGCAGGCCGCGATCCCAGGCGTTTCGACGGTTTCGTGAATACGCCGGTCGTGCGCGGATCGACTGTTCTTTCGGCAACCTACGACGATCTCATCCACCATCGCGGCCGCTACAGCTATGGCCGGCGGGGCAATCCCACCACCGAGAGCTTCGAGGCCGCGCTGAAGGCGCTGGAAGGGGGAGATGGAATCGCCCTTACCCCGTCCGGCCTCTCCGCGGTGTCGATCTCGCTCCTCTCCGTGCTCGGCGCGGGCGACCACCTGCTGATGGTGGACACCGCCTACCGCCCCACGCGCACCTTCTGCGACCAGGTGCTCAGGCGCCTCGGGGTCGAGACCACCTATTACGATCCGCTGGCCGGCGCCGCCATCGCCGAGCTGATCCGCGCCGACACCCGTGCCATCTTCCTCGAATCGCCCGGCTCGCAGAGCTTCGAGATGCAGGACGTACCGGCCATCGCGGCGGTGGCGCAGGCGCGGGGCATCACCACCCTCATCGACAATACCTGGGCGACGCCGCTTTTCTTCAAGCCCCATGCCTTCGGCGTGGACATCTCCATTCAGGCCGGCACCAAATATATCGGCGGCCATGCCGACCTGAATCTCGGCACCATCTCCGCCGTGGGGCCGGCGTGGAAGAAGGTCATCGCCACCCACGGCACCATGGGCATCACCATCAGCCCCGACGATGCGGCGCTGGGCGCGCGGGGCCTGCGCACGCTGGCGGTGCGGCTGGCGCAGCACCAGCGCTCGGGGCTGGAGATGGCGCAGTGGCTCCAGGATCGGCCGGAAGTGTCGCGGGTGCTGCACCCGGCTTTACCCTCGGATCCCGGTCACGCCATCTGGAAACGCGACTTCTGCGGTGCCAGCGGGTTGTTCAGCCTCATCCTGAAGGACGTGCCGGAGCGCGCGGTGGCCGCCTTCTTCGACAGCCTGACCCTGTTCGGCATGGGCTATTCGTGGGGCGGCTACGAGAGCCTCGCCATTCCCTTCGACTGCCGCGACTATCGCACGGCCACCGATTGGGACGTGGAGGGCCCGGCGGTGCGCCTGCATATCGGCCTTGAGGACGTGGCCGACCTGAAAGCCGACCTCGACCAGGCCTTCGCCCGGATGCGCGCGGCGGCCTGAGGGCTTCATGCCGCTGTAACGGAAACCCCGGCCCCGTTCCCGCGTTCTCTCTTGGGAGAGCAACGGGAAGGAGGCGGTGATGCAGGATCCCGCTGAACTGGAGCAGGAGCGCGCGTTCCTGGAACCGGACGCGCGCACGGCGGACGGGGCGCCGGTGAAGCCGGCGGTCAAGGCCCGCCAGGGCCTCGCCACCGGGCGCGTCCTGACGGTGCTGGTGGTTGGCCTCGTCCTGGTCGTGATCGCCTTTGCGGCGGGCTACATCGGTGCGGTGTGAGGCGGCGCGCCGTCACACCGGGATGTTGTCGATGAGCCGGGTCTCGCCGAGCCAGGCCGCGGCGAGAAGGCGGACGGGCTCGCGGCCGGCATCCGGCCCCTCCTTCAGGGGGGCGAGGGTCTCGGCATTGCGGGCGGCCACATAGTCCACCTTCAGCCCCAGCGCCTCGATCATGCCGCGCGCGGTCAGGAGGGCCGCATCGGTGGCCGTGCCGGCGCGGATCGCCTCGGCGGCGCGGCTGAGGGCGGTGAAGATGACCGGGGCGACCTTGCGCTGCTCCTCGTCGAGATAGGCATTGCGGGAGGACAGGGCGAGGCCGTCCTCCTCGCGGATGGTCGGCACGCCCACCACCTCGACGCCGAGGTCGAGGTCGCGCGACAGGCGGGTCACCACCTTGAGTTGCTGATAGTCCTTCTCGCCGAACACGGCGTAATCCGGCGCGCACTGGATGAAGAGCTTGCCCACCACGGTGGCGACGCCGCCGAAGAAATGCGGGCGGAAGTCCGTCTCCAGCCCTTCCGAGGGGCCGCCGACCGCGATGCGGGTAACGAAGCCGGAGGGATACATCTCCGTGGGGGTCGGGGCGTAGACGAGGTCCACCCCCACGTCCGCCAGCTTGTAGAGGTCGCTCTCCAGCGAACGCGGATATTGGGAGAAGTCCTCGTGCGGGGCGAACTGGGTGGGGTTGACGAAGATGGAGACCACGGTGCGTGGCGCCAGTTCGCGCGCCTTTTCGGCCAGCGCCACATGGCCGGCATGAAGAGCGCCCATGGTGGGCACCAGAGCGACGCGCGCGCCTTCCGCGCGGAAGCCCGCCACCTGTGCCCTGAGGTCGCGCACGCGCCCCACCACCTTCGGCAATGTCGCCATGATCCCAGCCCTCTCCTGCCGCCCGCCGGAACATCTGTGGCGCCGGGGCCGTCGCCGAGGCCGATGCAGCCAGGGCTCCGCCTCCCGGATGGCAGCGCCGGGAGGAGATAGGGCGTCGGTGTCCCGTCATCAACCGTTGAGTTGACGTTTCCTTGCGTGGCCGCCCCGCCCCTTGGTTCGGCAGGCAGGGCGGCTTATGTGTGGACCAAGAGGCTCCGATGGCGAAGACCGACGACAAGAATGCGCACCTGCCAAAGGCGAAGGAGACCGTAGCCCCGGTGGTTTCCGACGCCGACGCGGTGGCGCGCTTCCTCGCGGCGGCCCGCGCCATGCCTCCGGCGCGGCCGGCGGACGGGCGGGGACGCCTTGCTTTCGCCCTCGACGCCACCGGATCGCGCCAGCCCACCTGGGCGCTGGCCTGCGACATCCAGGCCGACATGTTCGCCTCCGCCGCCGCCCATGGCGGGCTCGACATGCAGATCGTCTATTACCGGGGGCAGGGGGAATGCCGGGCCTCGCCCTTCGTGACCGATGCGGCGACCCTGGGCGCCCTCATGCGCCGCATCGCCTGCCAGGGCGGGCTCACCCAGATCCATCGCGTGCTGGAGCACCTCGCGCGGGAGGCGGAGCGCTCCGGGCTCAGGGCGGCGGTGTTCGTCGGCGACGCCATGGAGGAGGATGCCGCCCGCCTCATGGAGGCGGCTGGGCAGCTGGCGCTACGCGGGGTGCGGCTCTTCATGTTCCAGGAGGGCAGCGACAGCCGGGTGGAGGAGGTGTTCCGCAGCCTCGCGGATGTCACCTCCGGCGCCTATTGCCGGTTCGACGCCCGCGCGCCCGACGAGTTGCGCCAGCTGCTTTCTGCGGTGGCGGCCTATGCGGCGGGCGGGCGTCCGGCGCTCATCGCCCGGCGCGACGCCGGGGCCCGCCTTCTCATCGCAGCGCTCGGCGGCTGAGGGCGGCCTTCCGAACGCCATGTGCCCGAGCCTTGAATCCGTTCGACCTGTGAGGTGGTTTTCGTGATCAGCCTGATTGCCGGCGCCCTGCTGCTGATCCTCGCCCTCTACGGACTGAAGACGTGGACCCGCGCCGATCCCAAGGTCCTGGTGGCCATCCTCATGCGCTCGCTGGCCTATGCCGCGCTGCTGGGCGCGGCCGGAGCGCTGGTGATGGGGCGGTTCACGGCCGCGATCCCGCTGGCGGCGGTGGGCATCGCCCTTCTGGGCCGGCTCGATCCGCAGGGGGTGGGCGGCTATCTCGGCAGCCTGTTCCGCAAGCGGGGCGCGCCGCAGGTCTCGAAGGTGCGCACGGCGCTGCTGGAAATGGAGCTCGACCTGTCCAGCGGGGACATGAGGGGGCAGGTCCTGGCGGGACCTTATGCCGGCACGGCGCTGGACGCGCTCGACGTGCCGTCGCTGCTGGCGCTGCGCCGCATCTGCGACGCGCAGTCCCTGTCTCTACTCGAAGCTTATCTCGACCGCCGGGCGCCCGCCTGGCGTGAGCACGCTCAGGCTGACGCGGGTGCGGGGGGCATGGGCGATGCGGGCGGGAGCGCCGGCCGTGACGCGATGACCGAGGAGGAGGCCTATGAGATCCTTGGCCTTCAGCCGGGCGCGGAGGCCGAGGCCGTCCGCGCGGCGCACCGCGCCCTGATGAAGAAGCTCCACCCCGATCTGGGCGGATCCAGCTATCTCGCTGCGAGGATAAATCGCGCCAAGGACGTGATCTTGCGCAAGCATGGCTGAGTCTCGTGCATGACTTCAATTCTTGAAGGTCATACAGTCGAAGTCATTACGCTTGAGTAAACGGCAGGCTTCGCGGGCGCCCTTTTCGTCCAGGCCGGCAAAGCGGGCGCGGTACAGCTCGGACGAGCCCTTCTGCACCTTCTCCGTATAGGGATCGGCATTGCCGAGGACGGACCTGGCCCGCGCCTTGGCGGCATCGAGCTTGGCCCTCGCCTCCCGCTCGCCGCCGAACGCGCCGATCTGGATCTGCCAGCCGGAATGGGCGGAGGCCGGAACCGGGGCCGCCTTGGCCGGGGCGGGCCGTGCAGCAGGCTCGGGGGCGGCCACGGGAACGAGGGACGCGGTGCGCACCGGCCGGGCCGGCGCGACGGCCACCGGCGCCGGGTTCTGGGCCGCGGCGTTGGCGC
Organism: Xanthobacter autotrophicus; assembly: GCF_030015065.1. Classification (GTDB taxonomy): domain Bacteria; phylum Pseudomonadota; class Alphaproteobacteria; order Rhizobiales; family Xanthobacteraceae; genus Xanthobacter; species Xanthobacter autotrophicus_D. Next base: position 13,076 of record NZ_JAIVFN010000006.1, on the reverse strand, counting down.
GCTGGGCGGCGCGTATGGCCTGGGCGTAGGTGTCGTCCGGCTCCATGGCGGCGATGCGGGCCGCGCGCAGGGCCTGTTCCGACGCGCCGCTGGCGACCGCCGAGGCGAGACGGGACGTGTCCTTGCCGGTCGGCGCCGTGGCCTGCTGGACCGGTGCGGGCGCGGGCTGGGGCGCGCGCGCCTGGCCCTGGGCCACGGCCTGGACCGCGGAGGCCGCGGGCGAGAGGGTGGCGCCGGAGGGGCCGAGATAGCCGAGCACGCCGGCGGGGGCGCTGAAGCTGGCCGGGGTCGGCGCGGCAGCGGCGGCAGCCTGCGCCGGGCGCTGGACCGCGACGGTCTTCACCGCCACCGGGCGGATGGGCTCGGCCGAGCCGGGCTTCACCTGATGGCCGGCGGCCTGCGGAATGGATGCGGTGGTGGCGGGCTCGGCGGCGGCGAGCTGCACGGCGGCCGGCTTGGGCAGGGGCGCCACCGCGTGGGGCGTCTCCTCCTCGCGCTGCGCCACCACCGGCAGGGGTGCGGTCCGGCCCATGGGGATGGCGGCGTCGGCCACCTCGGTCACCTTGGGCGCGGTGCGCCCGCCGGCATAGGCCACGGGCAGGTTCTGGCTGATGAGGCTGGTCATGCGCGCATCGCGCGAGCCGCCGCTGGAGCCGCCGAGCACCACGCCCACCAGATAGCGCCCGTCGCGCTTCACCGAGGTGACGAGGTTGAAGCCGGAGGCCTGGGTATAGCCGGTCTTGATGCCGTCCACGCCCTCCACCCGGCCGAGCAGGCGGTTGTGATTGCCGATGGCCTGCCCGCGATAATAGAAGGTGCGGGTGGCAAAATACTTGTACTGCTTGGGGAAGCGGTCCTGCACCGCGCGGCCGAGGATGGAGAGGTCTCGCGCGGTGGTCACCTGGTTGGGATTGGGCAGGCCGGAGGCGTTGCGGAACACGGTGCGGCTCATGCCCAGCGCCCGCGCCTTGCGGGTCATCATCTCCGCGAATTCGGATTCGGTGCCGCCGAGGTTCTCGGCGATCACCACCGCCACGTCGTTGGCCGAGCGCGTCACCAGGGCCTTGATGGCGTCTTCCACCTCGATGGTGGAGCCGGGCCTGACCCCGAGCTTGGACGGCTGCTGCGACGCCGCCTTGGCCGAAACCTGCAGGTCGCTGTCAAGTTTCAGGTTGCCCGCCTCCAGCTGCTCGAACAGGAGGTAAAGGGTCATGATCTTGGTGACTGAGGCAGGATGTCGCAGGGCGTCCGCATTGTCCTCGTAGAGCGTCTTGCCGGTATTCGCGTCCACGATGATGGCGGAGGAGCCGTAGCGCCAGCGGCTGGCGTCGTCGTTGTCCTGAGGACTGGCGATCTGCCGGGAGCGCGGCTTGGAGCGCTCCTTGGACCGCTCGACCTGGGCCTTCTTGCGGGGCTTCGCCTCGGCCGCCGGAGCGGTCAGCGAAAACGCCGCAAGCACCGCAAAAGCAAGGGCTTTCGTGGTGAAGGAGAGGCCGGCCGACGATCTACGCATGCACATTTGTCCCGTGTCCAAGGTCGCAAACCCGATCCAGTTCCCGCGCCCGTTGTGACCTGGGAGCCTCGTGAAAGGCTTGTGCGTCGCACCGAGGTTTGGGGGAAGCGACCGAGTCCTGAGCCTAAAAACGCGGAGTTACCAAGGCGTAAACCTGGCAGCGTTGCCATATTGTGCGGTGCACAAAAACGCTTGACGGGCGTGCTGCAGTGCATATTATCCACAACCGAGCGGAGGCAATAACCACTCTGCGCGGGGCCGGCCCCATTCGCCGGCAAAAGGGGACTCCCAATGGTTCAGACTGCTGAAGAGCTGCAGAAGATCAGCAAGGACAACATCGAATCCGCCATGAAGAGCTTCGGCACGCTCTCCAAGAGCGCCCAGGCGATCGCGGTGGAAATCGCCGACTACACCAAGACCTCCTTCGAGCAGGGCACCGCTGCCCTCGAGAAGCTGCTCGGTGCCAAGACCGTCGAGCAGGCGATCGAGATCCAGCAGTCCTACCTGAAGACGGCCTATGAAGGCGCCGTGGCCCAGGCCACCAAGCTCGGCGAGCTCTACACCGAGCTGGCGAAGGAAGCCTACAAGCCCTTCGAGGCGAGCTTCGGCAAGTCCGCCTTCAAGTTCCCCGGCTGAGGCCACTGATTTCGCCCGTACCGGGCGTTGCGCCGGGAGGTTGTCCTCGCGTCCCCCGGCGCGCCGGCTCCCTTGGGAGCCATGCGTAGATGCGTAACAGTTGCGTACAGGTGTTGCGTCACAAGGCCCGGCCCAGTGCCGGGCCTTCGTCGTTGGTGGCTCCGCGCAGGTGCGCCCGGCCGCGCATGCAGGGCTCCGCGCGCCGTCGTGACGGCGCGGCACTGGCGAAGAGGCCGAGCGTTTCCTATTATTCCCATCATTCAGGGAGCTGCGCCAAACTCCGTGCGACGGCCGGAGCAGCGGAACAGGGCGCGACGGACATGATGAATATTTCAATCTCCAATTTTCAGGTACCGGCCATGGCCGGCCCCGACACGCCGCCCCGCAAGGGCGGCGAGGGTCCCGGCACGGCGGTCATCACGCGCACCAAGCCGCAAACCAAGCGGCCCTCGCTCTACCGGGTGCTGCTGCTGAACGACGACTACACGCCCATGGAGTTCGTGGTGCATGTGCTGGAGCGCTTCTTCAACAAGAACCGCGACCAGGCGAACACCATCATGCTTCACGTCCACCATCACGGTGTGGGGGAGTGCGGCGTTTTCACCTATGAGGTCGCCGAGACCAAGGTGACGCAGGTGATGGATTTCGCCCGCAAGCACCAGCATCCGCTCCAGTGCGTGATGGAGAAGAAGTAAGCCGGCGCAAAGCCGACCGGGGCTTCCGCGACAATTCGTGATGGCCATGTTCCGGGTTCCGCGCGGCCCGGAATGCGAGGTCGTGTCTTGTGCTGCGGACGGGCGGCGGCTAAGGGAAGCGTTTTTCCCGCGCAGGAGGGGCTTGCGCACTGCGGCATCCGGTACGAAGTTTGTGTGAATGGCGCACGCGTTCCTCAAGCCGGCGGGGTCTCCGAGGGCCGGGAGCGACGCGCGAAACGAGGTGTCGATGCCTACTTTCTCACGCAGCCTCGAACAGTCGCTCCATCGCGCTCTGGCCCTCGCCAACGAACGCCACCACGAATACGCGACCCTCGAGCATCTGCTTCTCTCCCTGGTGGACGATCAGGACGCCGCCGCCGTCATGCGGGCCTGCAACGTCGACATGGAGAAGCTCCGTCGCAATCTCATCGAATACGTGGACACGGAGCTGGAGAATCTCGTCCAGTCCGGCTCCGACGATTCCAAGCCCACCGCGGGCTTCCAGCGCGTCATCCAGCGCGCGGTCATCCACGTGCAGTCCTCCGGCCGGGAGGAGGTGACCGGGGCTAACGTGCTCGTCGCCATCTTCGCCGAGCGCGAGAGCCATGCCGCCTATTTCCTGCAGGAGCAGGACATGACGCGGTACGACGCGGTCAACTACATCTCCCACGGCATCGCCAAGCGCTCCGGCATGTCCGAGAGCCGCCCCGTGCGCGGCGCCGACGAGGAGACCGAGACCAAGTCCGGCGACGACAAGCAGAAGAAAGCGGACGCGCTCGACGCCTATTGCGTGAACCTCAACAAGAAGGCGCACGAGGGCAAGATCGACCCGCTCATTGGCCGCGACGCCGAGATCACCCGCACCATCCAGGTGCTGTGCCGCCGGCAGAAGAACAACCCGCTGTTCGTGGGCGACCCGGGCGTGGGCAAGACCGCCATCGCCGAGGGCCTCGCCAAGCGCATCAATGACGGCGACGTGCCGGAGGTGCTGGCCACCGCCACCGTGTTCGCCCTCGACATGGGCGCGCTGCTCGCCGGCACCCGCTATCGCGGCGACTTCGAGGAGCGCCTGAAGCAGGTGGTGAAGGAGATCGAGGCCTATCCGAACGCCATCATGTTCATCGACGAGATCCACACGGTCATCGGTGCCGGCGCGACCTCGGGCGGGGCCATGGACGCGTCCAACCTTCTGAAGCCGGCGCTCGCCTCCGGCAGCCTGCGCTGCATGGGCTCGACCACCTACAAGGAATACCGCCAGTATTTCGAGAAGGACCGGGCCCTGGTGCGCCGGTTCCAGAAGATCGACGTGGCCGAACCGTCCGTGCCCGACGCCATCGAGATCCTCAAGGGCCTCAAGCCCTATTTCGAGGATTACCACAAGCTGCGCTACACCAACGACGCCATCAAGGCGGCGGTGGAACTCTCGGCCCGCTACATCCACGACCGCAAGCTGCCCGACAAGGCCATCGACGTGATCGACGAGAGCGGCGCGGCGCAGATGCTGCTGCCCGAGGCCAAGCGCAAGAAGACCATCGGCCTGAAGGAGATCGAGGCGACCATCGCCACCATGGCGCGGATCCCGCCCAAGACCATCTCCAAGGACGATGCCGAGGTGCTGGCCAACCTGCGCACCACCCTCAAGCGCGTGGTCTACGGGCAGGACAAGGCCATCGACGCCCTCGCCGCCTCCATCAAGCTCGCCCGCGCGGGCCTGCGTGAGCCGGAGAAGCCCATCGGCTCCTACCTGTTCTCCGGGCCCACCGGCGTCGGCAAGACGGAAGTGGCCAAGCAGCTCGCCTCCATCCTGGGCGTGCAGCTGCTGCGCTTCGACATGTCGGAATATATGGAGCGCCACACCGTGAGCCGCCTCATCGGCGCGCCTCCCGGCTATGTGGGCTTCGACCAGGGCGGCCTGCTCACCGACGGGGTGGACCAGAACCCACACTGCGTGCTGCTGCTGGACGAGATCGAGAAGGCCCATCCGGACCTCTTCAACATCCTGCTGCAGGTGATGGACCACGGGAAGCTCACCGACCACAACGGCAAGCAGATCGACTTCCGCAACGTGATCCTGATCATGACCACCAATGCGGGCGCCGCGGATCTGGCGAAGCCCGCCTACGGCTTCACCCGCACCAAGCGCGAGGGCGACGATTCGGAGGCCATCAACCGGACCTTCGCGCCGGAGTTCCGCAACCGGCTCGACGCGGTGATCCCGTTCGGCCATCTCCCGCCCGAGGTCATCACCCAGGTGGTGGAGAAGTTCGTGCTCCAGCTGGAGGCCCAGCTGGCGGACCGCAATGTCACCATCGAGCTCTCCGACGAGGCGAGCGCGTGGCTGGTGGATCGCGGCTACGACGAGCAGATGGGCGCGCGGCCCATGGCCCGCGTGATCCAGGAGCACATCAAGACGCCCCTCGCCGACCTCGTCCTGTTCGGCGCGCTGAAGAATGGCGGCCATGTCCGCGTGGTGGTGGAAGGCGAGGGCACGGACTCGAAGCTCGGCTTCGAGTTCCCCGAGGGCCCCGTCACCCCCAAGCCGGACAAGATCGCGCCGGAGCCGGCCAAGCGCCGCAAGCCGGCGGCCAAGGCCAAGGCCTCCCGGCCCGGCCCCAAGGGCCCCAAGAGCGGGCCGAAGGGGCCGAAGTCGGGCGGCCCCGGCCGCTCCGGCAGCCCGGTTCCCAAGCTGCCGCTGGTGAAGGCCTGAGCGCCGCGCCGGCACCCGACAAAAAGAAAGAGGCGGCTTCGGCCGCCTCTTTTCGTCTGGGGGGTGTGGTGCAGGGAACGGGAGGAGGCCGAAGGCGCCTATTCCGCCGCCTCGTTGTGCTTCAGACTGCCGCCATGGAGCTTCTTCAGCTTCGCTTTCAGGGCGGCCGGCGGCGGCGCATAGATGAAGCCGAAGGAGACGCAGCCCGCCTTGCCTTCCACCGCGTGGTGCAGCCGGTGGGCCTGCACCAGGCGCTTGAGATAGCCGTTGCGCGGCACGTAGCGGAATGGCCAGCGCTGGTGGGTGATGCCGTCGTGCACGAAGAAATAGAGGAAGCCGTAGACCGTCATCCCCACGCCCACCCACAGCAGCGCGCCGCCATTGCGGAACGCGTAGATGAGGGCGATGGCGATGCCGGCGAACAGCAGCGCATAAAGGTCGTTGCGCTCGAACACGCCCTCGCGTGGCTCGTGGTGCGACTTGTGCCAGCCCCAGCCGAAGCCGTGCATGACATATTTGTGCGCGGCCCACGCCACCCCTTCCATGGCGGCGACCGTGGCGATCACGATGAGCATGTTGACGAAAACGGCGAGAGGGGTCGACATGATGCTCCCATCGGCTGCGGCCCGCGCACCGGCGCGGCGGGCCCTGCGGCGTTGTGGATATACAGCATTCGCCGGCGCCCCGCGCCCTGTGGCAGATCAATCCTGCGTTTCGTTTCCAACCGTGCCGCCGCGCCGGCTTCGGGAGACCGCATATGACCACCCAAAGCCAGACCATCGACCGCAAGAAGACGTTCAGCCCGGAGGAGATCGAGGCCCGCCTGAAGGCGGATCTTCCCCACTGGCGCCTGGAGGACGGCTGGATCCGTCGCACCTACAAGACCAACAGCTGGAAGGGCACGCTTATGGTGATCAACGCCGTGGGCCATCTCGCCGAGGCGGCCTGGCATCATCCCGACCTCACAGCCTCCTACGCCTGGGTGGAGGTGCGCCTCCAGTCCCACGACGCCAAGGGCATCACCGTGCGCGACTTCGCTTTGGCGCAGAAGATCGAGGAGGTGGTGATGTGGCAGCCGGGCGCTGCGCCCGACGCTCCGCTGGAGGGCACGCCCCAGCACGATCTGCGTTTCTCGTACCTGAAGTACGATTGAGCCGGGCGGTTTCAGTCCGGCGCAGGGGGAGGGGCCGGGCCGGCCGCCGCCGGCCCTGCGGTGCTGTGACCGCTTGAGGCCGCCCCCCTGCGGGCGCACGCTGTCGTTGAAGCCGCCGGCGGATGTCGGCGCCGGAGGTGTCATGTCCACACTTGCGCCAGAACCGCCCGAGGAAGGCGCCGCGCCCGTCGATTTTTCCGGCGCGTGTCTCGTCGGGGCACCTGCGCCTCTGGAGCAGGCGGCCGCCCCGGATGCGGGCGGGCTCGTGGACCTCCTCGTCGCCCACTCCTTCGGCGACACGGCGGTGCTGCTGCCCTCGGCCGCCGCGGCGCGACGGGTGATCCTCGACACCGTCCGCGCCCAGCACCGCGTCGCCGGACGGCCCAAGCGGCGGGAATTGCTGGTCTGCGCCGGGGATGCGCCGCTGCCGCCGGAATTTGCCGGCGATGCGGAGGTCAGCCGCATGCCCGACGAGATCGGCGCGGTGCGCGCCGCCATCGGGCCGAGGACGGCGGGCCTGTTCGTCGCCCCGGTGCGGCTTGCGGCGGGCATCGAGATGCTGCCGGGCTCCTTCCTCGCCGAGCTGCGCGAGGCAGCGGACGAATATGGCATCGCTTTGGTCTTCGACGAGACCGACGCCGGCCTCGGGCGCACCGGCATGGCCTTCGCCCATGAATGGACCGGCGTGACGCCGGATCTGATGCTGGTGGGCGAGGGCGCCGGCCTGCCGCTGGCCGCCTTGGTGCTCACCGCGAAATGGGCGCGCGCGCTGCCCAATGGCCGCCCGTCCGTGGCCGATGAGGCGCTGGGTTTCGCACGCGACATCCTCGCCGCGGCGCTGGCGCCCGGCTTCGAGGGGCGGATCCAGGCGCTGGGCTGGCAGCTGGAGGACCGGCTCACCCCCCTGCGCTGGCGCCGGACCGACCTGTTCTGCAACGTCGTTGGCACGGGCCTGATGCAGGGCCTTGTCTGCATCGGCCCCGCCGAGGCGGAGGCGCTTGCGGAACAGCTGGGGCAGCGGGGCGTGAGCGTGCGCGCCATCGGCGAGGTGCTGGCGTTCCTGCCGTCCCTCGACGTGACGGAGGCGCAGATCGCCGCTGCCGGGGACCTGCTCGACGCGGTGGTGGCCGGCATGGCGCACGAGCCGGCGTGAGGCGGATACGCAGCGCGGTGCATAAATACCCTCTCGCCGGACTTTGATTGACAACCGGCCCCCGCAATAGGCCAATCGCGAAAGCGCCCCAGGGCGCGACGAGGAGCGGCAGGCCGGGAGGCGGGGCGATGGCGTTTCTTGCCGGAATTGCCGAGCAGAGCATTGTCGCTTTCGGGGCGCTGTTGCTTGTGGCCCAGCTCGTCGCCCACAGGATCGGCGTCTTTATGGGGCGGCGGGAGAAGGCCCGGGCGACGACGCAGATGGAGGGCGTGGGCGTGGTCGTCGGCGGCATGCTGGCCCTGATGGCCTTCGTGCTGGCGCTGACGCTGTCCTTCGCCAACACAAGGTTCAGCGAGCGCCGCACGGGAACGCTCGCCGAGGCCAACGCCATCGGCACCGCCTGGCTGCGGGCCAAGGCGGTCGGGACGCCCCGCGCCGAGGCGATCGCCACCCTGCTGGAGCAGTACACGAAGGTCCGCGCGGACTTCGTGACGGCCGGCCTCGACACGGCCCGGATCAATGCGCTGAACCAGAAGACCAGCGCGTTGCAGTCAACCATATGGGGGCACGTGGCGGCCATCGTCCGGGAGCAGCCCAATCCGGTGTCGGCCTCGCTGATGGCGGCGATCAACGATACGTTCGACATGAGCACCGCCGAGCGGCTCGCCATGGAGACGCGACTGCCACCCCAGCTGTTCTGGCTTCTGATCCTGATGACGCTACTGAGCACGGCTTCGGTCGGCTACCAGCTCGGACTGAGGGGGAGGAGCAAGCCTTTGCTCGTGGTGCTGCTGATGTTCATGTGGACGGTCGTGATCGTCGATATTCTCGACCTCGCGGCGCCGCGCCTCGGCAATTTCCGCACCAGCGCCGCGCCCTATGAATGGACCATACAGGGCTTCTCCGGCGGCGTGGTCATCCCGCCCGCGCCGTGAAGGGGGGCGGGCGGGTCGGCGGGTCCGGAACGTTCAGCGATCGGATCGGCCCTCAGAACCCCACGGCCGTGCCGGAGAGGTCATAGGGCCCGGCGGCCTCGATCTTCACAGTGGCGATCTCGCCCACGCGCAGGGGGCGGCGGGCGAACACCTTCACCGTACCGTCGATCTCCGGCGCGTCGCCCTTGGTGCGGCCGATGCCGCCGTCGGGGGTCACCGTATCAATGATCACGCTCTGGCGGGTGCCCACCTTGCGCTTGAGGCGCCGGGCGGAAACCTTCTGCTGGGTGCGCATGAAGCGGTCGTAGCGCTCGGCCTTCATCTCGTCGGGGACGGGGTTTTCCAGCGCATTGGCATCGGCCCCGCGCACCGGCTCGAACTTGAAGCAGCCGGCGCGGTCGATCTCGGCCTCTTCGAGGAAGCCGAGCAGCTCCTCGAACTCGGCCTCGGTCTCGCCGGGGAAGCCGACGATGAAGGTGGAGCGCAGGGTCAGGTCCGGCACCGCCGCGCGCCACGCCTGGATGCGGTTGAGGGTCTTTTCCTGCGAGGCTGGGCGCTTCATGCGCTTCAGCACGGTGGGGCTCGCATGCTGGAAGGGGATGTCGAGATAGGGCAGCACCTTGCCGGCGGCCATCAGTTCCATCACCTGATCCACGTGCGGGTAGGGATAGACATAGTGCAGGCGCACCCATGCCCCAAGGTCCCCCAGCGCGCCGGCGAGATCGAGGAAGCGGGCCGCCACCTCCCTGTCGCCCCACGGGCTGGCGGCGTAGCGCAGGTCCACGCCATAGGCCGAGGTGTCCTGCGAGATGACAAGCAGTTCCTTCACGCCCGCCTTCACCAGCCGCTCGGCCTCGCGCAGCACGTCCCCCGCCGGGCGCGAGACCAGGTCGCCGCGCAGCCTGGGGATGATGCAGAAGGTGCAGCGGTTGGAGCAGCCCTCGGAAATCTTGAGATAGGCGTAGTGGCGGGGCGTGAGCTTCACGCCCTCGGCAGGCACGAGGTCGAGGAAGGGGTCGTGGGCCGGCGGCACCGCCTCGTGCACGGCAGCGAGCACGCTCTCATATTGCTGCGGGCCGGTGATGGCGAGCACGCCGGGATGGGCGGCGCGGATCTCCTCCGGCTCGGCCCCCATGCAGCCGGTGACCACCACCTTGCCGTTCTCGGCCAGCGCCTCGCCGATGGCGTTGAGGCTTTCGGCCTTGGCGCTGTCGAGGAAGCCGCAGGTGTTCACCACCACGAGGTCGGCGCCCTGGTGGGTCTTGGTCAGCTCGTAGCCTTCCGCGCGCAGGCGGGTGACGATGCGTTCGCTATCCACCAGCGCCTTGGGGCAGCCCAGCGAGACGAAGGAAATACGGGGCGACGGTTTCAGGGCGGTGTCGGCCATGGGGCGCAGGCGTTCTTTCCGGGAGGCTGTGCGAAGGGCTGGCGCGTAACCGAGCGCCCGCGCCCCGTCAATCCCGCGACTTTGTGGCCGAAGGAGGGAGGGCCGCCGGTGCGTGGTCCCCTTGACCGGGAGCCGCTCCGCTCCCGGCCGCCCTGCGGAGGGCAGGAAGACTTCAGGCCGTCATGGCCGGCCTTGACCCGGCCGTCCACGCTGTCGGGCTGGGCGCAAGGCTCCAAAACGGAGGGCAAGCGGCACGTCGTCATGCCCGGCACAAGGCCGGGCATGACGACGGGAAAGAACCGCCTTATCCCCTCGCCCCCAAAAAGGAGAGGGATGAGGGGGCGCCAGGCCGGGTCGGGGGACGCGGAAGCCGCCCTCACACCGGCTTCAGCAGCACGTGCTTCTTCTTGCCCAACGAGAGCTTCACCACGCCCTCCGGCGTCAGCGCGCCGAGGTCGAGCGTCGCCTTCTCGTCGGCGACGGCGGCGTCGTTCACCTTCAGGCCGCCGCCCTTGATCTGGCGGCGCGCCTCGCTGGTGGAGGCGACGAGGCCGGCTTCCACGAAGGCGTTGGCGACGCCGAGCCCCTCGGCCAGCCGGTCGCGCGGCACCTCCACCGTGGGCAGATCGACGGCCAGCGCGCCGTCGGCGAAGGTGGCGCGGGAGGTCTCCTTCGCCTTCTCCGCGGCTTCCCGGCCGTGCAGCAAAGCGGTGGCCTCGGTGGCAAGCACCTCCTTGGCGAGGTTGATCTCCTGCCCCTCGAGGGCGGCAAGGCGGGCGATCTCGTCCAAAGGCAGCTCGGTGAAGAGCTTCAGGAAGCGCTCCACGTCCGCGTCGCCGGCATTGCGCCAGTACTGCCAGTATTCGTAAGGCGAGAGCAGGTCGGCATCGAGCCACACCGCGCCGCCGGCGGTCTTGCCCATCTTGGCGCCGGAGGAGGTGGTGAGCAGCGGCGTCGTCAGGGCGAACAGGTCGGCGCCGTGCATGCGCCGGCCCAGCTCCATGCCGTTGACGATGTTGCCCCACTGGTCCGAGCCGCCCATCTGCAGAATGCAGCCGTGGCGCCGGTTCAGCTCCACGAAGTCGTAGGCCTGCAGGATCATGTAGTTGAATTCGAGGAAGGTGAGCGGCTGCTCGCGCTCCAGCCTGAGCTTCACCGAATCGAAGGTGAGCATGCGGTTGATGGTGAAGTGCGGCCCCACCTCGCGCAAAAGCGGGATGTATTTCAGCTCGTCGAGCCAGGCCGCATTGTTCTCCATGATGGCGCCGCGATCGAAATCGAGAAAGCGCGCGAACACCTTGCGGATGGAGGCGATGTTGTCCGAAATCTGCTGGTCGGTCAGCATCTTGCGGGCCTCGTCCTTGCCGGACGGATCGCCGATCTTGGTGGTGCCCCCGCCCATGAGCGCGATGGGCCTGTGCCCGGTGCGCTGGAGCGTGCGCAGCATCATGATGGAGAGCAGGTGCCCGGCATGGAGGCTGGAGGCGGTGGCATCGAAGCCGATATAGGCGGTGATGGGTCCTTCCGCGGCCTTGGCGTCGAGGCGCTCGAGGTCCGAGCACTGGTGGATGTAGCCGCGCTCATGGAGCGTGCGCAGGAAGTCGGAGCGGAAGGTCTGGGAGGTCATCGCGTCAATCGGTCTTTTGGATCGGTTTCTTGGATCGGTCTTGGGGCGGGCGCTCACGCGCCGGAAAGGTGCGGTGGTGTATCAGGTCCGGCGCAAGATTGCACAGGGCGCGCGTTTTGGGGGTGAGCGGATGCGTGTGGTGGGCCTGATGAGCGGCACGTCCATGGACGGCATCGACGCCGCCCTGATCGACACCGACGGCGAAGAGGTGCAGTGGCTCGGCGCCGCGCTCACCTGCCCCTATGATGCGCAGACGCGGGCGCTGCTGGTTTTGGCCATGGAGGATGCGCGCGGCCTCAACCATCGCACCGACCGGCCCGGCGTGCTGCGCGAGGCCGAGATCCGCATCACCGACCTCCACGCGCAGGCGGTGCGCCAGCTTCTCGACCAGTTGCGCCTCACCCCGTCCGGCATCGACCTCGTGGGCTTCCACGGCCAGACCGTGTTCCACCGCCCCGACGCCCGCCTCACGGTGCAGATCGGCGCGGGGGAACGGCTGGCGGCAAGCCTGCGCGTGCCGGTGATGGCGGATTTTCGCGCCGCCGACGTGGCGGCGGGCGGGCAGGGGGCGCCGCTGGTGCCGGTGTTCCACCGTGCGCTGGTGCGGCGCCTCGCGCTGCCCCATCCGGTGGCGGTGCTGAATGTGGGCGGGGTCGCCAATGTCACCGTCATCGACGGTGACGCCCCGCCTGTGGCCTGCGACACCGGGCCGGGCAATGCGCTGATCGACGATTTCCTCTTCGCCCGCACGAAAGTGCCCTTCGATGCGGACGGCCGCGCGGCGGCGCGCGGCACCGTGGACGAGACGCGCATCGCCGAGGTGCTGGAGCACCCCTTCTTCCGCCAGCCGCCGCCGAAATCGCTGGATCGCAACGATTTCCGCCTGTTCGTGGGCGAGCGCATGGGGCTTGCCGGCATGGGGCTGGAGGACGGGGCGGCGACGCTCACCGCCCTCACGGCGGCGAGCGTGGCGGCGCTGGTTCAGCTGTTGCCCCGGCCGCCGCAAAGCTGGATCGTCGCCGGCGGCGGCGCCCGCAACCCGACGCTGCTGGCCATGCTGGCGGCGCGGCTGGGGGCGGAGGTGCGCACGGCGGACAAGGTGGGCTGGTCCGCCGACGCGCTGGAGGCCCACGCCTTCGGCTTTCTCGCCGCCCGCGCCCTCAAGGGCCTGCCGCTGACCTATCCGACCACCACCGGTGCGCCCGCGCCCATGACCGGTGGGGTCCTGTTCCGCCCTTGAGGGAAGGGGGAGTGGTTCTGCCCCCTCCCC